>JBBDSI010000001.1:0-3346 GCA_040905005.1 Pseudohongiellaceae bacterium
CGCAAGCGAGCGCGCCGGCGGCCGGAGGCTCGCAGACCTTCAGGGGATGATACCGACGCGACGGAGTCGACAGCCGCCACACAAGGTGGCACCGCCGAGGCTGCGCCTGCAGCCGCTGCCCCGCGTCCGGACAAGCCCGAACAACCCGCCCGGGAAGCGCAGCCCGCTGCCGAGGTCCGGGAACCGGAGCCGCAATCAGTGGCTGCCGACAAGGAACCTGCCAGCGAGGCCAGGCCCGAAAAGCGGTCCAAGCCCAGGAAGCAGCCCAAACCTGACCCGAGTGTCTCGAGCGAAGCCTTCCAGGGACGGGCGCCTAACGACCCGCGCGAGGTGCGCAAGCGTGAGCGCAAGGAACAGGAGCAGAGTTCCGGTACGTCGGTCGACTAGCCCGGGTGTAGTAAGCGGGGTAGGCCCGCGCAAAGGCACAAAAAAGCCCGGTTTGACCGGGCTTTTTTGTGCGCGTCTTTGCTAAAGACGACTATCTGTTTTTTTAGGTACTCTTTCGAGTAATCGGGCGTCCGCAGTAGGTCGTTCATGAATAGTCCGGGCTAGATGGCAGACGTCAATCTGACAGGCGTCTCAGAGAGCCTGTTCCAGTTCCGGAAGCGCCTTGAACAGATCCGCCACCAGGCCGTAGTCGGCGACCTGGAAGATGGGCGCCTCTTCGTCCTTGTTGATGGCGACGATCACCTTGCTGTCCTTCATGCCGGCGAGGTGCTGGATGGCGCCGGAGATGCCGACCGCGATATACAGCTCGGGGGCGACGATCTTGCCGGTCTGTCCCACCTGGTAGTCGTTGGGCACGAAGCCGGCGTCGACCGCGGCGCGGGACGCGCCGATGGCGGCCCCCAGCTTGTCTGCCACCTTCTCCAGCAGGGCAAAGTTCTCGCCACTCTGCATGCCGCGACCGCCGGAGATGATGACCTTGGCGGCGGTCAACTCCGGCCGCTCGGAGGCGGACAGCTTCTCGCCGACGAAGCTCGTCATGGATTGCTCCACGGTGAAGTCCGTGCTCTCGATGCTGGCACTGCCGCCCTGCCCGGCCTCGCCGAAGGCGGTGGCGCGTACCGTCACCACCTTGATCGGGTCGCTGGTCTGCACAGTGGCCAGGGCGTTGCCGGCATAGATCGGGCGCACGAAGCTATCGGCTCCCTTGACCTCGACGATGTCGGAGACCTGGTCGACCTGCAGCAGTGCGGCGGCACGCGGCAGCAGGTTCTTGCCGGTGGTAGTGGCCGCGGCCAGGATATGGGAATAGTCCTTGCCCAACTCGGCGATCAGCGGCGCCACGGCCTCCGGTAGCTGGTGTTCATAACAGGCATTATCCGCGAGGATCACTTTATTGACGCCAGCGATGGCGGCTGCCGCATCGGCGACGGCCTGGCAGCCGGCGCCGACCACCAGCACGTCGATGTCGCCGCCGATCTCGCTGGCCGCGGTGACGGTATTGAGAGTGGCGGGCTTGAGAGAACTGTTATCGTGTTCGGCGATTACGAGAATGGACATGTTCAGATGACCTTGGCTTCGGTTTTCAGTTTGTTGACCAGTTCCGCCACGGACTCGACCTTGACGCCCGCGGTGCGCTCGGGGGGCGGCGCCACGCTAACGGTCTTGAGGCCGGACTTCACCTCCACGCCCAGCTCGCCTGGGTTGGTGTTGTCGATGGGCTTCTTCTTGGCCTTCATGATGTTAGGCAGGGAGGCATAGCGCGGTTCGTTCAGGCGCAGATCCGTGGTGACCACGGCCGGCAGGTCCAGCAGCACTGTCTGCTCACCGCCGTCGATCTCCCGCGTGATCTCGATCTTGCCGTCCTTGAGCTCCGCCTTGCTGGCGAAGGTACCCTGGGGATAGTCGAGCAGCGCGGCCAGCATCTGGCCCACCTGGTTGTTGTCGGAGTCGATGGACTGCTTGCCGAGAATGATCAGGTCGGCCTGTTCCTTGTCGTTGATCGCCTTGAGCAGGCGGGCGACGGCCAGGGGTTTGACCTCCTCGTCGGTCTCCACCAGGATGCCGCGGTCGGCGCCGAGCGCCAGCGCCGTGCGCAACTGCTCCTGCGCCGCCTGGGGCCCGATGGCTATGGCGACGATCTCGTCGGCGACGCCCGCCTCCTTCATGCGGATGGCTTCCTCGACGGCAATCTCACAGAAGGGATTGATGGCCATCTTGGCGTTGGCCAGGTCCACGCCGGAACCGTCGGACTTCACCCGGACGCGCACATAGGCATCGACCACACGTTTTACAGCAACAAGAATCTTCATGGATTCTCCACTCAGGTTTGACGAAACAGGATTGGGCGCTGGACGCGGCCGGCAGGAATTCCCTTCCCCGCACAGAGGCTGGCCAGCGCTGAAAAAAGGGGCTAATGATGCCGTTTTTGCCTGTTGAGGTCAATTGCCGGGCCTGGCGCCAAGACCTGCAGAGGTGCCTGGACCGTGCTATTCATGCGCTCTGTGCACTCCTCATGCACTGCTAGACCTGGCCCAGCGTGAAGAATGTCTGTGCGCTCCACACGCCCAGGCCTGGCCTGCCCCCGACTTCCTTTTCCACCGCCAGCTCCACCAGTCGATAGAAGACGGCGCGCTGGATCAGGGCGTAGAGATCGTTGCGTACATGCACGCACGGATGCGGTTCGCCGCTGTGGGCATCGGTCTCGACCTCGAGGGTATGTTCCGCTGACAGAGGGAACGCGTCCCCGGTATTGGTGGTGAAGGTAATGACCTGTTCGAGGCCGCTGCCACTGACCTCCATGTCCACCACCAGGAATGGGCAGTCTTGCACCTGGATGCCTACTTTTTCCACCGGGGTGACGAGGTAGTGGCGATCGCCCTCGCGCTTGAGGATCGAGGCGAACAGCTTCACCATCGCGGGGCGCCGGATTGGCCTGCCCTCGTGCACCCAGGTGCCGTCGCGACGGATACACATGTCAATGTCACCACAGAACGGTGGATCCCACAGGTGCACCGGCGCCGGCCCCCGGCTCTCGATGCGGGACGCCATCGCGAAGGGGTCGGGATTGCTGCGCTTGTCGGGGGGCTGGTCGCTCATGATCACCGCAGTCTGTTGCCGGGGCTGCGCTTTAAGGTAGCAGATGCCCAGAGGCTACGCCTAGTCAAATGCAGCGCCTGCGCGGCGGAAGCCCGGAACCTGCGGTTTTCCTCGACTCTGTCTATACTAATACGCAGACTCCGGGTGCCTGACCGCGTTTCCGGCACGGCGGTGTTACACTTGCGCCAGCAAACTTCCAGCCCTGCTGTTGAACCGCGCATGGGTGCCATAGTACCTGAGACAGTACCTGAGACAGTACCTGAGACAGTACCTGAGACAGTGCCTGAGATAGCGCCAGAGA
>JBBDSI010000001.1:3446-14056 GCA_040905005.1 Pseudohongiellaceae bacterium
TTCACTGCCCTGCTCCAGGCCGGCACGCCTCTGCTCGACGTGCGAGCCCCGGTGGAATTCTCCCGGGGCGCCATCCCCTGCGCGGTCAATATCCCCCTGCTCGACGATGAACAACGGCGGCGCATCGGCATCCGTTACCGCGAGGCCGGTCAGGACGCCGCCATCAGTTTGGGGCACGAACTGATCAGCGGCGCTGAGAAAGAACAGCGCCTCGCCGAGTGGCAACGCTTCCACGCCGACAATCCAGGTGCCAGGTTGTACTGTTTCCGCGGCGGGCTCCGATCGCGCATCGTGCAGGAATGGCTCGATGAACGCGGCATCGCCATTCCCAGGATAGCCGGCGGCTACAAGGCGCTGCGCGGCTATCTGCTCGGCGTGCTCGAGAAGGCGGCCGCCCGCGACAACCTGATCGTGGTCGCCGGCAAGACCGGGTGCGCGAAGACACACCTGCTGCGGCAGCTGCCTGCCCACGTGGACCTGGAGGGACACGCCAACCACCGCGGCTCCGCCTTCGGGCCACGCCATGGCGGGCAGCCCGCGCAGATCGATTTCGAGAACGCCCTCGCCGTCGATTTCATCCGCCTCGCGCAGACGCAACCGCAGCGGATATTCGTCGAGGACGAGAGTCGCGCCATCGGTTCACTGTCGGTGCCTGTGCCTCTCTTCGAGGCCATGCGCGAATCGCCCCTGGCGGTCATCGAGGAGACTCTGGAGAATCGCGCGGAGACGATCCTGCGCGACTATATCATCGCCAACTTCGACGACATGCGCGCCGCCGAGCCGACGGCTGCGGCAGAGCGTTTCGCGGGCTATCTGACCGGCAGCCTGGACAAGATTCGGCGCCGGCTGGGACTGGAGCGCCACGGCGAGATCAGGGCATTGATGGAGGCGGCGCTCGAGAGACAGTTGCGGGACGGCTCGACCAGCCAGCACCGAACGTGGATCGAGAAACTGCTGACCGACTACTATGATCCGATGTACGAATACCAACTCAACAAAAAACTCTCGCGCATCGTCTTCCGCGGTAATCGCCGCGAATTCCTCGACTGGGCAGACACCATGAACAATGACAGCCGGCACCATTGATGCAGGGATCGCGCGTAGACATCTCTGGTCTCACTGAGAGCCTGGCGCGGGGCGACACGATACTCGTCCCCAATAACCGCCTGTGTGACGCCATCCTCCATCGCTTCGCGCAGGATCGTGAGGAAAGCGTCTTCGTCACGCCCCCCGTGTTTGCCATCGACATCTGGATAAAGCGACTCTGGGAACAGGCCGCGGCGCTGGGCGTCGCGCCCTGCATGGATAAAGCCATCCTCAGCAGCATCGAAGAACAGTACCTCTGGGTGCAACTGATCGAGGAGTCCCTCGATACCTACCCACTATTAAATCCCGAGGAAACCGCGCGGGCCGTGAGTCAGGCCTGGCAGACCATGAAACTGTGGCAGCTGGACCAGCCCGACAGTTCGGCGCTGGCGGCCTTCTCCGGCATCCCCGACGTGGCGGCCTTCCTGCGCTGGGCCGATGCCTTCGCCGCACGCTGCGCGGCAACGGGTGTGGTCTCGCTGGTCGGCGCCACCGCGCTGTTAGGCGAGCTGTCCGAAGACGTGTTCGCCTCTCTACTGCCCGCCTCTATCGTCCTGGTCAATTTCTACGAGCCCCCGCCGCTGTATCGCGCCCTGTTCTCGCGACTGTCCAGCAGCCGCGAGGTGCAGACGATTGCGCGCGAGGGAGCGGTGACCGCCAGAGCCACCGCGCGCCTGACTCTGCCCGACCCGCGCAGCGAAGAGTCGGCCTGCGCCGACTGGATCGCCCGGATGCTGGCGCAGGAGCCGAACGCGCACATAGGCGTCATCTGCAACAATCGTCAGGAACGACAGGCGCCGTTCACCCGCGCCCTGGCCGACGCGCTGCATCCCGATAGCCTGTTCGACTTCGGCAGCGACGGCGAGCTGTTCAACAGCGCCGGTGCACACAGTAGCCTGTTGCAGGCTGGCCTGATTCACGATGCCCTGCTGGTGCTGGGCCTGGTCCAGGAGTTGCAACTCAGCGACGACCTCTGTCGCCTGCTGCAATCTCCCTATATCCTGCCGGGCGAGGACGATGAACAGGAGTCGCGCCTCGCCATGGAACGCCTGATGCGCCGTCGCTTCCTGAAGCGCTGCACGCTGGAGGAGTTCGGATTTTTCCTCGGACAACAGCAGCGCGACTGTCACAGCCCGGCTCTGGCGTCCGCGCTCCTGGCCGTTCGTACCCGGCTGCGACGCATGGGCAGGCAGGCATCGGCGCTCGCCTGGCGCGAGTGTTTCGAGGCCATGCTGGTGCTGCTGGGCTGGCCCGGGCCGGCGCTGACCCGGCATGAGCGGCGCCTGTTCGAGCAATGGCAAAAGACGCTGGATCAATTCGGCGCCGCCGGCGTCACACTCGGCCGCCTCGATGGGGCCACCGCCCTCGCCCGCCTCCGGCAGCTCTGCCAGCAGACGCCGCAGTGGCGTGAATCCGGCTTGAGGCGCCAGGTCTCCTTTTACAGCGCGAACGAGGCCATCGGCCTGCGCTTCGATCACCTGTGGCTACTGGGCTGTGACGATCAGAGCTGGCCGCGGGCCGTGAACACCTCGCCCTTCCTGCCCTATGCACTGCAGAAGGAAGCCGGAGTTCCCGGCAGTCACAGCGACCTGCAGTACCTGGCAGCGCGGGGGGAATTCGACCTGCTGTGCCGCTCGGTCAGCGGCGAGTTACTGGCAAGCCACTTCGCCGAAGACGGCGATCAGACCTATCGGGCCAGTAGTTTCATACTCGATTTTCCGGTGCGCAGCCAAACAACGGCCAGCCAAACAAGTGCCAGCGAGCCCGGCATCAACCGCTATGCGCTGTCCCGACACGGCGCCTGTCGTCTCGAGGAAGTCCCCGACACGGCGGCGGTCGTCCTGCCGGCGTCGGCAGACTCACGCGGCGGCCATAGCGTGCTCGGCGATCAATCGGCCTGCCCGTTCCGCGCCTTTGCCAGACACCGGCTACAGGCCGAGGCGCTGGAGGACTTCCGTGCCGGCCTCGATCAACGCCAGCGCGGCAGCGCGATCCATATCGCGCTCGAATACCTCTTCTCGCGCCTGCCCGACCGCACCGCGCTGGCGGCCCTGGTGGGCCCGGCGCGGCAGGCACTGTGTGAGCAGGCCGCCAGCGCGGCAGTGGACTATCTGCTGAGCCAGCAACGGCGGCTAATGACCCCGCGCTTCCGGGCCATCGAACACAGGCGGCTGACCGCCCTGTTGCAGGCCTTTCTCGACGCAGAAGAGCGGCGCGCGGACTTCGAGATCATCGCCCGCGAACAGGCGCTGACCTGGACACACGCGGCCCTGAGTCTGCGCCTGAAGATCGACCGCATCGACCGCCTCGGTGACGGCAGACTGGCGGTCATCGACTACAAATCGGGCAAACGCACACCCGCGCTGCATAGCTGGGTGGAGTCAAGGCCCGAAGACATGCAGTTGCCTGTCTACAGCGTCGCCGCCGACGAACTCTCCAGGGGCGAAGTCTCCGCCATCGGCCTGGCCCACCTCAATGTCACCAACACGGGTTACTCCATGCTGGTTGCGGACGAGAATTTCCATCCCGACATCCGGCCCGTGCAGGAGTTGAAGCGCATCGACAGGAGCTGGCCTGAGCTCAGGGAGCTGTTCAGTGACAGTGTTACCCGGATGGCCGACGAGTTCATTCGGGGCATCCTGCGAGTGGATCCGGCCCATGGCCAGCGCACCTGTCAGTATTGCCGTCTGCAACCCTTGTGCCGCGTCGATGAGCTAATCAGCGATGCCGACTCCGCTACGGTGGACGAAGATTCATCCTACGGAGAGGAAGCATGAAGCGGACCGACCTGCCCGATCGCGCTGCCCGCGAGGCGGCGCTGGACGTGAGCCGTTCGTTCATCGTGCAGGCCCCGGCTGGCTCCGGCAAGACCGAGTTGCTGACGCTGCGCTTCCTGCACCTGCTCAGCATCAGCGCCCAGCCCGAGGAAGTCCTCGCCATCACCTTTACCCGCAAGGCGGCGAGCGAGATGCGCGATCGCATCATCCGGGCATTGCGCTGGGCCCGCGAACTGGAGGAGTCAGGCGAGCAACCGCTGCAGGACTTCGAGCGCCTGCGCCTGGCCCTCGCCAGCGCGGTGCTGAAGACCGATCGCGATAACAACTGGCGCCTGCTGGACAACCCCTCACGCCTGCGGGTGCAGACCATCGACAGTTTCTGTTTCTATCTGGCGAGTCAGTTGCCGGTGCTTTCCCGGCTCGGCGGCAACCCCGCCGTCAGCGAGGACGTCGAGCACTGTTTCGCCGAGGCGATCGACAATACCCTGACGCAGCTCGAAAGCGACGGCCCCTTCGCCGACGATGTGGAGCGGCTACTCGAGCACCTGGACAATGACCGGGACCAGGTCGAACAACTGCTGGTCAATCTGCTGCACAAGCGCGATCAATGGCTGTCCTATGTCCTGGAACTGGGCCGGCAGCCGGATGAGGCCCGGCGCTATCTGGCAAACAACCTCGACGAACTCGTGACGGAAACGCTGAGCCGCCTGCATACACAGCTGGCACCATTCGCCGATGAACTGGTGACGCTGCTGAACTTCTCCACCGCCATGCTCATCGCCGAGGGCCGGATCGAATTTCCGGACTTCCGCGAACTGGCTGCCCTGCCCGGCGCCGAGCCACAGGCGTTGCCCTGGTGGCAGCGCCTGGCCGATATGCTGCTCACAAATAATGACACCTGGCGCAAACCCAAAGGGATTACGAAACGCGAGGGATTCCCCGCGGATGACAAGGCCATGAAGGCGCGCATACAGGCCCTGCTCGCGCAACTGGGCGAACAGGCGGAGCTGGAGGCAACGATCGCCGAGCTGCGGCTGCTGCCACAGACGCCCCTGCCCGGCCAGCGCTGGGAGCTCCTGGCCGCGCTGCTCAACGTGCTCGCGCACCTGGGCAGCGAGCTGCTGCTATCCTTCCGCAAGTTTCACGTCGTCGATTACACGCAGACCCAGACCGCCGCCCTCGACGCGCTCGGCCCGGCGGACGACCCGACCGACATCGCCCTGGCGCTGGATCATCGCCTGCAACACATACTCGTCGACGAGTTCCAGGATACCTCCTACACCCAGTTGCGCTTACTCGAGCGCCTCACCGCGGGCTGGGAGGCAGACGACGGGCGCAGCCTGTTTCTGGTGGGCGACCCTATGCAATCGATCTATGGCTTTCGCAACGCCAACGTGGGCATCTACCTGCAGGTGCGGGAATCCGGCATCAACGATCTTCAGCTGGAACCGCTGACGCTCAGCGCCAACTTCCGCTCTCAGGCCAATGTCGTCGACTGGGTCAATCGCGTATTCACGCCCACCTTTCCGGCCACGGCGGACAGCAGCCGCGGCGCCGTACCCTACTCGCCCTCACACTGGGTCCACGAGGCCGAAGAGGAGGCCATTGTTTCCACCCTCCTTATCCCCCATGAGGATGACCAGCGCCAGGAAGCACAGCTATTCGAGGCGCGCCAGGTCATCGTTCACATCAGGGCGCTGCGGGCCGCAGAGCCAGACGCCGAGATTGCCATTCTCGCCCGCACCCGCCCGCAGCTCGCGCTGGTGGTGCGGCAGCTGCGCGAGGCCGGCATCCCCTGGCAGGCCACCGACATGGACCGCCTGGACACGGTCATGCCGGTGGCGGATCTGCTGAGCCTCACGCGCGCCCTGCTCAATCCGGCCGACCGCATCGCCTGGCTGGCCATCCTGCGCGCACCCTGGTGCGGCCTGCGTGGCGCCGCGCTGCTGGCACTGACGGAGCTGGCCGGCGAGGGCTCCCTGTGGACAACACTGCAGACCCCCGAGGCCCTGGCGGTGATGGACGCCGAGGACCGCAAGCGCCTGGCGGAGGTGGTGGACGTACTGCGCCTGGCGATGGCCATGCGCTTCCGGCGACCGCTGCGGCAACTGGTGGAAGCGACCTGGACTCTGCTGCGTGGCGCCGACTGTTGCGGCAACGAGGCGGAGATGGCAAGCGCCGCGCATTTCTTCGCGCTGCTGGAGCAGCACGACCAGGGCGGCGGCCTGCACAATCTGTTCGAATTCGAGGCCCATCTGGCCGCGGCCTTCGCGCCCTCCCCGGTGCAGTCGGGAAGCGCTCCCGCGGTGCAGCTCATGACCATGCACAAGGCCAAGGGCCTGGAGTTCGATCATGTCATCCTGCCCTGCCTGGGACGGGAGGCGCAACAGGATGCGAAGGCGCTGCTGCTCTGGCATGAGCGTCTCAACAGCGCCGGCGCCTCGCGCCTGTTTCTTGCCACGCGCAGCGCCACCGGCAGTGACGACGACGCCCTCTATCGACTCCTGCAGCAGGAGCGGCGGATCAAGGGCGAGCTGGAGGCGACGCGCCTGCTCTATATCGCCGTCACCCGGGCGCGGCGCTCGGCACTGCTGCTCGCGACCCAGAAGCAGAAGGACGGCGAAGCGCAGCCGCCGGACAAGCGCAGTCTGCTGTACCGTATCTGGCCGCAACTCGAGGTCGTGGGCAACGTCTCGCAACTGCAACTGCCGGCCACCACGACCGCGCCTGTCGACGCGCAGGGACGAGACATGGTCACGCCCATCCGCCGCCTGGAGGGGGGCATCGCCCTGAGCGCGCGGGAGAAAGACCGCCTGCGCGCGGAGCAAGAGAGCCTGACAGCGAGCGACGATAGCGATCTCGCGGCGCGCGAGTACGACGATCCGCTGGCGCGTTGCACCGGCACCCTGATACATGCTGCGCTGGAAGATCTGGTCAACAACCCGTCGCGGCTGCGCGAAGAGCGCGCACGCCTGCAGGCCTACTGGTCACGGGAACTGGCACGGGTCTGCCCGGACCCGGCGTCACTGGCGCAGCAGCTGCGCATTATCGAGGAGTCGGTACAGCGCTGCCTGGACGACAGCGAACACGGCTGGATCTTCGACGCCGGGCTGGCGGAGAGCGCCTGTGAACTGCCGCTGAGCCGACGTGGCGAACAGGGGGTGCAGCAGTTCGTGATAGACCGCACTTTCGTCGACACCGCCGGCACGCGCTGGGTCATCGACTACAAGACCGGCGCCCCCCGGGACGGACAGTCGGAGGCGCAATTCATCGCCGGGCAGCAGGCGCTGCATAATCGACAACTGGCCACCTACGGGGCGCTGTTTGCGCAAATGGAGGCGCGTCCTGTCCGCACCGCCATCTATTACACCGCCCTGTCCAGACTGGTGGAATACGCCGATCAGACGTCGCCTTTCGCCACCGCATAGATGGCGGCGACGTTGCGCAGATAGCCCCGGTAGTCCATGCCGTAGCCGTAGACGTAGTGATCGGGGCAGTACAGCCCCGTATAGTCAGCCTGCAGGTCGGACAGCTTGCGCTCATGCTCCTTGTGCACGAGCACGGCGCTATACACCGCCTCCGCGCCCTGCCCCTGGCAATGACGCACGATGTTGTGCAACGTGGCGCCCTGGTCGAGGATGTCGTCCACTATCAGCACGGTCCGCCCGCGCAGATCAAGCGATGGATGCCGTAACCAGCGCAGCTCCGCGCCCGCGGTGGAATTGTTGTAACGGGTGGCGTGCACGTAGTCGAGCTGCAGGGGAAAATCCAGGCGCAGGGCCAGCTCGGACACCGTCACCACGGCGCCGGTCATCACGCACAGCAGGATGGGATTGCGTTGACCCAGATCGGCGGTGATGGCGGTGGCCATGTTGTCGAGCGCCGCCTCTACCTGCTCTTTGGTGAAAAGACACCTGGCCCTGGCGTGTACGGCGCGTATTTCTTCGGGCAACGGCTCGGACATCATCGATCAGGCCGGGGCGCCGTTGCCGTCGGGCTCGGGCCTGAGCACCTCCAGCCCGTCCAGTGTCGTGGTTGGGAAGGCGAAATCGGCGCCGTTCCGGTGCACTATCTCGATAATCCTGAATAACACATCCTGCTTGACCTCGTGATATTCCACCCAGGCCACGGTCTTGGTGAAACAATAGACGAAGAAATTGAGCGAGCTGGCGCCATAGGCATTAAAGTTGACGATCATGGTCTGGGAGGTGTCGATCGCCTCGTGCTTCTGCAGCATCTCCTTCACATCCCTGATCACGGCCTCCATCTTGCCTGCATCCTTGTAGCGGATGCCGATGGTCTCGTGGATGCGTCGATTCCTCATGCGCGAGGGGTTTTCCAGCGCCAGCTTGTTGAACACGGAATTCGGGATGTACAGTGGCCTCTTGTCGAAGGTGCGCACCACCGTCAGGCGCCAGCCGATGTATTCCACCGTGCCCTCGATATCCCGGTCCGGCGAACGGATCCAGTCGCCGATGGCGAAGGGACGGTCGAGATAGATCATCAGCCCGCCGAAGAAGTTGGCCAGCAGGTCCTGGGCGGCGAAGCCGATGGCGATGCCACCCACACCGCCGAAGGCCAGCAGGGCCGTGATCTCGATCCCCAGCGTCGGCAAGGCGATCATCGCGCCGGAGATGATCACCGACAGGCGCAGGAGCTTGGCCAGGGCGTTGACCGTGGTCGGGTCCATGCGCGCCTTGTCGCCGTCCGCTCCCTCCTCCTGTGCCTGCGCCAGCTTGACGTACAGACGCTTCTCGCCTTCGCTGATGAAGCGCCAGAAGAACACCACGAGGAGCGCAATGAAGGTGAGCTGGCGGATGACGCCCAGGTTTTCTATGGAAAACAGTTCGTCATCGACATAGCCCTCACTGATGTCGATCGCCCACAACAGCCCCATGATCAGGATGAACCAGCTCAGCGGTCCCCGCGCCGCCTCGATCAATGCGTCGTCCCAGGTATTTGCGGTCCTGGCGAGATGCCGTTCCGCCATACCCAGAAGGCGCAGGGCGATGGCCCGAGCCAGCAGGGTCGCCGTCACCAAAGCGAAGATCTCCACACCCCAGCCCAGTTCCGACAGGCGATCCAGCGAAAAAATGTTACTCAAGTTTTCCATGCTTACTTCCCCAGTACCCTCAATTCTATTGCAAAGCCGCAAGTCGTGCCCGCGCCTCCTCCCAGCGCGGCTGCTGGCGCAGCGCAGCGAAGTCCAGTGTCCCTGTGCCCTGCAGTCGCGGTAGCCGCTCACTGCCTCCCAGGCCCTCGCGCTCCACCCAGGCCAGTGCGGCGAGCGCCGCGCGCCGGTCGTTGCAGACCAGCGCCACGTCACAACCGGCGGCGAAGCTCTGCTCGAGACGCTTCTCGATGGAGCCGGCACTATGGGCCGCGGCCATGACCAGGTCGTCACTGAAGATAACGCCGTCGAAACCCAGCTCGCCGCGCAGCTTCTCCTGCAACCAGTGCGAGGAAAAACCGGCACACACCGAATCCACTGCCGGGTAGATCACATGGGCCGGCATGATGGCGTCCAGCTCCGCGCAGCAGCGTGCGAACACCTGATAGTCGTGATCGAGAATGGCCTCCGCGCTGCGCCTGTCCACAGGCAATTCTACGTGGGAGTCGGCTACCACGCTGCCATGCCCCGGGAAGTGCTTGCCGGTAGCGGCCATGCCGGCCTCGTGCATGCCGCGGATGTAAGCCAGCGCCAGGGCCGTCACCGTCTCGACGTCGCCGGCGAAGGCCCGGTCGGCGATCACCTGGCTGGATGCGGAATACACATCGAGCACCGGCGCGAAGCTGAGATCGCAACCGGCGGCGAGCACCTCGGCCGCCATCAACCAGCCGCCTTCCGTCGCCAGCGCACAGGCCGCCGCCGGGTCGCGCGCATAGGCCGCCGCGAAACCATGCAGCGGCGGCAGACGGGTAAAACCCTCAAGGAGACGCTGGACGCGGCCACCCTCCTGATCCACTGTCACCAGCAGACGCGGATTGCACTCGCGCACGGCGGCCAGTAATTCCTGTAGCAGCGGCAGACTCTGGTAATTGCGCGCAAACAGAATCAGGCCTCCGAGAGCCGGATGTTGCAGCAGATCACGTTCGGACGCCGACAATAGTGGGCCCTCGAGGTCCAGCAGCACACGCCCCGGCTTGTCATCATTCGCTCGCATTGTCTCTTCCGTCGTAAAGGTGCGCGAATTATCACAGATAAGAAAATCCCCGGCAAAGCAACAATCGGCCGTGGGTCAAATAGTTATCTCACCCAGTTAAGGCGCAAGCGCATTACAACGCCATGCTCCTGTTACAATTTTCCCGCGAAAAAGCCTTCCCATCGCTGACTCTTTGTATCTATAGTGATTGACAATGCATAAGAGGGTTCCAAAAACGACTCAGTGAGCCAGGGCCACTGAGCTGGAGACACCACCATGAATACGCTCATGCCCGAGATTTCCGTCTGGTATCAGGACGTAGTCAGCGGCAGCTTGTTCGAAGTCGTTGCCATCGACGACGCCAGCGGCACTATCGAGATCCAGTTGCTCGACGGTGAGGTCGGCGAGTACGATGTCTCCATGTGGCAGCAACTCTATCTGGCTCCGGCCGAAGCACCGGAAGACTGGCGCACCCCCTACGAACTCAATAGCGAAGACAGCCTCGACAGCGACCAGGCTCAGGTTCCGGACAATTTCTCCGGCGTACTCTGGGACCTCGAACCCGAGCTAATGGATCTCGGCGACGACTTCCAGATCCTCTGAC
>JBBDSI010000002.1:0-5971 GCA_040905005.1 Pseudohongiellaceae bacterium
GCATCAGCCGCTATCGGTGTCCTGCATTCTAACCGCAATCAGGTGTCGCGCCGAGTCGATTCCGGGGATTGTCAGTTGACGGGTCCAGGCCACTCGGTATCCGTTCGGCAACCCGGCGATCTCCTCATCGGGATAGCGGCCTTTCATTGCCAGCAACTCGGTCTCCGGATGGAAACAGTGCCGGGTCCTGGACAGTATTTCGGCCAGCGAGGAAAACGCACGGCACGTCACGATATCAATTTGCCGGGGACTTTGATAGTGCTCCACCCGACAATTTGCCACTTCGACATTGCCCAGTCCCAGGCTGAGCGCGGCCTGGAAGAGGAAGCGGGTTTTCTTGCCGTTGCTATCCAGCAGGGTGAACTGCTGGTCGGGCAAGGCGATCGCCAGGGGTATGCCGGGCAGGCCGCCGCCGCTGCCAACATCGAGAATGTTGTGCGCGGACTCCAGGGCGTGGGCGATGGCGAGGCTGTCCAGGAGATGGCGGGAGACGAATTCATCCAGCTCGCCACCACTGATCAGATTTACCCGGCGGTTCCACTTCGCCAGCAGCTCCTGATAAGCCAGGAGGCGGTCGACCTGTTCGGGACTCAGCGGCAAGCCCAACTCAGCCAGCCCCTGCTCCAGTTCACCGCGGGTTGTCGCGCTCGCCATGTTGCGCCGTCCGGGTCAGCTCGCCCGGCGGGACAGGGTCTGGTGTTTCTTCAGATAGATCAGCAGCAGGGAAACGGCGGCGGGTGTCATGCCGGGAATCCGCGATGCGCGCCCGATACTGGCGGGCCGGGCCGTCATCAGTTTCTGCTTGAGCTCGTTGGACAGGCCAGGCATCTGGTCGTAGTCCAGGTCCGCCGGCAACACCTTGTCCTCCTGCTGTTTCAGGCGGGCGATCTCTTCACTCTGGCGATTGATGTAGCCCTGGTACTTGATCTGGATCTCTGCCTGTTGCCGCGCCTGCCTGTCGGCGGCGTCGGTCTCTGATCTCTTCATATTCTCACCCCCCATTTTCCCACCCCCCATTTTCTCACCTCCCAATTTCTCACCCTCCCTATCCTCTCCCTCCAATCCCGATAGAGAGGAGACATCGGCGGCGGCCAGCAGGGCATCATGCTCGATGCCGGGACGGGCCAGCAGGTCGGCCAGGCTGTACTCCCGGGTCATGGGTTTCTCCAACAGTCGATTGACGCGGTCAGCGGCGTCCGAACGCGGCTGTACCCAGGTCGAACGCAGGCGCTGCAGGTGACGCTCGATAGCTTCCTGCTTGCGTTCGAAGAACGCCCAGCGCGCGTCATCCACCAGCCCCAGCTCCCGGCCGATCGCCGTCAGCCGCAGGTCGGCGTTATCCTCGCGCAGCAACAACCGGTACTCCGCGCGCGAAGTGAACATGCGGTAGGGTTCATTGGTGCCAAGGGTGATCAGGTCGTCGACGAGCACGCCGATGTAGGCCTGATCGCGGCGCGGACACCAGCCGTCCCTGCCGCGTACCGCCAGGCCGGCATTGAGCCCCGCCAGCAGTCCCTGGGCGCCGGCCTCTTCATAGCCGGTGGTGCCGTTGATCTGGCCGGCGAAATACAGGCCCTCGATGAAGCGTGTCTCCAGGGTTTCCTTCAGGTCGCGGGGATCGAAGTAATCGTATTCGATGGCATAGCCCGGCCGGGTGATGTGCGCGTTCTCGAAACCGCGAATGTGCTGCACCATCTCCACCTGGACATCGAATGGCAGGCTGGTCGAGATGCCGTTGGGGTACAGCTCATTGGTGTTGAGTCCCTCCGGCTCCACAAAGATCTGGTGTGCGCTCTTGTCGGCAAAGCGCATAACCTTGTCTTCGATGGACGGGCAGTAGCGCGGCCCGGTGCCCTCGATGATGCCCGTGTACATGGGTGAGCGGTCGAGTCCGTTGCGGATAACCTCGTGGCACTGCTCGTTGGTGGCGGTAATATAGCAGTTGACCTGTTCGGGATGCTCGGCTGCGTCGCCGAGGAACGACATGACCGGCAACGGCGAGTCACCCGCCTGAACGGCCATCACCGAGAAATCCACCGAGCGCGCATCGATGCGCGGCGGGGTGCCGGTTTTTAACCGATCGACCCGAAACGGCAGGGCACGCAGGCGCTCGGCCAGCGCGATGGACGGCTGATCACCGGCACGGCCACCGGCGCTGTTCTGCAGGCCGATATGAATCTTGCCGCCGAGAAAGGTCCCGGTGGTGAGCACGACCTTGCTGGCACGGATGCGCAACCCCATGTTGGTGACCACACCGGCCACCCGGTCCTCGCCCTCGATGATGAGATCGTCCACGGCCTGCTGGAACAGGGTCAGGTTGGGCTGGTTCTCCAGCAGACCACGAATAACAGCCTTGTACAGCACCCGGTCCGCCTGTGCGCGGGTGGCCCGCACCGCCGGCCCCTTGCTGGCATTGAGAGTGCGAAACTGGATGCCGGCGCGATCGGTGGCGTGCGCCATGGCGCCACCCAGGGCGTCGATCTCCTTGACCAGGTGACTCTTGCCGATGCCGCCGATGGCCGGGTTGCAGGACATCTGCCCCAGGGTCTCGATGCTGTGCGTGACCAACAGGGTCTTCACGCCCTGGCGGGCGCTGGCCAGAGCGGCTTCGGTGCCGGCGTGTCCGCCGCCCACCACAATGACATCGAAACGATCGCTGAATTCCATGATTACCTGCCTCACTCAGAGGGGCTGTGGAGTATATAGACTCGTTCTGAAAAATAAAGGACCCACTGATTACTACAAATACCAAATAACTATTAACAGATAACTATAGATCCCTATAGTACTACTCGTACTTGGTTAGATAGAGTATGGAATAGATGTTAATACTGTTAGGGGCGGCCCCAGCTGTGCATAAGCGCCTTCGCGTCAATCGTCACGGGCGCTGGCGGCAATGATAAGTAGGGGAGCAAGCCCTTGGCAGCCACTCAGTAAGCTAGGTGGCCATTGTGTACTAAATGCCGGTGCGCCAATAAGGCGAAAACTTATCCCGAACCATGCACGCCTTGTTCAGGCCAAAACCGCGAAGGCGAACAGCTTGTGCGCCTACTTACCCACACAGAAGCTGGAGAAGATCTCGCCGAGTAGATCGTCACTGGTCACGGTCCCGGTGATCAGTCCCAATTGGCGTTGGGCCAGCCGCAGTTCTTCTGCTATTAATTCCAATTGTAAGTGGTCACTTACCCCTTCGGCCGCGCTATCCAAGTGTTCCGCTGCCGCCGTCAGGGCCTGCAAGTGACGTTGCCGGGCCACGAAGACCCCTTCTCCGGATTGGCGGTAGCCCACCAGGTCTTTAAGGTGTGCGGCCAGTAGCGGCAATCCCGTCCCCTGCGTGGCCGACAGGCGCACAAGACTGAGGGTAAGCTCTGCATAATCTGTGGATGAGATCCCGGGGTCGGGTTGGCTCAGCAGATCGATCTTGTTGAGTACCAGGGTGGTGCGGGCAAGGAGTTCGCGCCGGGACTCCGCCGGCAACTCGTTCAATGCCAGGGGCTCGAGCATCGTGGCGACATCAGTCTTGCCAGTACTGGCATCCACCAGCAGAAGGATCTGGTCGGCTTCGCCCATGGCCTGGCGGGCGCGGCGTACTCCTTCCTGTTCCACGATGTCATCACTCAGGCGCAGGCCCGCGGTATCGGTGATATGCAGTGGCAGCCCGTCGAGGCTGATCTCGGTGCGCAGCAGGTCGCGCGTGGTCCCGGCAATATCGGTGACGATGGCGGTGTCCTGCCCGGACAGGGCATTGAGCAGGCTGGACTTGCCGGCATTAGGCTTGCCGGCGATAACGATGTTGATACCTTCCTTGAGCAGGGTGCCCTGTTCGGCACGGGCAAAGAGCAGCACCAGGCGTTGGCGGGCGGCGGTCAGCCGATCGGCCACACCGGTGTCGCTCATGACATCGATGTCTTCGTCGGAGAAATCGATGGCCGCCTCGACGTGAACGCGTAGCTGCGTCAGCTCGGCGACCAGCGCATGAATGAGTCGGGAAAACTCGCCCTGCAATGTGCGCATGGCCGAGCGCATGGCCTGGGCCGAACCGGCGTCGATGAGGTCGGCGATCGCCTCCGCCTGGGCGAGATCGATCTTGTTGTTGAGAAACGCCCGCTCCGAAAATTCGCCGGGGTTGGCCAGACGGGCACCGAGCGCCAGGACTCTTCCGAGCAGCGCGCTCATCACCTGGACGCCGCCGTGACCCTGCAACTCGAGGACATCTTCGCCGGTGAAGGAACGCGGCGCCTTGAAATACAGGGCGATACCCTGGTCGATGACCGCGCCGTCCCCGTCGCGGAATTCGGCGAAGTGCGCGGTCCGGGGAGGCGGGACTTCACCGAGTATCGCGCGACACACGCTGGCCGCCAGTGGCCCCGATACGCGCACGATGCCGACACCGCCCCGGCCCGGGGCCGTGGCGATGGCGCAGATGGTATCGGTGGTCGTCGTGGACATGACAGTCCGCTTGCCGGTCGGGGTCAGCTCGCGCCCTTGGCCGCGTATTCTGCTTCGATCTTGCGGGTAATATACCACTGCTGCAGGATGCCGAGCGCGCCATTGGTCAGCCAGTACAGGACCAGGCCCGCCGGGAACCAGAGGAACAGTACGGTCATCATGATCGGCATGAAGGTCATGACCTTGGCCTGCATGGGATCAGCCGGCGTCGGGCTGAGCTTGGTCTGCAGATACATGGTGGCGCCCATCAGTAGCGGCAGGATGAAATAAGGATCACGCACCGACAGATCCTGCAGCCACAGGACGAAAGGTGCATGACGCAGTTCCACGCTCTCCAGCAGTACCCAGTACAGGGCGATGAACACGGGCATCTGTACCAGCATGGGCAGGCAGCCGCCGAAGGGATTGATCTTCTCCTTCTTGTACAGCTCCATCGTCTCCTTCTGCATGCGCACGCGGTCTTCGCCGTAGCGCTCCTTGATCTGCTGCATCTTCGGCATCAGCCGCCGCATGCCGGCCATGGACTTGTACTGGGTTTCCGAGAGCTTGTAAAAGAGCGCCTTGACGACGACGGTGAGCAGGATGATCGAGACGCCGTAGTTACCGACGAAGTCATCGATCTGTCGGAGCAGCCAGTAGATAGGCGCCGCCAGGAACCAGAGGAAGCTGTAGTCGATCGTGAGATCCAGACTCGGGGCGATGTCCGCCAGGACGTATTGGTCCTTTGGGCCGGCGTAGTACTGCACGGTCTCGCTGCCGGTGCTGCCTGGTTCAACGGTGAAAGCTGAGCTCGTGAACACGCCGAAATACTGGTTCTGGTCATTGCGGCGCGTGCTGTAGCGATTCGCCGTATCGGCCCCGGGCACCCAGGCGGAGATAAAATAATGCTGGCTGAATCCGATCCAGCCGCCGGTCATTTCATGGGCGGGCACGCCGCCATCGATGTCGTCGAACTCGATCTCTACGTAGGGGTCATCCGCAGCCGTGGTGACGAAACCGAGGTAGGTGCGACCAAAGCCGCCGGCGTCACTGGGGTCATCGAAAGCACCACGCTTAATCTGGCCGAAGATATTGCCCTGCCAGGGCTGCGTCGACTGGTTATTGACCAGATACTCGACATCGATCAGGTAGCTGTCGCGTTCAAAGTGAAAACGCTTGGTAATCTCCACGTCGGCATCGGTCCGTGTCATCAGGTCGACAGTGAGCCTGTCGGCGCCGGCGTCGAGCGAGTAACTGCCGGAAGTCGCCGTGAAGACGGCGCGCTCGGGTGCGTCGACGCCATCGCGACCGATGAGTCCGCTCTGAGCCACATAGGTGCGTTGCGCGGTATTGTTCAGGATAATGAACGGATCGGAGTTCTCGTCGAGCTCGGTCAGGAACTGAGGCAGCGCCAGGTAGGTGATGTCGCCGCCATCGAGGTCGATGGTCAGTTGCAGCGTGTCGGTGGAAACCTCGATACTGCCGGCCGTGCCGGACCCTGTTGGTGTGGCGCTGGCCGTGACACTGGCCGGGGCCGTGCCGG
>JBBDSI010000002.1:6071-14028 GCA_040905005.1 Pseudohongiellaceae bacterium
TCGCTTGGGATATCACTCGGGATATCGGCAGAGGACGGAGTCGAAGGGTTGCCCGGGGGCGTAAGCTGCTCAGAGACGACGCGACCCCCTTGCCCACCATTATCGATCCCGGGCGGGTAATCCTCCTGCCAGGCCAGCAGCATCAGGTAGGTGATAACGGCCAAGGCCGTATATAAAAAGAAGCGCGTCAGATCCATAAGCCGAGCTGAGTCCTGGTATTGAGTTAACTGTCGTCGCCTTCAGGCACCGGGTCATAACCGCCAGCGTGCCAGGGATGGCAGCAACTGATTCGGCGCACTCCCATGCCGACACCGCGCAGCGCGCCGTGACGTTGAATGGCTTCCTTGGTGTACTGGGAACAGGTGGGGTAGAAACGGCACTGCTGGCCGATCAGAAGGCTCAGGCTCAGTTGGTAGAGAGAAACAAGCTTGATCAGAAAGGTCTTGATCATGACAGGCGGCGGTCCGGGAAAATCAGTGCGAAGGGGCTGGCTGGCACTTGGCCTCGAGGTCACCCCATAACCCTGCAAGGCGCTGGCGGAACTGCGAGTTGCTCAGTGTATCAGCATCCTTGCGCACCATCACGACCAGATCCAAACCAACGGGGAAGGCGTGCTGGCAGCGAAACCACTCGCGCAGGAGGCGCTTGATCCGGTTGCGCGCCACGGCTTTGCCGATGTTCTTTTTTGCCACGATAATGCCCAGTCTGGATTGAGGTCCGTTGTTGCTGGCAGCCAGCACCAGAATATATCGGCACGAGACCTTGAACCGGGATTGACTGAATACGGCCTGGTAATCCCTGGCATTCAGCAGCCTGTTGGTCTTGGGGAAGCTGCAGTCTGCCACGGACTCGCCACTTTTACTCGTTACAAGTCAGTGAGCGGATCAGGCGGACAGCTTGGCACGTCCCTTGGCACGACGACGGGCGAGAACCAGACGGCCACCCTTGGTAGCCATCCGCGCACGAAAGCCATGGCGACGGGCGCGTTTCAACGTGCTGGGCTGAAATGTACGTTTCATAGCTGAATTCCAACAATAGTGCTTACAAGCTGCGGGTTCAAAAAAGAGGCGGAATTCTAGAGGTTTTACTGCCAACATGCAATGAAAAGGGTCTCGGGGAAGGGTGACAGTTTGATATGGGCAGGAGCACCATGAAGGGCTGCGAGAGGGCAGGTCCGCGGGCGACCTGCCGTGAACCCGGTCAGGCATCCTCTCTCCTTGCACTCTCTCTTTGCACTCTCTCTTTGCACTCTGCCTAACCTGCAGGTTCAAACAGCCCGACTTACAGGGCCGGCAGAAAGGTCGGTCCTGGCTTTCAAGCCTGGAGAAGGCCAGGCGCAAGCCATGCAAAACTTAGTCACATCTTATCCACAGGGTATTTATTAACAGGCGCTGCGCATGTTCAGGTGTTTACCCTATTTCCAACCCCGTAATTTACCAACCGTGGTTATTTAACTCGTTGAAAAACATAGTAAAAAATAAATATGAAAAACACGCCGTC
The DNA here is from genome assembly GCA_040905005.1 of Pseudohongiellaceae bacterium. GTDB lineage: Bacteria > Pseudomonadota > Gammaproteobacteria > Pseudomonadales > Pseudohongiellaceae > UBA9145. Next base: position 7,572 of record JBBDSI010000002.1, read on the forward strand.
AGGGCTTCAAAGCAGTGGATAAGTCTGCTGGCTGCCGTTAGACTTTCCGGCTCTTGAAGACAAATAATAAACCAAACGGGCAAGCGGAAGTGGCAGAAGCGAACAGGACTTTTTGGACTAAATGCATCGACAACCTGAAAGAAGAACTTCCCTCACAGCAGTTTAATACCTGGATCCGACCACTCCAGGCACAAACCGGTACAGAGCAGATTTGTGTATTCGCTCCCAATCGCTTCATCAAGGATTGGGTAAAGGGAAAGTATCTTCCACGTATTCAGGAGATTCTCGCAGAGCAGGGAGTCGGTCACCTCGATGTACGATTAGACGTACGCGTTAGCGATAACGGCCTGGGGGGTCGAATCGCCAACGCAGGCCAGGGGACAGCCACAGCGCAGGAACGACAGGCGCAAAACGGCTCCCCGGCACCATTGAACGGCGGCAACCATGTCGCCGCAAGACCCGCGGCCGCCCCGGCGGCTCAGCGGGAACCAGTGTGGGAACCAGTGCGGGAAACGGCGCCGCAAGTAGTTCGGGAAACCGACAAGGGCAACGTCGACACCATTATTGAAGGTAAATTAAGGCATCGGGGTGCGCTGAACGCAGAGAATAATTTCGATAACTTCATCGTCGGCAAATCCAACCAGCTCGCCCGGGCCGCGGCGAGGCAGGTGGCGGAGAATCCCGGCTATGCCTATAACCCGCTGTTCATTTACGGGGGTGTGGGGCTGGGCAAGACCCACCTGATGCATGCGGTGGGTAACTATATCGTAGCCCGCAAACCCGGGGCGAAGGTCGTTTACCTGCATTCGGAGACCTTCGTGGCCACCATGGTGACGGCGTTGCAACTCAATGCCATCAACGAGTTCAAGCGTTTCTATCGTTCCGTGGATGCGCTGCTGATCGACGACATTCAGTTCTTCGCCGGCAAGGAGCGTTCGCAGGAGGAGTTCTTCCATACCTTTAATGCGCTGTTGGAAGGCGGTCAGCAGATCATTCTGACCAGTGATCGCTACCACAAGGAGATCAACGGCCTCGAGGAGCGACTGAAGTCGCGCTTTGGCTGGGGGCTCACCGTCGCGGTAGAACCGCCGGAACTGGAGACACGGGCCGCAATTCTCATCAACAAGGCCGAGCGCTGCCATGCGCAGCTGCCCTACGAGGCCGCCCTGTTTATCGCCCAGCGTCTGCGCTCCAATGTGCGCGAACTCGAAGGCGCGCTGAAGCGGGTGATCGCCCACGCCAATTTCAAGGGCGAGCCCATCACCACCGAACTCATCAAGGAAGCCTTGCGCGACCTGTTCGCCCTGCAGGACAAACTGGTCAGCATTGATAATATTCAGCGTTCGGTGGCGGAGTACTACAAGATCAAGATGGCAGACATGCTGTCCAAACGCCGCAATCGCTCCGTGGCCCGACCACGCCAGGTGGCCATGACGCTGTCGAAGGAACTGACCAATCACAGCCTGCCGGAGATAGGCGATGCTTTTGGTGGCCGCGACCACACGACGGTGCTGCATGCCTGCAAGCAGATCAACAAGCTCAGACATAGCTCAACGGACATACAGGAAGACTACAACAACCTGCTGCGCTCCCTCTCTAGCTAATTAGATAGGTAAGTTGTTGAATAATAAGGAAAAGGTGACTCGATAATGCATTTTAAAATTTCCCGTGAGGCGTTGCTGAAACCGCTGCAACTGGTCAGTGGCGTGGTGGAGCGTCGGCAGACGCTGCCGGTGCTGTCCAATGTCCTGTTGGTGCTGAAGGACAAGGAGTTGTCCCTGACCGGAACCGACCTGGAAGTGGAGTTGATCGGTCGGGTGCAGGTCGATGAGTCGGCGCAGGGGGGCGAGATCACCGTCCCGGCGCGTAAGCTGCTGGATATCTGCAAGTCGCTCGCTGACGATGCCGTCATTGAAATGAATCTGGACGACACGAAGATGCAGGTTAAATCCGGGCGCAGTCGCTTCTCCTTGACGACGCTGCCGGCGCAGGATTTTCCCAGCGTCGATGAGGAGCCCGACAGTTTCTCCCTGACCATCGCCCAGGAGAAACTGCGCGACCTGCTGGACAACACCAGCTTCGCCATGGCTCAGCAGGATGTGCGCTATTACCTCAATGGCATGCTGTTTGAGGTGGCTGCGGATTACCTGCGGGTGGTGGCTACCGACGGTCATCGTCTCGCCATGGAGACGGTGGCCATGAGCAATGAGCTGACCGAGGTGCAACAGTTGATTCTACCGCGCAAGGGGATCATGGAGTTGGCGCGGCTGCTCTCCGATGACGGCGGCGAGATCACCCTGACCTTCGGGCAGAATCATATTCGGGCACAGGTGCCGGAGTACTCTTTCACCTCCAAGCTGGTCGATGGCAAGTTTCCCGATTACAACCGGGTGTTGCCCAAGGGCGGCGACCGGGTGGTAATCGGAGATTGCCAGACGCTGCGCCAGGCCTTCGTGCGTGTCTCTATCCTGTCCAATGAGAAATATCGCGGCGTGCGGGCGATGCTATCCAAAGATGAGTTGCGCGTTGTGGCCAACAACCCCGAGCAGGAAGAGGCTGAGGAAGTAGTGCCCGTACAATACCAGGGGGAGCCCATGGAGATAGGCTTCAACGTCAGTTACCTGATCGATGTGTTGACCACGCTGCCGAGCAAGCAGGTGCGGATGACGCTGTCGGATCCCAACAGCAGCGCCCTGCTGGAGGCGGAAGGCGGAGGCGAAGCGCTGTATGTCGTCATGCCGATGCGGTTATAGCCGTTCTGTTGCGGGATGGCGCCTTCACTGCCGGTATGCTGCAACCAATAGGCCTGGAGACCCGCAGTGCCGCCGCAGCAGTAGCTCTGCCCTTGCTGAATGCCCTGCCTGAGTCTTCTGTCAGGCACACGCCGCTTAGCCAATGAGCGTAATCAGGGAACTGCAGATCACCGGCGTGCGCAATCTGCAACAGGTCGAGCTGCAGAGCCATCCGCATTTTAATCTTATCCATGGCGCCAACGGCAGTGGTAAGACCAGCCTGCTGGAGGCCATACACCTGCTTGGCCTGGGGCGCTCCTTTCGCACGGCGCAGACGGATTCACTGATCAATCATGAGAGGGACGAGGCGGTGGTCTTCGTACGCCTGTCCGACAACCACAAGCTGGGGATATCCCGGGGACGCCGGGATCGTCAGCGGCTGAAACTGGATGACCAGGTGCAGAGCAACTGGGACCGGGTGGCGGCTCTGTTGCCTATTCTCGTGCTGGATGCCAATGCCTTTCTCTTACTGGAGGGAGGCCCCGGATCAAGACGCCAGTTTATGGATTGGGGCGTGTTCCACGTGGAACCGGATTTCCTGGCCCAGTGGCGCCGGACCCGGAAGTGTCTGGCTAATCGTAATCAATTGCTCAAGGGGTCGCGGCCGGACCGGCAACAGCTGAAGGTCTGGGATCGGGAATTGTGTGCGGCGGCTGAATTGGTAGACAAGGCGCGCAATCGCTATCTCGACGCCTTGTTGCCGGAGTTTGCGCGAGTCTATCAGGCCCTGGTGCCGGATGCGCCGTTTGCTTTGGCCCTGGAATATCACCGGGGATGGCCCGCGGGCGAGTCTTTACTCCAGGTGCTGGAGGACCATCACGCGCAGGATGTACGTTATCGGGCGACACAGTTTGGCCCGCAACGTGCCGACCTGGCGATCCGGGCAGGCAAGCAAAAGGCCGTGGAAGTACTTTCCCGGGGCCAGCAGAAGATGTTGGTCATCGCGTTGAAGATCGCTCAGGGCCGTTTGCTGTCGCTATCCCAGGAGCGCTTGTGCTGCTATCTGGTGGATGACTTGCCGGCAGAGCTGGACGCGGATAACCGCGCAGCCGTCATGCGCTATCTGGTAGAACAGGAAAGCCAGCTGTTCGTGACGTCAGTGTCCCGGGAAGCAGTGCTCGAAGGATTGGATAAGGCGACCGAAATGGCCGCGTTCCACGTGGAACGTGGTAAAATACGCAGTGGGTGATAAGAGGGACAGGAGCCGGGACGGCGCCTGCCGACACCCTGATCAAGCAGTTCCGCTGGAGGACAGGCATGAGCGAACAAAAACCATCCGCGTACAATTCCGATAGCATCAAGGTGCTGAAAGGTCTCGATGCGGTCCGCAAGCGCCCGGGAATGTATATCGGCGATACCGACGATGGCACCGGGCTGCACCACATGGTGTTCGAGCTGGTGGATAACTCCGTCGATGAAGCACTGGCGGGTCACTGCGACAAGGTCAGCGTGGTCATCCATGTGGGCGAAACCGTCACGGTCTATGACAACGGTCGGGGGATACCCACGGAAATGCACAAGGAAGGGGTTTCCGCCGCAGAAGTCATCATGACTGTGTTGCACGCAGGTGGAAAATTCGACGATAACAGCTATAAAGTATCGGGCGGATTACACGGCGTCGGCGTTTCTGTCGTCAATGCCCTCTCGGAGGAGTTAAAGCTCACTATCCGCCGAGAGGGCAAGGTTCATGAGCAGATCTATGCACACGGGGTCCCCCGGGCGCCTTTGACGGTCGTTGGCGAGACGGAAGGTACCGGTACCGAGATCCATTTCAAGCCAAGTGAGCAGACATTTACCAATGTCGAGTTCCATTATGACATCCTGGCGAAGAAACTGCGTGAGTTAGCATTTCTTAACGCCGGAGTGGCCATTCACCTCAAAGACGAGCGCACCGGCAAGGAAGACCTGTACAAATACGATGGCGGGCTCAGGGAGTTCGTCGACTACCTGAACAAGAACAAGACCACGATCAACAAGCAGTTCCATTTCGTCGCCGAGCGCGAAGAAGATGGCATTACCGTGGAAATTGCCCTGCAGTGGAACGACTCCTATCTCGAGAATATCTTTCCCTATACCAATAACATTCCCCAGCGGGACGGGGGAACTCACCTGGCCGGCTTTCGCGCGGCCCTGACCCGTGTCCTGAAGTCCTATATTGACAAGGAGTTGTCAGTTAAAAAAGGGAAAGACATTGTCACTTCCGGCGACGACGCCCGCGAAGGGCTCACGGCCATCATCTCCGTCAAGGTGCCGGATCCGAAATTTTCCTCCCAGACCAAGGACAAGCTGGTGTCTTCGGAGGTGAAGACGGTCGTGGAACAGGAGATGGCGGCACACTTCAATGACTATCTGCAGGAGAATCCCCAGGACGCCAAGCTGATCGTCAACAAGATGATCGACGCGGCACGGGCGCGCGAGGCGGCCCGCAAGGCGCGGGAAATGACTCGCCGCAAGGGCGCCCTGGACGTGGCCGGGTTGCCGGGCAAGCTGGCCGACTGCCAGGAGAAGGACCCGGCGCTGTCTGAGATCTACATCGTCGAGGGTGATTCCGCCGGCGGCTCCGCAAAGCAGGGCCGTAACCGCAAGAACCAGGCGGTGCTGCCGCTGAAGGGCAAGATCCTCAACGTGGAAAAAGCCCGCTTCGACAAGATGCTAAGCTCGGTGGAGATCGGCACGATGATCAAGGCGCTGGGATGTGGCATCGGCAACATCGAGTTTCAGCCAGCGAACCTGCGCTATCACCGCATCATCATCATGACGGATGCGGATGTGGACGGCTCCCATATCCGCACCCTCCTGCTCACGTTCTTTTTCCGGCAAATGCGCGAACTGGTGGAACGGGGCCACATCTATATTGCCCAACCACCGCTGTACAAGGTGCGCAAGGGCAAGCAGGAGCAGTACCTGAAGGACGAGGCCGAACTGCGGCTCTACCAGACCCAGGTGGCGCTGGACGGCGCCAGCCTGCACGTCAATGCCGGCGCTCCGGGCATCGCCGACGATTCCCTGGGGGAGCTGGTCAACAAGTATAACCGGGCCTACGCGATCATCAGTCGTCTGGCGCGGCTCTATCCCACCGAGATCATGGAAGCGATGATCTATGCACCGCGCCTGCCCGAGGAAAACCTGAAGCAGGAAGAGCCGGTGGTGGAATGGATGGCGCAACTCGCGGACAGTCTGCGGAAATTACACCCGGGCGTCGCCGATAACTATACCTACGAGGTGCTTGAAGACCCGGAGCGCTCCGCCTTCCTGCCGCTGGTGCGGCAGACTCAACACGGGCTGGAGAAGCGCTTCACTTTCAATCAGGACTTCTTCCACTCGGGCGAATACCGCAACCTGGCTGACCTGGGCGACACCCTGGATGGACTGATCGAAGAAGGCGCCTATGTCCAGCGCGGCGACCGCCGCCAGGACGTGAAGTCATTCGCCGAAGCCATCGAGTGGCTGACGCACGATGCCATGAAGGGTCACTACCTGCAGCGCTACAAGGGGCTGGGCGAGATGAATCCCGAACAACTCTGGGAAACGACCATGAACCCGGAGACCCGACGGATGTTGCAGGTCACCATCGACGACGCCATCGGCGCCGACCAGTTGTTCAATACCCTGATGGGTGACCAGGTGGAACCGCGCCGGGAATTCATCGAGGAAAACGCCCTCGC
>JBBDSI010000003.1:0-9804 GCA_040905005.1 Pseudohongiellaceae bacterium
CCGAGATGCGGCACGAAGTGAGCGCAGGGATGCGCGACGTGAGCGCAGCGAACGCGAGCCCGCCAATCACCAGCAGAATCACACTTCTGCGCCGCTGATTGGCGGGCGCGGGTCAGAATATTCAGGGATGAATATTCTGACCCAGTAGGTAAAAAGCAAGCACAGGGATGTGCGACGCGAGCGCAGCGAGTCGCGAGCCCGCCAATCACCAGCAGAATGACACTTCTGCGCCGCTGATTGGCGGGCGCGGGTCTGAAAATTCAGGGATGAATTTTCAGACCCAGTAGGTAAAAAAGAGCCAGGGATGAATTTTCAGACCCAGTAGGTAATTAGTCAGCGAGGCTCTCGTAGATGATGTCCCGCGCTACTACTCCCATGTTCGCCGCTCCCGGTCGCCGTTGTCCCTGGGCCTGAATCATGGACAGCCAGAACATGTCGTTCACCGGGTCGATCCAGAAAGAGGTACCGGCGGCGCCGGCCCAGTAGTAGGTGCCGGGGCCCTGGGGCGTGCCGGCGGCCTGGGGGTCGTAGGTGACCGCGAAGTCGACGCCGAAGCCCTGGCCGGGCTGGCCGGGGCCGCCGATGCCGTATTGCATGTTCTCCTCGCCGGTGAGGCTGTTGGTGCGCATGATGCCCACCGACTCCGGCTTGAGGATGCGCACGCCGTCCAACTCGCCCCTGTTCACCAGCATCTGCAGGAAGCGGGCGTAGTCGTGAGTCGAGGAGACCAGGCCACCGCCACCGGACTCCAGGCGGTCGGCGTCGTGATAGCTGGGCCGGTCGGGACGAGCGGGCTGTTGCGCCAGGCGCTCGCGCTCGGTATCCCAGTAGTGCACCTCGGCGAAGCGCTCGCGGTCCTGCGGGCGCACGTAGAAGCGGGTGTCCATCATGTCCAGGGGCTCAAACAGGCGCTGTCGCAGGAACTCGCCGAAGTCCATCCCGGTAAGCTCCTGCACGATATAGCCCTGGATGTCGACGCCGACAGAGTAGTACCACTGCTCGCCGGGCTGAGCCATCAGGGGGATGTCCGCCACCTTGTCGATCAGCTCATCGAGGTCGCGCGACTGCAACACCTGCTGCCCCTGGAAGGCGGTGTTGACCGGGTCGTCGCCGAACAGGCCGTAGCCAAAGCCGGCGGTGTGATTCAGCAGCTCGCGCATGGTGGGCTGACGTTCGAGGTCTTCCAGTTGCACGTTGCCGGCATCGTCGTAGCTGGCCAGCACCTTGAGGTTGGCAAATTCGGGGATGAACTTGCTGACCGGGTCATCGAAATCCCAAAGACCTTCCTCCCACAGCATCATCAGTGCGACGCCGGTCACCGGCTTGGTCATGGAGTAGATGCGGAACAGCGAGTCTTCGGTCATGGGCACCTGGTCGTCGAGCCGGGCCAGGCCGGCGGTCTCGAAGGTGGCCACCTCGCCGTCTTTGGCCAGCAGCCACACCATACCGGCCACGTCCTGATTGGCGACGATCTCACGCATGGCGGCGTCCAGTCGGGCGATGCCTTCCTCGTTGAAGCCGGCGGCCGCAGCACCTGCCTCCTGCCGCGGCCAGCTGGTCTCGGCGGCGGTGGCGAGGGTGACGAGCGAGACGCCGAGCAGCAGCGTTAGCAGTCGGGCGAGCAGGGTGGGTCGGGTTGAGGGCTGCATGGTTTGTGATCCTTATTTTGTTGGCAATGTTGACTTGTCAATCGGTTCCCGGCGCGTTATCAATGTGTGAACGAATCAGGTAGAACATTTCAGGGAGCGTCGATTATGGGTGGAATCAAAGTTAGCGAAAAACTCGAAATCAATAAAGACCATCTGGACTGGTTACGGCGAATGGCCGAGGAATACGGCCTGTTCGATGCCGACAAGGCGCTGCGGGTGGTGCTGGACCACGCCATACAGGAGGGCGACCAGGAATCCATCTTCACCGAGGTCCGCTGCAATCACTGCGGCAACACTCCCAACCAGGATTGATTCAGAAACGGTATTCGGCGCTGAGTAGTGCCGAGTTGAACCAGGCGAAATTGTAGACATCGTCGCTGTCGACGCCGCCTTCCAGGCCGCGGTAGCCGATGCCCAGGCGCCAGTGGTCGTTGAGTCGATAGCCAAGCTTCAGGCCGATGTCGACCGCGCGGCCGGGGCCGCCGGCGAGGCCGTCGAAGTCGAAGCGGAACGACCAGCGCGGATTGAAGTGATAGTCACCGGCCAGGTGCAGCAGGGGCACGAGGCCCAGGTCATCGTCGAGGGCGTTGCTGGTGCCCTGGGTCAGCTCGATCTTGGCATCCCGCAGCTTCGCCGTCGCGCCTACCCAGAGTTGCCAGCCGTTCGCGTCGTAGTACTGGTAACGGTAGCCGAGGCGCCAGGAGTTGAACTTGTATTCCGCCTGCAGGGGCTCACCGCCGCTGAAGTTGCCGTCGGCGAAACGCACATCATTGTCCAGTATGCCCTGTTCTTCATAGGACAGCGGGGCGAGCACGACACGCAGGCCGTGGCGGCCGCCCACGGGCCAGTTCAGTGTCAGGCGCCCGCCGGTCCAGGGGCCGCTGCCGGCGATGTCGGCCAGGCGAAAGCGGTCGGCAGCGCCGGAGTTGGGAATCTGTACTTTGTTGCGCTCCTGCCAGACCGGGCCCAGTTCCAGTTCCAGGGTGGTGCCCTGCGTCTGGGCGAATGCGGCAGTCGGCAGAAGCAGTAGACCGGTCACGGCTGTTAACAGGTTCTCGAGGCATTGCGGCATTGGGCGTTCTCCACTGGTGTCACGTGTCATACGCCTGTGCCTGCAAGGCGGTTCTATGGGTTTGCGATGCGCGGAGGTAGAGACGCGATAGAGTCTTGCCGGCGCGGCGGCTTGAGCATCTTCGATCAGGGTTGCGGGCGCTGCCAGGCAAGCGATCAGGGCCGCAGCTCAATCTTCGGCGATAGCGCAACCCGGAGAGGGATGCGCCTTCACAATCAGCTCCAGCAATTGCGTGAGTTCAGTATTGGTAACCTCGCCGCTACCGAAGAAACGTCGCGTTATTTGTGCCAAAGCCCCGGCCCCTCCGCGCGTGGGTGAGGTGTGGGCGATAACCAGGTCACACGCCGGAATCAGATAGAGCAAGTGGCCTCGCGAACCGGTGGCGGCATAGGCCGGCGCGGTGATGGATGGCACAGGGAACCGACGCCCGCTTCCCTTCTCCACCCACCAGAGGTAGCCATAGTGAGTATTGAAAGAGCCGCTTCCGAATTCCGTGGGGAGGCCGTTGAAACTGCGTTTAATCCATTCCGCTGACAGGATCTGCTGTCCCTGCCACTCGCCGCCCTGAAGATAGAGCTGCCCGAATGTTGCCAGGTCTCTGGCGGACATCATGAACAGATAGAGCTGGTGGTCGGAGGTGTTGCCGCGCATCCGCTCCGCCAGATTGCGCCGCGTGATGTACTCCACATCGTTCGGCTCGAAATCCCGCAGGCCCATGGGCTCGGCGATGTAGCGCTGGAAGGCCGCATGAATGGTCTGACCGGATTCCAGCTCCCATATCGTGCCGAGCGTATTGAAATCCCAGTTGTTATAAATCCAGTACTCGCCGGGTGGGTACGTGCCCGGCTCCGGCATCAGGTCCCACCAGCCGGCTTCGTAGAGGGACCGGTGGTAGACGCCGGAACGGGAACGCAACAGGTCTTCGACCGTTGCGGTCTTTTCCTGGTCCGAGAGAGGCGGATCCGTGTCGTCGATGCCTATTTCGGCAAGGTTTCGATCCAGCTCGATCCAGCCCCTGTCCCATCCCACTCCGAACAGGCTGTTGAGCAGGGATTTGCGTATGGAGGCAACGTTGTATTTACCCGACACATCCCCCAGGCTCAACACTGTTTCGCCGCGGTGGAGTACCACGAGCGCCGCGGAGTCCAGGCTGGCATAAAATTCCTCTATTCGCTCACTTTCCGGGCCGGACCACTGCGCCGACGCACCGATGGAGCTTCCGGCGGTCAACATGAACAAAACCACTGACAATTTCCGGCTCATTGCCATAATCCGACTCCTCTGTGACCCGGTATGGGAAACGTTCGGATTATAGAATCGTGCGGGCGCGCCTATGTCCCGATTTGCAAATCAGAACAGCGACACTGCGCATACAGCGAGGGAGTCGTCCCGGTGGCCTTGCGGAAAGCGCGATAGAACGCCGAGCGCGAATTGAATCCCGTTTTATAGGCAAGCTCCTCCACATTGGCGCCGGGCTGATACTGAGCTAGAAAATCCTGAACCCGGTAGTTGTTCACATAGTCATTGAACCGCCCGCTGCAACCATTGATGGCCTGGGAAAGTATATAGGCGGGAACGCCCGTTTCCCGGGACAGACTGGCCAGCGACAGCTCGGGATCGCGCCATAGCCGGCTCTTCTGCAGGTGGCCATCCACTGCCAGAAACAGGCCTTCCAGGTTTTCGCAATCCTCATCCGCTGGCGTGCCACCGGCGGCTTTGCGATCAGCTTCGGCGCCGGGCCGATGTGTTGTCCGCGCGCCCGCGCGGCGATTCAGACGTCGCAAGAGCAGCAGCGTGCTGTAGAACAGGCCCAGCAGTGTGGCGGTGAACGGTACGATTTCCGCAAACCAGGCCACGTCGCGCCAGGCGAATCGGGCAAACTGCGACAAATGGATGATCAGCGCCACCGTCAGCACGTGTGCCGCGAGGTAATCCACTCGTCGCTCTCGCAAGCACACCCCTGCCGCCGCCAAAGTAAAAAGCGACGGCAGGAATATGGGTAGCAAGGGGTTGAGGAGCCACAGCAGCGGGGCGGCCAGCACCGCCGTGGCCACAGCGCCGGGAAGCCAGGAGGCGTCCCGGTAGCGGCCATGGACAAAATCCAGCAGGAACGGCCCTATCAAGACAGCCAGCGCGGTTTCCAGCAGTTCGAGAAAGCGGTTGTCGGCTATCCAACTCGCATGGGACAACGATATGGTCAGGAGTAACGGGAAAAACAGCGCAAGACCTAGCAGCGACTTGCGCTTTTCTGCCGGAAGCTGACCCGGGTAAAGGGACCAGAGTGAAAACTGCAGCCACAAAACCAGGCTGACCACACTATTGACTGCCACGAGGCTGTCGACGAACAGCTGTTGATTCATGGGATCCACTCCACGCGCCTGATAAAGACTGCTTAATTCTGCGACAGCCAGGGATTGTATAACAGGTCGAATATTGGGCTGGAGGCTGATTGGGAACAATCAGGGGGGGCTGCGTGGAGTGGGTTATTGGCAATCGCCAGGAACTGTCGGTAGTGACTGAAAAAGGGGAGTGATGAGGAGCTTTCGTTGCGTCAGATCGACATTGAGTGACTGCCGTCTGCTGGCGAAGCAGTAGCGGCAGGTTTTGAGCCGGCATGCGCTGCCGGCTTCGGCAACGACAGCCCGCAAGCAACTGTTGGCAACAAAACAGTCCAATAAAAAAGGGGCTCGCACATGAGCCCCCTTTTTATTTTCACGCGCTGTGGACGCGGAATTATTCCACCGGCTCCAGGCGCATGATGCGCGTGGGATCGCCCTCTCGGCTCGAGACGGCGATGTAGATATAACCATCCGGCCCCTGGCGCACGTCGCGGATGCGGCCCAGGCCGTAGGCCAGGGTCTCCTCGACCACCACATCGCGGTAGCTCTCGTCCAGGTGCAGGCGGGCGAGTTGTTCACCCGCCAGTCCGCCAGACATGATGCTGCCGTGCCAGCCCGGGAACTTGTCGCCGGTGTAGACCATCAGGCCAGAGGTGGCGATGGAGGGAACCCAGACGTGGGTGGGCGAGGCGAAGCCTGTGCGGGCCGTGCTCTCGTGGATCGGGGTGCCGGAGACGTAGTTGACACCGAAGCCGATTACCGGCCAGCCGTAGTTGTTGCCCGGCTCAATCAGGTTGATCTCGTCGCCGCCCTGGGGGCCGTGCTCGGATTCCCACAGGTCACCGGTTTCCGGGTGAATGACCAGGCCCTGCGGGCTGCGGTGGCCCCAGCTCCAGATCTCCGGTAATACCTCGTCGCTGTCGACGAAGGGGTTGTCGTCCGGTACGGTGCCGTCTTCGTTCAGGCGCACGATGACGCCGTGGTGATTGCTGGTGTCCTGGGCTCCGTGCGCGGACAGGTCGCCCCGTGACGCTTCCTGACGGTCGCCGAGACTGAGGAACAGGTGCCCCTCGTCATCGAAGACCATCTTGCCACCATAGTGACCGGGCCGTCCGCTGGCCTGGGCGGCGAAGATCTCTACCACGTTGCTCAGGCGGTCGTTCGCGAAGGTACCGCGGACGATGGTGGTAGTGGAGTCCTCGGCACCGACAGGCTTGGAGAAGCTGAGGTAGAGTTGCCGGTTGCTGGCGAAATCCGGGTGCGGCAGCACTTCGAACAGACCGCCCTGGCCGTTATACAGTACTTCCGGTACGCCCGGAACTGCCTCGGGCAGCAGGCGCCCGTCGCGGACGACGCGCAGACGGCCGGGTTTCTCGGTCACCAGCATGTCGCCGTTGGGCAGCCAGGCCATGGACCAGGGCTGCACCAGGCCTTCCACCACCGGGACTACGCGGTAGTTGTGGTGAGAGGCGTAATACATTTCGGGCTGCGCGCTGGCCGCCGTGGCAGCTGCCACCAGCAAACCGGTTCCCGCGAGCTTTAATAGAGTGCGAAACATTGTGTTCTCCTTGGTTTTCAAATGCAGGGTGTGTCCAGGCCGGGCTGGCCGATTGGCGCTGAATCCTTCGCCCGGCCCGCCGACAACCCGAAGGCTGCCAGCACAAGACGTCAGCGTTTTATAACACGATACTATGACTGAATTGGGTGACAAAGTATCACCAATCATCCTATTTATTGGCTGTTATGACCAGAAAGAACGCCCGATGGACGGGGAATTCCGGGTTTTCACAGTGAAAGGGTACGCATGACGGGCTATCTGCGATTACTAAAGGCGCGCTGGGCCGCGTTGGCTTTCGGCTTCCTGGCGGTGTTCTGGGGCAACTTCGGCCAGACCTTCTTTCTCGGCGCCTTCAGCGCCTCCATACAGCAGTCGCTAGGCCTCAGCTCCAGCGCCTACGGCGCCGTCTACTCCATCGCCACCCTGGCCAGCGCCGCCACCGTGGTCTGGGCCGGCAGCCTGATCGACCGGGTGTCACTGCAGCGTTACACCCTGGTCGTGAGTCTGGGACTGTCCTGCGCCTGCCTGCTCATGTGGCAGGCGGCCGGAGTGGTCACACTCGCGCTCGGCTTCTTCGGCCTGCGCCTGTTCGGTCAGGCGCTGTTGCCCCATGCCGGCATGACCACCATGGCTCGCAACTTCATGGACCACCGCGGCAAGAGCCTGAGCGTAGCCGCGTCGGGGGTGCCGGCGGGCGAGATCGTGATGCCACTTTTGGGTGTGGCACTGATCGGACTGATCGGCTGGCAGCAGACCTTCCTGGCCATTGCCCTGTTCATGGTGGTGCCGGTGCTGCCGGGCATGTACTGGCTGCTGCGCCGGGCCGGCCTGGAGACCACGCTGCGCGAGGGCGGTATTGCGCCGAGTCCGCCCATGCGGGCGCGCCGGGTGCTGGTGACCGATCCACGCTACTGGCTGGCGCTGCCCGGGCTGATGGCGCCGCCGTTCATCGTCACTGGCATCTTTATCCATCAGGACTACGTGATCGCCGGCAAGGACTGGACGCCGGCCTGGTTCGCATTCTGCTTCGTGGTCTATGGCACAGTGCATTGGCTGGCTTCGCTGCTCATCGGCAGCCTGGTGGATCGTCACAGCGCCGCGCGCCTGCTGCCTTATTATCTGCTGCCCATGGCGCTGGGGTTGGTGCTGCTGGCCGCGGCGAATGGGCTGTGGGTGGGACCGGCGCTGATGACGCTGCTGGGGCTGACCATCGGCAGCATACCGCCCATCACCGGGGCGCTATGGGCCGAGGTGTATGGCGTGGAGAACCTGGGCACCATCCGCTCCATGAACGTGGCGATCATGGTCTTCGCCACGTCGCTCTCGCCCATCGTCTATGGCCTTTGCATCGACGCCGGCGTCGGACCTGGTGCGCTGTTCGGCGCCAGCGCCGTCTACGTGGTACTCGCGGCGGCTCTCATAGGCCGCTCTTACTCCACTACGACGCCCTCCGCGTAGCGGCGGCAGTTCATGAATAGTCGGGGCTAGGAGCCCTAGAAATCGCCAAAGGACGCCAGACCCAGCCGCTCGGTATAACGGGCCTCGCGCACTGTTTCCTTGTCCAGGCTGTCGGTCAGCAGGTGCTCGACATCGTTGGCGATCAGGGCCACGGCGTTCAGCGCCTGGCAATCCAGCTCGGCGAGTTGCAGGACCGATGCCCACAGCGCCAGCAGGCGGCTGTCGATGGCGCGGTGCTCGTTGACTTTGGCCCATTCAGCACCGATGGCGATGCCCAGGCTCTCCAGCTCGGCCTCGAGGCGTGCCTCCTGGTCGGGCGCCGCCCGCCCCAGGAGTTCGGCCTGGATGTCCAGCCAGCCCTGGGGATAGACGACGGTGCCGGTGTAGAAGTTGCGCACCCAGCCGAGGTATTGGTTCCGTGGCTGCACTCGCTGATTTCGACTGTCCGCTTCCCAGGTGGCAATGAAGGCCTGTTGCGGAGGCAAATCCGCGGGCCAGTCGTGGCCGCGGGGGGTCAGGCAGGCGGCGAGCGATAATACCAGTAACAACAGGACGGGAATTCTGCAGCGCGCAATTTGCTTGAGAACGTTCCTGAAAATTCGCATCGGGATCTGTAACTTGCAAAAGGGCTGGAGGGACTATCCAGAGGACCCCTGCACGGTAGTCCCTCCATATCTTGTATCTCTTATGACCTTGTCAGTCACTGCGGCCAAGTTCTTGCTCGAGTTCCAGGCGGCGGGCGCCGGCCAGGGAGCCCGGCATGGAGTAGTTGCCCTCGTGGCAGGCATACTCGTAAAGCCGGTCGTCGGTGGCGTAGAAGCTCAGTTCCGCTGTCCAGGGCTGGGTATAGAGATTATCGTCCTCGACGTGGAAGCTGTAGAAGATCTCATCGTCGGAGTAGCGGCTGAAGCGCTCGATGATGCGGCCGTCTTTGGTGACGGGTACGGAACTCTGGCTGAGTTGCAGCGGCTTGATGTTGATCGTCTCCACCACCAGTTCGTCTCCTTCGTACCAGCCGACGGAGTCGCCGAACCAGGGCTCATGCACGGCCGGGCGGCGATTGGCGCGAGCTTCCTCCGGCGAATCGTAGACGGGGATGACGCGGGCGTCGTTCACCATCTCCACCAGGATCATGACGTAGTCTTCGGTCTGCACGAACTGGTAAGTATTGTTGTACAACGCGCCCATCATGCCGGGGCCGGCCTTGTTGCCGAAGCCGATGAGGCAGCGCTCGGAGTTGGGGAAGGCTTCGGGGCCGCCGAATTCGCCGAGGCCGGTGGCGTAACGCGAGCCGAAGTTGACGCGCTCGAAGTCGAATTGCGGGTTTTCCCGCCAGGGCACGCGCCCGTTCTCCGGATTGACGATATAGGAGGTGCGGAACTCGCCCTTGACCAGGGCCAGGTTGGAGCCGGGGGCCACCCAGAAATTGTTGTAGGCCCGCACGCCGAAGTCGTCGGCGCCTTCTTCGGGCGTGTCGTTGGTGCTGTCGCCCTCGTCCAGACCACCCTCGATACCGGCGATGGGCGTGCGCGCGGCGATGACTCGGGCTTCCTCGGCCGACACCACCAGTGAGTCGGCGTAGTTTGGGCGGTTGAGGTTGGTCAGTGAGGCGTTGGTCCAGATGCCCTCCAGATCTGGGCGTGTGCTGTCTTGTGCCAGCGCCCCGCTACAGGCCAGGGCGATACCGGTCAGCAACGCCTGCAGGACTGGAATGGATTTGTGAGAGAT
>JBBDSI010000003.1:9904-14006 GCA_040905005.1 Pseudohongiellaceae bacterium
ACCCGGCGGCCGAACTCGGAGAAGATCATCATCACCACGTCGTCGGCGCGGCCTATGCGCTCCAGGTCGCGCTGGAAAGCGGCGACCGCATCCGCTGTGTAGGTCAGCAGGCGCTGGTGCAGGTCATTCTGGAACACGTGAGTGTCGAAGGCGTTGTTGCGGTAGGCGACGTAATACAGCTTCGTCGGCATGCCGGCGTCGATCAGCGACACCACCTTGGGCAGGTCCAGGGGATTGATGCCGTAGTCCACCGGCGAGTCGTAGTTGGCCCAGGCCTGGCGCACCAGGGCGGAGGACTCGTTGGCGCCGCGGGCGATGTCCAGCAGGAAGCGGCGTGACGGGTTGTCCGCGGTGCCGATGTCTGGTGTACGGTCCAGCGCCTGCTTCTGTTCGGCGAAGGCCTCGCGCTGAAAGCGATCGGGATTATCGAAGACGATGGGCACGTGGTGCTCGCTGCGCACCGCCAGGGACTGGCGATCGTCGATGTTGACGATGTAGTTCGGTGGCGCGTCCGGCGCCATCTGGTCCGCCAGCCGGCCGACCCAGCCGTAGTCGTTGCCGCTGTTGGGCGCGGCGGTGTGCCAGTAGGCCATGGAGGTGAAATGGGAATAGGACGGATTGTCGTAGCCGGCGCCGTGGACGATGGCCATTTTGCCGTCCTTGTACAGGCGCTCGAAGCCGGCCATGCCAGGGTTGAAGCCGAAGTGATCGTCGATCTTGCGCACCCGGTTGGCGGGGATGGCGATATTGGGTCGGTGCCGGTAGTAGGCGTCGTCGCCGTAGGGCACCACGGTATTGAGGCCGTCGTTGCCGCCGGACAGCTCCAGCACCACCAGGGTCTTGCCACTGGCGACGGCGCGCGCAGCCTGGGCCAGGGCGGAGGACATGGAGAGGCCGCCCAAAGAGGCGAACCCGGCGCCGAGGCCGGCCTTGAGCAGATTGCGGCGGTTGATCTTGTTAGGCATTGGCTTGTTATTACGCATGAGAGTCGTCTCTTTTCTGCTCAACCGAGTTGGTATTCCGGTTGGCTCATGATCAGGTGCAGAGTCATCCGCAGCCCGTCTTCCATATAGGTCTCGGCCCGGGCGATGCTGTCGGTGCCCAGCTCCTCGTTCAAAAACTGCACCAGCATCCGGCGCGCGTCATCCTCCGGCGCCACGCGCAGGAAGCGGGCGATGAAGTAGTCCACCACCTCGGTGGTGTTCTCCAGGCCCTGTGCGCGCACCATGGCGCTGAGATCCAGTTGCGCGGTGTGGCGGGACAGCGGCTTGACCCGCTGGATCGCCATCTGCCAGCCGCGGAAGCTGCCATAGCGGGTGTTGAAGTCCTCGTCGCGGTCGGCCAGCATGTTGGACTCGGCCATCATCTGCTCCTCGCCGACGCCGGAGGGCTGGGTGGCGCTGGTGATGTCCTGTCCCTCGCGGATGCGACGGGCGACGCTGCGGATCTCGCCGCTGCCGTTGTAGCGGTCATAGGGGATGAAATTGATGTCCGGGAACAGCACGTCGCGGGCGAAGTTGCCGCGCTCCAGCAGCAGGCCGGGCGTGATCCAGGACTGACCCTCGGCCCAGCCGGCCACCGTGGGCGGGCGCAGCAGGGTCTGACCCAGGGCGCCGGTCGCGCCGTTAAAATCGGGGACACCTGGCGCGTCGTCGAGACCCAGCTTGCGATAGGTGGACACGGCCAACTCCGTCGGGCTCTTGATGTGAGTACCCACCGAGGCGGGGCTGTAGAAGTCCTTCGACAGGAAGATGCGCTCCAGCAGCGTGGCGACGTCGTAGTCGGCGGCGCGCAGCACGTCGCCCAGCTCGGCCTGCAGCGTCGGGCTAAGGTCCTGTCTGACGAAGAAGCGATAGAGTTTGCCGGCGATGTATTCGGCGGTGACCGGCTGCTCCATGATGATGTCGATGACGTCGACGCCGTCGAAGTTGCCGGTGCGGCCGAGGACGGTCTTCTCGTCGGCATCGTGCTGGGCTTCGTTGGCCACGAACTGCAAGCCCTCGTAGTTCCAGCCGGTGAAGGCGCGGGCGGCCTCGCGGATATCGCGCTCGCTGTAGTGGCCGACGCCCATGGTAAACATCTCCATGATCTCGCGGGCAAAGTTCTCGTTCGGCGCGCCCTTGACGTTCACGCCGGCGTCGAGGAAGGCGAGCATGGCCGGGTCCTGCGCCACAGCCACCATCAGGTCGCGGAAGCTGCCGGTGCCCTGGGCGTGATACAGCTCGAGCTGCTGTAGCAGCTTGCGGTAGTCGCGCACCTTGCCCTCGTTAACGGCGAAGTGGCCGTGCCAGAACAGAGCCATTTTCTCCTGCAGGGGCATCTCGGAGGCCACCATGCGGTTGGCCCACCAGTAGGCGACGCGGTTGGTCTCCAGTGACGAGGCCCGCAGCCAGTAGAAGAATCTGTTGACGATGGGCTGCAGCGGGCGATTGCCGCCGGCCTTGACCCTGATGCCCAGCGCCTCGCCGGTCTCCTTCGCCATCTCGGTGGTGGCCGGGCGACTGGGCGGAAACGGGTCCAGGCCCGCATCGAAGACGCCGGAATGCTCGAAGGCTGGGAGGGTGTTCGCTTCCGGGTCGAAGTGCACCAGATAACGCACCGCATCCAGCGGATGCATCGCCGCCAGGGTGACGATCTCTTCCGGGGTGCCGCCGAAACCGGCGCGCTCGAGCAGATGCTCGGCGGCCTCGTAGTTCCAGTCGCTGAGGGTGATGGCGCCTAAATCATTCTGCCAGGCGGCCGGGCCGGTCCACTGGGCGCTGGCAGGCAGGGCCAGGGCGGTGAACAGGGTGAGCAGCAACAGGGAGGAAGCAGTGGCCCGATTGTTAGTGCTCTTATTCGACAGTGCGCGCGGCATCTCGTGCCTCCAGATGGTGGTGCAGGGGCTTTACTCTACCAAAAATCCCGTCCCGGGCACTATTAGTAATCTTCCTCAGTGGGCAACCCGTCTCGTAGCGTGCCGGTGCGGCCGATGCCTGGCTTCTGCGGCGGCAACGATCCGCTCAATGACAGTCAACGCAACATCGAGCGGCAGCTAAGCGCCTATCGCGCCGCGGGCTTACAGGTGGATAGCCGCATCTATCCGGGCGGCCGCCATGAAATGCTTAATGAGACTAATCGCGAGGAAGTGATGGACGACCTGATCACCTGGCTGGAAAAGCACTGCCCAGGATAAACACTTAGTCCCCTTTTCACCGGAATCGGCCTTTCCTGTTTCGCCTGTCGTATAATGTCGCTCCTGTCGCGCTCTGATTCGCTGTATCCCATGATTATTCGCACCTTAAGCATGATCTGCCTGGCGCTATCCCTCAGCGCCTGTGCCGTGATCACGCCTGTCCACGGGCCCGATGGGGAGATGCTCGCCTGGGAAATTGCCGTTCAGACTGCGATCGCCAATCCGGGGCAGTGCCGTGACGAGCTGGCCCTGCCGGCGGCGCCACGGCCGGGACAAACGACACTGGATGGCGCGGCGATCGATCTCTTGAGCTGGAATATCCGCAAGGGTAGCCTGCCCGACTGGCGACGGGACCTGGCGCGGCTATCGCTGGACAAGGAACTGGTATTGATCCAGGAGGCCACCGCGGCGATGCCGCAGAAGTCGCGGGTGCTGCCGGCGCACTGGGCGTTCGCGCCGGGCTATGCCGATTTCTCGACGCAGTCCGGAGTCGCCACCGCCAGTCATGTGGCACCCTTGCTGCGCTGCCGCTTTCAGACTACGGAGCCCTGGCTGCGCACGCCCAAGGCCACGAAGATCACCCGCTATGCACTGGCCGGCAGTGGGCGCACCCTGGCGGTCGCCAATATCCACATGGTGAACTTCGCACTGGGCCTGGCCGACTTCCGGGCCCAGCTCGAGGCGTTGGTCCTGGCGCTGTCAGCCCATGATGGTCCGCTGATCGTGTCTGGTGACTTCAACACCTGGAGCGGCGCCCGTTCTCGCCTGATGCATGCGGCCATGGCTCGCCTGGACGCGAAAGCAGTGGCCTTCGCTGACGATCGGCGCACGCGCATCTTCGGCGCGGCCGTGGACCATGTCTTCGTCGCCGGCCTGCACGTCGAATCCGCCACGGCCCATGTCGTCGAGTCTTCCGACCACAATCCC
>JBBDSI010000004.1:0-2277 GCA_040905005.1 Pseudohongiellaceae bacterium
CCCCCCCCCCCCCCCCCCCCCCCCCCCCGCCAGCGCGAAGGAGCGCTTGGGGGAGTAATCAGGCGGCTTCCGCCTCCGCGTCCTCACCGGCTCCGGCATCCTCGGGCGCACCGGGATCGATGGCCGGAAACCGCATGACCTCCGGCAGCCAGTCCCGCGCCTTCTGCCACGCTTCTCCTTCCTCGTCAGTGGTGCGCGCCTGCTCGAAGTGCCGCAACAGGCAGGACACCAGTTCCGACTTCTTGAAGCCCCGCAGCATCCCGATGCCGTAGCGCTCGGCACAGCCGCATTCATCGGAAATGATCAGAAGCTGCTCGCGGTTGCGGCGCTCAAGGAAAGAGCGGTCAGGCCGCCAGTGGCTTTTCATGTCGATGCCAAGATCGGTGGCCACGCGGTTGAACAGGCTGTCGCCGGTGTCCAGCTTCTCGCACACGATCTGCCCGAAGGAAAGCGCCGCCAGCAGCGTTTGTAGCCCTTCAAGATCGTTATCGGACAGCCCCTTCACCGCCTCGTAGAGGCTCTCGCTGTCGGTGCCATATGGCGGCAGCGCGGTCCAGACGGTTTCATCGTCCTCGATGGCAAAGCCCAGCTTCCCGGCATACAGCCGCGCCTGCGCTTCCAGCACCGTGTAGGCCGATTGCGGCTCGTCCGACTCCGCCAGCGCACGGATAGCCTCATGGACGCGGAAGCCGTCCAGCAGATGCACCACGGCAACCTCCCGCGCCTTGCGCGGATCGGCCAGCATGACTTCCGCCACGGCGGCACTTTTGTGGTGCGCGATGTAGCGGCATAGCGGCGCGGAATAGCTGGCCTTGGGCTTTGATGGCGCAACGGGATTGTCGGCCAGCGCCTTGGCGGTGCTTTCGTCGATCTGCCGCTTGGCCAGTCCTTCGCGGATTTCGACCTTGCCCGAGGGCGAGAGATTGATGAGCACGCCGCCCGTCTCCCCTTCTCCGGCCTCTTCATATTGCCAATCGGGAATGCGGTAGGCGTTCGTGACCTCGACCCATGAAGCGCTTTCGGCATGGCGCTCGGCAAGCTGCTCTGCGGCCTGCTGCTGCAACGCCATGAACTGCTCGGCGTCGTCGAAATAGCTTTCCTCGGCCTCGCCGAACAGGTCGGTGGTGATGGTGCCGCTGTACTGCTCGACAGGGAAAATGGCGAGCGCCACGGTGGGGCGGTCATCCAGCAAGATGGCCTTGATGTCCTCGGCATCGAAGCTCTGATAGCCGCGCCGGATCTCACCGAGAATCTGGCGCTGCTTTTCATCGTCCCCGAGCGTCAGCGCTTCGGCCTGCGAGAGACTCAACGCGCCTGCGTCCAGTGCCGTAGCGGCTTCTTCGCACAGGCTGTTAAGGGCCAGCCGCCGCCTGATGGTGGAAACGGACAGGCCGGTCTGCGCGGCGATGTCGTCGAGCGTTTCCCTTTTGCGGACCAGCTTGGTCAGCGCGGCGGTTTCCTCCAAGGGGGTGAGGCTCTGGCGTTGCAGATTCTCGACGGTGGCAAGGCGCAAGCTGTCCTCGCTGGACAGGCGCTGCCGGACCTCCACCGGAACGGTGAAATCCTCGGCAAGGTCGCCCTGCTCTGCCAGAAGTTTCAGGGCGCGGTAGCGGCGTTCGCCGCTGACGATGCGGAAGCGCTCGCCCTCCTGTTTTCGCGCGGCTTCGCCACGGCCGTTGATAGGCCGGACGACAAGGTTCTGCAACAGGCCGTCGGTCCTGATGCTTGCCGCCAGCCCCTCTATGCTGGCGGTATCGAAACGACCGCGCGGATTGGCGCGGGAGGGTTCAAGGGAGGTCAGGGGTACGGATTGAATGGTCATGGTAATGCTCCTTCGTGCATGGTCGGCGCGGGCCGCGACCATCGCGGCCCTTCAATCCCCTTCCTTCAATCAAGGCAGGGGTGCGCCATGCACCCTTGGCCCTCGCCGAGAGCGGGGGTAGCAAGTGCAAGGAGGGTCCGAACGAGGGTCCCTTCAGGGAAACGTTTGGATGCCTTGCGCGCGCGAGGGGCAGCGCCCCATAGCCGAGGAATCCGAAAGACCGATGAGCCGTAAGGCTCATACCGTGCGCCTGATGCGCGAGGGATCGTTACCCGCATGGGCCGAAACCGCGCATCTCGCGCGAGCGGGATCTGAGCGGGTTCGGTGAGCGGCGCGAGTAGAGCCCGGTCCGGCGGAGCTGGACGTGTCACCAAAAAAACAAATAGAAACGACCGGTCGTACCAGGGCTGAATCATAAATTGTTAATGCGCTGAGGGACGAACAGGATTCTTATG
>JBBDSI010000005.1:0-2275 GCA_040905005.1 Pseudohongiellaceae bacterium
AGCAACTGTTCCTTGAGTTCGGCGATGCGATCCCGGGTGGCGGCTGCCTCCTCGAAGGCCAGGTTGCGCGCCTGTTCGTACATCTGCTGCTCCAGCCCTTCGATCTCCTTGTGCACCGCCGCCGGGTCGGCCAGGTTCAGGCGGCTGAATGCGCCCGGTTTCTCGGCCACGCCGCGGCCCCGCGTGCGCCCGCGGCTGCCCGGCGCCGCGTGGGCGCCCTCCATGATGTCCAGCACCCGCTTGCGTACGCCCGCCGGCGTGATGTTGTGCTCGCGGTTGAAGGCAAGCTGCACCTCGCGGCGCCGGTTGGCCTCGTCGATCGCGCGCTGCATGGAGCCGGTGATCGTGTCGCCATAGAGGATGGCCCTGCCGTTCAGGTTACGCGCGGCCCGGCCCACGGTCTGGATCAGGGAACGTTCGGAGCGCAGGAAGCCCTCCTTGTCGGCATCCAGGACCGCTACCAGCGCTACTTCCGGGATGTCGAGGCCCTCGCGCAACAGATTGATGCCCACCAGCACATCGAAATTGCCCAGGCGCAGGTCGCGGATGATCTCCGAACGCTCCACCGTTTCGATGTCCGAGTGCAGGTAGCGCACGCGCACGTCATGCTCGGCCAGATAGTCGGTGAGATCCTCTGCCATACGCTTGGTCAGCACCGTCACCAGGACGCGCTCATCCCTGGCCACCACGCGGCGTACCTCCGACAGCAGGTCGTCCACCTGGCTCGAGGCCGGGCGCACCTCCAGTTGCGGGTCCACCAGGCCCGTCGGCCTGACCACCTGCTCCACCAGTTGCCCCTGATGCGCCTGCTCGTAGGGGCCCGGGGTGGCGGAGACGAAGATGATCTGCGGCGTCATCGACTCCCACTCTTCGAAGCGCAGCGGCCGGTTGTCCAGCGCGGACGGCAGGCGAAACCCGTATTCCACCAGGGTCTCCTTGCGCGAACGGTCTCCCTTGTACATGGCGCCGAGTTGGGGAATGGAGACGTGCGATTCGTCCGCCACCACCAGGGCGTTGTCCGGCAGGTAGTCGTACAGGGTCGGCGGCGGCTGGCCTGCCCCGCGACCAGACAGGTAACGGGAGTAGTTCTCGATACCGGTGCAGTAACCCAGCTCCTGGATCATCTCCAGGTCGAAGCGCGTACGCTGTTCCAGGCGCTGCGCCTCCACCAGGCGGTTGTTGGCGCGCAGGTCTTCCAGGCGCTCCGCGAGCTCCGCCTTGATATGGTCCAGGGCGCCCAGCATCGTGTCCCGTGGAGTGACGTAGTGGGACTTGGGGAACACGGTCAGGCGCGGCACCTCCTGGGTAACGCTGCCAGTGAGCGGGTCGAAATAGGAGAGGCGTTCGATCTCGTCATCAAACAGCTCGATGCGGATGGCGTCGCGCTCGGACTCGGCCGGATAGATGTCGATGACGTCGCCGCGCACGCGGTAACTGGCGCGCCTGAGCTCCATGTCGTTGCGGGTATATTGCAGGTCCGCCAGGCGCTTCAGGAGGTTGCGCTGGTCGATGTGGTCGCCGCGATCCAGATGTACCACCATCTTCAGATAGGAGCCCGGGTCTCCCAGGCCGTAAATCGCCGAGACCGTGGCGACGACGATGACATCGGGACGCTCCAGTAGAGCCTTGGTCGCCGACAACCTCATCTGCTCGATATGGTCGTTGATGGAGGCATCCTTCTCGATATAGGTATCGGAGGACGGCACGTAGGCTTCGGGCTGATAATAGTCGTAGTAAGAGACGAAATACTCGACGGCGTTGCCGGGAAAGAACTCCCGAAACTCGCCGTACAATTGTGCCGCCAGGGTCTTGTTGGGCGCCATCACCAGTGTCGGCCGCTGCACGCGCTCGATCACATTGGCGATGGTAAAGGTCTTGCCCGAACCGGTAACGCCCAGCAGAGTCTGGGCATGCAGGCCATCCTCCAGCCCCGCCACCAATAGCTCGATGGCTTCGGGTTGATCGCCGGCGGGCTTGAAATCAGCGTGAACTTTAAAGGCTTTCGACATGGGTTTTACGATCAGCTTCGCACAAACGGTCAAGGGTACCGCAAATGGCGGGCGCCGGGCCAGGCAGTGTTGACCCCGCTTCTGTTAGTCATTAGACTACGCGGCTTCTCGAGGGCTATACTGCCTCGTCGAAGCGCTGCTGCCCAATAGCTCAATGGTAGAGTAGGTGACTGTTAATCACTTGGTTCCTGGTTCGAGTCCAGGTTGGGCAGCCATTTTCCTTCTCCCTTCGAATTTCCCCGTTTCTCTTCATTCTATTCAACCGC
>JBBDSI010000006.1:0-3204 GCA_040905005.1 Pseudohongiellaceae bacterium
ACAAGGCTGCCGACGAACTCGGCATCAGCCGCTACGAGATTCGCCGCCTCAACACACCCACTAATGGCGACGTGCACGGCCCCGGCCGCACGCCATTTAGCAGCGCCTACATGCCGGAAGCCCTGGCGCAGACGCGCGAGCTGTTCAACTGGGACGAACGTGAAACCCGTCGCCGCCAACGTAACGGCAGTAAGGTGACCGGCCTCGGCTTCGGCCAGGGCTATCACAACGCGGGTCGCAGCGGTATGGACGGTATCGTCTCCATGGGCGCCGACGGCCGCCTCAGGATTCACAACGGCGTCGGCAACCTGGGTACCTACTCCTACGCGTCCACCTCGAGGGCGGCCGCGGAAGTACTGAAGATGCCCTGGGAGCGATGCGATGTTCTGGGCGAGCGTACCGACAACCATCTGCCCATCACCTCGCCACAGGACGGCAGCAACTCCATCTTCACCAACACCCGCACCTGTTATGGTGCGGCTCAGGATCTGCTGGCGAAGATGAAGGAAATCGCCGCCATGGACCTCGGTGGTGAGCCTGATGATTACGATGTCGCCGACGAGCGCGTACACCAGATCGCCGATGCCAGCGTGGGCATGACCTTTGCCGCGGTGGCGCAGCGTGCCATGGAACTCGGTGGCAAGTTCACCGGTGAGGCGGAAGTGCCGGAAGACCTGGCCGAATGGACACAGATATCCGTATCACGCCTGGCCGGCACTGCCTTCCTGGGTCTCTACCACGACTCGCGCCACGAAGGCACGATCACCGGCTTCACCGTGACCGCCTGCGAGATCGAGCTGGATACCGAGACCGGTAAATACGAGATTATCGACATGGTCAGCGTCGGCGAGTGCGGCACGGTCATGCACCCGCAGGGCCTGAAGAACCAGTTGGTCGGTGGCGCCGTGTGGGGCATCGGCCTGTCCGGTTACGAGCGGCACCTGTATGACCCGCAGAACGGCATACCCGCCAGCACCGGTTACTGGCAGTCCAAGGTACCGACCTATCTCGATACCCCGGTGACGATCCAGACCGGCTGGGTCGACCTGCCGGATCCGGAAAATCCAGTGGGCGCTCGCGGTATCGGCGAACCCTCCATGGGCTCGGTCTCCGCCGCCCTTACGGCAGCCATCTCCGACGCGCTGGACGGACATCTGTTCAATGCGGCGCCGGTCACGGCTGACATGATTATTAACCACCTGGCAGGCACTTCCGAAGAAGCGGTGCCGCTGGCCCAGAACAATTACCGAGGTTGATATGGTAGCCACTTCAAATGACGTAATGCCCGATATCGAGCTTTATCAGCCCGCTGATGAAGCCAACGCCCTGGCATTGGCGGCCCGACTCGGCAACGACGGTTGGCTTCTTGGTGGTGGGCAGGACACCTTCGGCTGGCTGAAGGACCGCAACAAGACGGTCTCCGCGATGATCGAGTTGACCCAGATCGACGCCTGGAAGGGCATCCGGGAAACCGGGGACGGCATCGAGATCGGCGCCGTCACCACGCTGACGGAGATCGTCAATAATCCGCTCGTCCAATCCCGTTACGGCCTGCTGGCTACGGCGGCGGGCAAGGTGGCCAGTCCCCAGATCCGCAACGTCGGCACCCTGGGGGGCAACCTCGTTCAGGACGCCCGCTGCTGGTATTACCGCCGCGGCCTGGACTGCTATCGCGCCGGCGGCAATATCTGCTATGCCGACTCGCCGCAGGGACTGAATCGCGAGCACGCTCTCTTTGGCGCCAGCCGCTGCGTCGCCGTGAGCCCGTCCGACACGGCGCCCGCCCTGGTGGCTCTCGATGCCACCATGGTGGTGGCCAGTGAGTCCGGCCAGCGCCTGATACCGGCCCAGGACTTCTTCGTGGGGCCGGCCCGGGACATCGTCAACATGACCGTCCTCAACGAGGGCGAGATCCTGACGGCGGTACGGATTCCCAATACCTGGGCCAATGCCGAGTTTTACTTCGAGAAGGTCGCCGACCGCAACGTCTGGGACTTCGCCCTGGTGAGCATTGCCGCCGCCATCAAGGTATCCGGCAATACTATCGAGGATGCGCGCCTGGTCGCAGGAGCAGTGGAATGCGTGCCCCGACGCCTGCAGGCAGTGGAAGATGCCCTGCGCGGACAGCAGCGATCCGAGCAACTGGCCGACCAGGTGGCCAGCGTCGCCACTGACGGTGCCAGGCCGCTAAACTACAACCATTTCAAGGTGCCGTTGCTGGCCAACCTTGTGAAGCGCGCCGTACGCGGTTAAATGCGCGGGGATATTGAGCGGTTAAGTACGCGGGGATCTGGAAAGGGGACACCTGACACACGATAGCTTCGGCGGGGACGCGACGGGTAACCAATCCGGTCACCGAAGTTAACATGTACTGGAAGTTCTTCGATCCCCAACAAAAACAGCAGTATTAAAAAAGAAAAGAGGGAAATGCAGTGGGAGAAATAGTCCGCTATAAAAGAGACGTGTGGGGCGAGGAGGTCATTCTCGGGGTTTCATGGGATCTGCTCTGGGTCGTGGCCGTCGCCATACTGGTGTTGCTTGCCGCCCATGCCATTATCATGGCCGCCCTGGCGAAGAAGAACCTGGAACGTCCCACCTCCGAGGGTCGACGAGTGATTCGCCACGAGGCCATCGACCGGATCTTCCACTGGCTCATGGCCGTCAGTATCCTGGTCCTTATCTTCACCGGCATCGCTCCCATTATCGGGCTGCGCATCGCCTGGCTGGAGATCCACTGGATCTCCGGGCTGATCCTCACCTTCCTGGTAGTGGCGCATATCGTCCGTTCCCTCTTCTGGCAGGACTTCAAGTCGATGCTCCTGTTGCCGCGAGACTTCAAGGAGCCGTTCGATTCCTCCCACAAGCCCGGCAAGTACTATTTCGAACAGAAGGGCATGCACTGGGCCGTCACCGTGGTGGCGCTGGCGGTGATCGTGACTGGCCTGATGATGTTCCTGCAGATCGATACCCCGTTCTGGGATCGCACCAACAGCATGGGCGAGGATACCCTGGGCCTGGTGTTCCTGCTGCACGGGCTTTCCACGCTGGCGTTGGTGGCCCTGGCGGCGACCCACATCTACTTCGCGCTGCGTCCGGAGAAGATCTACTATACCCGCGCCATGATCAGCGGCTGGATGAGCGAAGACGAACTCACCAAGAACCACGATCCGGCCAAGTGGACCCCCAAGGAAGCCGACTGATAAT
>JBBDSI010000006.1:3304-4746 GCA_040905005.1 Pseudohongiellaceae bacterium
TTTAGGAAAGCAGTAGCAATGGAATTACGCGACAGCATCGAAACCATCGAGTCCGGCTATGAGTTCCTGCTGGCCTATGCGGCCCAGGGACGTCCGGCGAGCCAGGAGGCCAGCGGTCCGGGGCCCCACGCCCGGCCCACCATAGAGGGCATAGCCACGGCGATGGAGCACATCGTGGGCGCCCTGGCGAAAAGTCAAGACGATTTCGAGCAGGTCATCGCCGAGGACTGCCGCAAGGCCGGCGCAGCCCTGCGCTTCATCCTCGCGCAACCGGCGATCGGCTCGGAAATGGTCGACAACCTCAACGCCTCCATCCACCTGCGCGCCGTACTCACCGACCTGTTCCTCTACAGCGAGGCCAAAGAACCCCTCGGCGCCGAGGGCAACACGCCCGCGGACTCCATGGCCTACGACGCCACCAAGACCAAACAATAATCCTCCCTCCCCGGCAGTTCCGGCTGTCGGTTTTCCCTCTTGTCGCGATAATCGACTTTGTGCACGAATCCTAAAGCACTCGCCATCATATTTTCCCGGACCCAAACTCGGCAGTAAATTTTTGGTACTTTCCGTTCTTTTAAGGTCGTGGACGCCCGCGGCGCAGAGTCCACGCGCTCACGGTCCGCGCCCCTCCGGGGTCCCTTCGCTTGGGAAAAAGCCCTGAAAAGCGGTCTTTTTCCCGCACTCAGCGCTGGCCCTTGATTGTGGGCGCGCAGACTCTGCGCCCCGGGCTACAAGTCCTCTTGCATCGGCATTCTTTTGTAGCCCTTCGAATCCACCTTCCAGGACTGATTGCACTGACGAGCGATGGCATACTCAGGGTAGGTCCGTCGCAACAATAAAGGCCGGCGCTGAACGGAGGAAAAAGACCGTTTTTCAGAGCTTTTTCCGGAGGGAAGGTACCCCGGAGGGGCGCCGAGCCGTTGCGACGGACCTACCCTGGGTATGCCGTCGCGCTCGAAGCCGCCGAATCTCCCACGCGCTGTGCAGATTCCCCCTGGATTGCCGGTTAACGAAGAAATACAAGCGTCGCGGTTGGCCGCGCTTCGCGAATTGGCATCTGCCCCCATCCCGGTATAGTCTCTGCTCTCCCATCAGCCCAGTGAGCACTGCAATGATCGAGTGGCCTCCACGCCTTGCATTGGCGAATCTGCCGACGCCGGTAACCCGGCTTTCGCGCTATCCGGATCTGCCCGACGGTGTCGAGGTCTGGATCAAGCGTGACGAGCTGACCGGCACCGAGGTGTCCGGCAACAAGATCCGCAAGCTGGAGTTCAGCCTGGCTGACGCGCAGGCGCAGGGCTGCGCTACCGTGATCACCTGTGGTGGCCTGCAGTCCAATCATTGCCGGGCGACCGCCGTGTTGGGCGCGCGCCTCGGGCTGCGGGTGCACCTGTTGCTGCGCGGCGAGCAACCCGAACATCTCGACGGGAATCTGCTGCTGG
>JBBDSI010000006.1:4846-10848 GCA_040905005.1 Pseudohongiellaceae bacterium
CTGCGCAAGGGCGAAGAAGGCCAGTTGCCGGGCGCGCGCCGGGTACTGTTTATCCATACCGGGGGCTTGTTCGGCGTGTTTCCCCACAGCGATCATTTTAAATTCTCCTGACAACGCCTATCTTTCCACTTCGTAGCTAATCAGTAACAAGGAACAATGTGACATGAAGCCAGTCAGCGCAATCTTTCTGACCACTTCCATGCTCCTGCTCAGCGCCTGCCAGGACGAGCAGCCGACCCAGGCGCAGACCGCCGCCGAACGGCCCGCGAGCACCGGCACGGACTATACCAGGGCCGGGGCCGAGGCCACCGCGGCCGACGGCACAGCCGGTGCCACGGCCTACGTCGAGCCGCCCGCCGCAGTGGATCGCTTCGACACGCAGTACGAGGAACTCCTGCTCACCAACACCCGCCAACTGGTCACCGAGGGCGCCCGCTCGGGCGAGGGTTATTTCAGCGCCGATGGCAGCGAACTCATCTACCAGGCGGAGGTTCCGGGTAATCCGTTTTACCAGATCTTCCTGATGGACCTGGCCAGCGGCGCGACCCGACGCGTGTCGCCCGGCATCGGTCTGACCACCTGCTCCTGGGTCCATCCGACGGCGGACAGGGTGATGTTCTCCTCCACCCACGAAGATCCCAATGCGCTGGAGAAGCAGGCCCAGGAACTCGCCATGCGCGAAAGCGGCGAGGAGCGTGCCTATGGCTGGGACTACGACCCCTACTACGATATCTACACTGCCACCAGAGACGGCGATGACCTGGTGAACCTGACCAATACCGAGGGCTATGACGCCGAGGGCTCCTATTCCAGCGACGGCAGCCGCATCCTCTTCGCTTCCAATCGCGAGGCCTACAGCCGGCCTCTCAGCCTTGCCGAACAGGCGCTGTTCGAGGACGACGCCTCCTATTTCATGGACCTGTACATCATGGACGCCGACGGCTCCAACGTGCAGCAGCTGACGTCCTCGCCGGGTTACGACGGCGGCCCGTTCTTCAGCCCGGATGACAGCAGTATCGTCTGGCGCCGCTTCAATCCCGACGGCAACAGCGCCGAGATCTGGACCATGGACGCGGACGGCAGCAACCAGCGTCAGCTCACCGCCGAAGCCATGGTGTCCTGGGGGCCTTATTTTCACCCCAGCGGCGAGTACATCATCTATTCCAGTAATGTCCTCGGTCATGCCAACTTCGAGCTATTCATGATCGACGTGGAAGGGCAGAAGCCGCCGGTGCGCGTCTCCAACACCGCCGGCACCGACATTCTGCCGGTGTTCTCGCCCGCCGGCACCGAACTCGCCTGGAGCACCACTCGCACTCCCGACGGTTCATCCCAGATCCATATCGCCGACTGGGATCATGAGCTGGCCCTGGAGCTGCTGGAGCTGGATTGAGCCGGGGATTGATGATGCAGAAATGGCGATACCTGCTCCTGGCGCTGGGCGCGGCGCTGGCCTCGGCCCAGGCGCAACCCCAGCCTGACGGCGTTGCCGCAGCGGCGCCCGGCGACTTCCTGCGCCACGAAGTGCAGGTGCGCCTGGATCCGGACAACGAAGCGATCCGTGTAGCCGACACCATCCGCTTCCCCGACCGCTACCGCGGCCGCGAGCTCAGCTTCAGCCTCAACAGCAATCTCGTTATCGGTTCCAGCTCCCTGCCGGTCATGGAAGTGACAACCGGCGCCTCTGCCGGGGGCGTGGTCAATTCGACCGTGGCGGAAATGGCCTCAGCCCGCCAATACCGCGTGCGGCTACCGGCCAACTCGGGCAATGAATTGACGCTCAGCTACGAAGGCAGGATCAACGACCTGGCAGAGCAAGACAGCCGCGAGTATGCGCAGAGCTTCGCGGCCACCTCCGGCATCATCTCCCCCGAGGGGGTCTTTCTCAGTGGCGCCTCGGTCTGGGTACCGCGCTTCAACGACGAGCTGATCACCTTTTCGCTGGCGGTGACTTTCGCCGGCCCGGCCCGTGACTGGACCGCGGTGTCCCAGGGGCGCCAGGCCATGAGCCCGGGGATCAGCGCGAGCGGCGCGACACCACAGCGCTGGGTCGAAGACCAGCCCATGGAAGAGATCTACCTCATCGCCGCCGATTTCACGGTGTATGAACAACAGGCCGGTGACACCCGCGCCCTGGCCTATCTGCGCACGCCGGATGCCAACCTGGCCACCCGTTATCTCGACGCCACCGGCCGCTACCTGGCGCTGTACGAGCCACTGCTGGGCGACTATCCTTTTAGCAAGTTCGCCCTGGTGGAGAACTTCTGGGAGACCGGCTACGGCATGCCGTCCTTCACCCTGCTGGGCGAGCGCGTGCTTCGCTTCCCCTTCATCCTGGAGACCTCCTATCCTCATGAGATCCTGCATAACTGGTGGGGCAATGGCGTCTATCCCGATTACGACACGGGCAACTGGAGCGAGGGCCTGACCGCCTACCTGGCCGATCACCTGTTCCGCGAGACGGACGGCGCCGGCCAGCAATACCGCAAGGAGATGCTGGGCCGCTACAAGAACTATGTCGCCGACAGCAGCGATTTTCCTCTCAGCGACTTCACTGCCCGCAACTCGGCCGCCACCCAGGCGGTGGGCTATGGCAAGACCCTGATGCTGTGGCACATGCTGCGGGTGGAGTTGGGCGATGAACTCTTCCTCGAGGGCCTGCGCCGCTTCTACGACGAATTCCTGTTCCGCCGTGCCTCCTACGCCGACATCGAACGACTCTTCAGCGAACTAAGTGGCCGCGACCTGTCGGCTTTCTTCGCACAGTGGGTGCAGCGCACCGGCGCCCCCGAGTTGTCCCTGTCGGTGGACCGGACCAACGACAACCGTGCGCGCCTGATGTTCGCGCAGATCCAGTCCGGTCCGGCCTATGCGTTGACGGTGCCGGTCGCCCTCTTTTACGAGGGCGAGGAGCAGCCGCGGATTTACAATGTCGCGCTGTCGCAGAAACTCGAGGGGGTGATGGCGGACGACTATGATCGCCTGCAGGGGGTTCTGGTCGATCCCTGGTTCGATGTCTTCCGTCGCCTCGATCGCGAGGAGACGCCGCCGACGGTCGGCGAGCTATTCGGTGCCGAGCGGATCGCCTTCGTGCTGCCCTCGGCGAATCGCCAGCATTGGCGGCAACTGGCGCTGGCCTTCGCCGAGGGCGTCGATGCGCGCGTCATCGATGCCGAGGACATCGACGCGCTGCCCGCGGACCGCTCCGTCTGGATTCTGGGCCGTGACAATCCCTTCCTGGACGCGGTCAGTGCGGCGACCGCCAATTACGGCGGTCTCTTCAGTGACCAGGGGGTCGACCTGGCCGGGACGGCGACGGAATTCGGCGACCGCAGTACCGTGGCCATCGGCCGTCATCCGGCAAACCCGGATCTGGCGGTGGGCTGGATTCACATCGATGACATGGTGGCGGTGCCCGGTATGATCGAGAAGCTGCCTCACTACGGCAGATATTCTTACCTGAGCTTCACCGGCAGCGAGCCCACCAATGACCTGTCCGGCATCTGGGCCAGTCCGGACTCGCCGATGCAGTGGCTCAACCCGCAACTGGCGGCGAGCGTCGATTTCACCAACCTGCCGGCGCTTACGCCGCTGGCAACTCTGCCGCCGAAATACCTGCCCGATGGGCTCATGAGTCATGTACACAGACTGACCGCACCCGAGATGGAAGGACGTGGTCTCGGCTCGCCCGGCCTGCTCGCCAGCGCCAACTATATTGCCGATGAATTCCGCGCCGCCGGCCTGCGCCCGGTCGGCGGCACCTACCAGCAACGCTGGCGTGACGTGCTGGCCGGGCACGGCGAACTGGAGCTGGGCAATGTCATCGGCATGATTCCCGGCAGCAACCGGCAGCTCAGTGCCGCGCCCGTGGTGGTAGGGGCACACTACGATCACCTGGGCCGGGACCCGCAGACCGGGCAAATCTTTCCCGGCGCCGACGACAACGCCTCCGGGGTCGCCGTGATGCTGGAAGTGGCGAGTCAGCTTAGCCGCGCCTTCACGCCACAGCGCCCCATCCTGTTCGTAGCCTTCACCGCCGAGGAAGCCGGCCTGCTCGGTTCCCGGCACTTCGTGGACACGCCGCCGGCGCCGTTTGCCAGCGACGATCTCTTCGCCATGATCAACCTCGACGCCGTCGGCCGCCTGGAGGGCAAGCCCCTGCAGGTCTTTGCCACCGATAGCGCCTACGAATGGCCGTTTATGGCCCAGGGCATCGGCTTTACCATTGGAGTGGACGCCACCTTCCCGAGCGCGACCATCGCCAGCAGTGATCATGTGCCCTTTCTCAATGCCGGCATTCCCGCCATTCATCTGTTCAGCGGCACCCATGGCGATTATCACCGGCCGAGCGACAGTGCCGCGAAGCTGGATGCGCGGGGCATGGCGGATGTGGCTCTGTGGCTGGAGGAAGCGGTGATCTACCTGGCGAACCGCACGGAACCATTACGAGTGCAGCTGGAAGGTGCGGAGCAGGTGCAGGTGAGCGGCGCCAGCGGTGCCCGTGAGGCGAGCCTGGGGACCGTGCCGGATTTCGCCCACACTGGCGAGGGCGTGCGCATCAGTGGTGTGACGCCAGACAGCGCCGCCGCCAGTGCCGGATTACAGGCGGGCGATATTCTGCTGCGCTTCAATGGGAACATCATCGATGATCTGCAGACCTACTCGGATCTACTCAGGCAGGCGGCGCCCGGCGACCCGGTGACCATCGAGCTGAACCGGGCGGGCGAGCGGCTAC
The DNA here is from genome assembly GCA_040905005.1 of Pseudohongiellaceae bacterium. Lineage (GTDB taxonomy): Bacteria > Pseudomonadota > Gammaproteobacteria > Pseudomonadales > Pseudohongiellaceae > UBA9145. The sequence goes on from JBBDSI010000006.1 coordinate 9,582, forward strand.
GTGTGGAGACGGAGTTGCGGGCGCGCTGATCAGCGCAGGGCGCTGAACAGCACTGCGGTAATCATGAAGAATACGGCCAGGTAAATGAGCAGCTTGCTGCGGTTGGGTTTGGGTGTGGCCCAGTTGTAGGTTTCTTCCTCCGCAAACAGGCTGTGAGAGTGCTTCTTGAACATGGTGTTCCTATTCGAGTTGAATTGACTACGGAGGCCATTAAAACCCGGCGGCATGACCCGCAGCCGACGACAAAAAGGCAAAGTACGGATGAATTCTGACGAATCATGGCAAAGAGAAGAATTATGAGAGTTTCCCTGCGCGCACCCCTGACCCTGCTGTTGATTGTGTTTCCCGCGGTTTCCTTTGCCCAGTCAGCCATTTCCCAGCTGACCCGAGTGGAGGAAGAGACGGCGAATATCCAGCTCGACGGCTTTCTCGACGAACCTGTCTGGGACCAACTCGACTATGTGGACGGCATGCGGGTGATCAACCCGGATACACTCGCACCGGCGACTTACGAGACCCATGTTCGGGTCTTCTATACCGGGCGCGGCATCTACATCGGCGCCATGAATTTTCAACCGGAGGATACGCTGGTGGCGCGTATGACCTCACGTGATACCCAGCTCGACCGGGATGGTTTCGTCGTGGGCCTGGACCCTTCTGGTGAGGGCCTCTACGGTTATTTCCTGCGTATTAATCTCGGCGATTCCATGACCGATGCCACGCTGTTGCCGGAGCGGCAGATGAACTTGCAGTGGGACGGCTCCTGGAATGCCCGCACCCAGCCGCTGCCTGACGGCTGGAGCGCGGAGTATTTCATTCCCTGGGCCATGATGCCGTTACCGCAGGCAGAGGGCTCGCGCCAGATCGGTTTCTATTTCGAGCGCCAGGTGGGTCATCTGGGTGGCGAGGCCTGGTCAAACCCGCCGCTGCCCCGCACGGTCAACGAGTACCTGTCGGCGTTTACCGACTATAGCCTGCGCGATATCGAGTCGCGGCGGCAATTGACCTTCTATCCCTTCGCCTCGGGTACCTTCGATGGCATCAAGCATGATCTCGAATCGAAGGTGGGTACCGATATCTATTGGCGGCCCACCACCAATACGCTGCTTTCCGCGACCATCAATCCCGACTTCGGCACCGTGGAATCGGACGACGTGGTCGTCAACCTAACCGCCTTCGAGACCTTCTTTCCCGAGAAGCGCGTGTTCTTCCTCGAGGGGCAGGACATCTTCAATACGCATCCCCGCACCAGCGGTGGCGGCGGCCC
>JBBDSI010000006.1:10948-13858 GCA_040905005.1 Pseudohongiellaceae bacterium
CATCCAGGCCGAGGGTCGGAGTTTCGGCGTCGGCCGCCTGCTCTACGAGGACACCAGCGGGGGTGGGCGCCGCTCCATCGGCTGGATGGGGACCGCCATCGATCACCCCGATATCGACTCCACGGTGAACGCCGTCGACATGCACTATTTCTCCCGCGACAACCGCTGGATCGTGGATACCCAGGTCATGCACAGCGACAACGACGGGGTGACCGGCCTGGGTTTTCTCGGTGACATGAGCTATCGCCCGGAGCGCGGCAAGCAGCACACCCTGCGTGGCACCTGGATCGATGAGGAGTTCGACATGAACGAGCTGGGCTTCCTCACCCGCAACGACCAGGCCAACCTCAGCTACAACTACTTCGTCAACGAGTCGGATATTCCCGGCCTGCGCGCGCGTACTACCGGGGTCATTATCTCCAACGAATGGAATAATGATGGCCTGCCCGTGCGCCTCGGCGCCTTTCTTCAGCGTGGCTATACCTTCCTCAACAATAACAGCCTGAACATGGGCATTCGCTACTTCCCCTCCCGTTACGACGACCGCCTCGGTCGTGGCACCGGCACCTTCCAGATACCCGTGCGCTATGGTGCCAATATCAGCTATAGCACCGATCGCGCGCGGCCCATCTCCTATAATGTCGGCATCAGCGTCGATCCTGAGGATTTGGGCTCGCGTCAGCTAACGGGAGAGGCCGGCATCGCCTGGCGGCCGATCGATCGCTTCTCGGTGGACCTGGCGTTGCGCTACACAGATCGCGAGGCGCTGCTGGTGCACCGCGGCAACGGCCAGTACACCAGCTTCGAGGCGCACCAGTGGGCGCCGCGCCTGGAAGTGGACTACTTCATCACTGCCAAGCAGCAGCTGCGCTTCAGCACCCAGTGGACGGGCCTGAAGGCCTTCGAGGACAGCTTCTACCGGGTCAATACCCAGGAAGAGGGGCCACTCATCCCGGTGGCCAACCCGGACGCTACGCCGGACGATTTCACCATCAGCCGGCTGACCTTTCAGGCCCGCTACCGCTGGGAGATCGCGCCGCTGTCGGATCTGTTCGTGGTCTATACTCGCGGCGCCAACCTGCCGCGGGACAGCTTCCTTACCTTCCCCAATTTGTTGGAGCAGTCATGGAATGACCGCATCGTCGACCAGGTGGCGGTCAAGCTGCGCTATCGCCTGGGTTCGTGATCGGACCGGGCGATGATAGCCGGACGTTGTCATGCCAGCGCAAAGAGGCCGTGCTACGCTAGCCCGGACCAGGGACCCTTTGATCCGTTCAGACAAGACCGAATGGGTCAGAGGGCCCCTGGGGCGGAAACCGTTCGTTCACGATAGAGAAAGGGTAAAATCATGGTACTTTCGCGCACCCTCGTCATTCTGCTTATGAGCACACTACTGAGCGCCGCAACCCAGGCCCAGACCGGCAAGGTCGTCATCGCCCATCGTGGCGCCAGCGGTTACCTCCCCGAGCACACGCTGGCAGCCAAGGCCATGGCTTATGCCATGGGTGCCGACTATATCGAACAGGACGTGGTGATGACGCGCGACGACGCCCTGATCGTACTACACGACATAACCCTCGACCGCACCACGGACGTGGCCGACAGGTTTCCCGGCCGGGCCCGAGCCAATGGGCGTTACTACGCCATAGACTTCGATCTCGCCGAGATTCGCCAGCTTCGGGCGACCGAGGGATTCCGCATCGACGACGGTCAGCGGGTGCAGGGCTTCCCCGGGCGCTTCCCCATGGGACGCTCGGCGTTTTCCGTTCCCACCCTGCAGGAAGAGATCGAGCTGATCCAGGGGCTGAATCATGCCAGCGGCCGCGAAGTGGGCATCTATCCCGAGATCAAGGACCCGGAGTTTCACCGCCAGGCGGGCAAGGATATCAGTACGGCGGTAATCGCAGTGTTGAAGGAGTATGGCTATACCAGCAAGGCGAGTCCGGTGTTCCTGCAGACATTCAGCTTCGAGGAACTGCGCATCATCAGGGAGGAGATCCTGCCGGCGGCCGGCATCGACCTGCGCCTGGTGCAACTCATCGGTGACCCCGAGGCGTATGCGTGGCTGTTCGAGGATGACGGCATGGCCAGGCTGGCCGTCTTCGCCGACGGCATCGGCCCGTCCTACAACCTCGTCGTTGACCCGGACTCACGGCCCGGCGCTATTCGCGTCACGTCCCTGGTGGGACGGGCCCACGAGGCGGGACTCGAGGTACATCCCTACACCTTTCGCAGCGACCCCGGCCAGGTGCCAGCCTATGCCGACAGCTTCGAGGAGCTCCTGGAGATCCACTACTTCAGAGCAGGCGTAGACGGTGTGTTCACCGATTTCCCCGACAAGGTCGTCAGGTTTCTGGACACACATTAATCGCGCAGGACAGCGCGGTTGGGGGGAAAGCTATCGGGGTCATGCAGAGCTCCCCCGGGATTCGGTGGAGTACGGCTTATCCGTATTTTCGATTCTCGCCTGGTGCGGGCGGGGCGTCGGTGAGTCTGGCGCGGACCTGCTCAAAGAGCAGGGTCATGGCATTCTTGTGCGCATCCCATACCTGCGCCTGCTCCACCCTGATTTCCAGCAGCGTCACATCATCATCGACGCTGCCGTCTTCGAACCAGGCCTCGGCTATCGGGTTCCAGAATTTGGCGATCAGGGCCCTGTCCGGCGTCAGGTCGGCCGTTCCCGAGAGTGACACGTAGACGTCTTTCTGGACGTCGGCGTACGCGAGGCAGACCTGCTTGTTGTCGCTGAGCTCGTCGGCCTTGGCGGAGGACTCCGAGGTGATGAACCAGAGCGTGCCGTCGAACTTCGATTGCACCTGATACATCGGCCGCGCACGCAGTTGTTCACCGCTTTGCGTCGTCAGCATGGCGACATTGATGTGTTTGATCAGTTGCCAGATTTCCTGGCTT
>JBBDSI010000007.1:0-5832 GCA_040905005.1 Pseudohongiellaceae bacterium
CTTGGCGAGAGGAAATATCTTCTCTGCGAGCCCATAAATTCCACGGACGAGCCATTTTTATTGCCCCGGGTCCGTGGGCGCGTAGTCCTGCCCCTCCGCATCGGCGCGGCGGGCTCCGGCGAGAATGCCCGGCAGGGCGTAGTTGCCCTCGTGGCAGGCATATTCGTACACGTGCTCGTCGGTGGCGTTCATGGGTAGTTCGCCGCTCCAGGGCTGGCTGTAGTTCTCCGGGTCGTCGACTGTGAACTGATAGAGGATCGTCTCGTCGGCCACGCGGGTGAAGCGTTCGGTAACGTGCATCTGCTGCGAGCCGTAGAAGCGGTGATCGAGCGAGGAGCGCAGGCTCTGCTGGGGATGAAAATTCGTGGTCTCCACCACCAGGGTGTCGCCCTCGTAGTAGCCGATCGAGTCACCCATCCACTGGCCCCGCAGCGCGTCCTTGAAGTCTTCATTCAGGCGGATGATGCGGGCGTCGTGATTCATCTCCGCCAGCAGCACCACATAGTCCTCGGTCTGTACGATCTCGGTGACGTTGTTGTATAGCACCGGCAGTTTCGGCGGCCCGCCGGTGGAGCCGAAACCCACCACGCAGCGCTCACCCAGCGGGCGCACCTCGGGGCCGTCATAGCCATTGCGCCGCGTCATGGCGGCGGCGTAATTGGCGCGCCCCTGTTCGCTGTAGGGGAGCCGGCCGTCTTCCGGGTCCACCAGGATGGAGGTACGGATCTCCCCATTGACTACGGCCAGGCGCTCGCCCGGGTCCATCCAGAAAGTGTTGTAGCCGCCGACGCCGCGGCCGGCGTCAGGGGCGTCGCGGTCGGGGTCGCTGGGCTGGTCGGCCGCCTGGTACATGGCCTGTACCCGGGCCTCGATGCGCAACGCTTCCTCCTCGGACAGTACCAGTCGACCTGCGTAGCGCTCGGCCCGCTCCAGATCGGTCTGGGTGGCGATGGACCAGGTGCCCTGCAGGTCGGGCGCGCCGAACGCGGTGCGCGGCGGGATGTAGCCAGTCTCGGCCGCCTGCACAATCGCGCCTGCCACCAGGAGTGAACTCGCTATCAACATTTTCGAGCGAAACATGGGCATTCCCCTATACGGACTCTATGTCGATAGTATGGCAGGTGTGCGACGACCGCGCCCAGTCCCTGCAATCGCATCCGTCGCTTATATCTCCCGCGCTATCAGGAGTTTCATGATCTCGTTGCTGCCGCCGTAGATCTTTTGCACCCGACTGTCGGCGAACATGCGGGCGATGGGATACTCCATCATGTAGCCATAACCGCCGAAGAACTGCAGACATTCGTCGACGATCTCGCACTCCTTCTGGGTCATCCACCACTTGGCCATGGCGGCGGTGGCGGCATCGAGCTTGCCGGCCAGCAGTTTCTGGATGCAGTCGTCGAGGAAGACGCGGGCCAGGCGCGCCTCGGTGAAGCGCTCGGCCAATTTGAACTGGGTGTTCTGGAAGTCCAGCAGGCGCTTGCCAAAGGCCTTGCGCTCCTTCACGTACTCGCTGGTCAGGCGCAGCGCCGTCTCCATGGTGGCGCAGGCCGCCACGGCGATGATCAGCCGTTCCTGCGGTAATTGCTGCATTAGCTGCACGAAACCCAGTCCCTCGCCGTCGCCCAGCAGGTTAGCCGCCGGCACCTCGACGTTGTCGAAGAAGACCTCCGAGGTGTCCTGGGCCTTCAGTCCCAGCTTCTCCAGGTTGCGGCCGCGGGAAAAACCGCCCTCGCCGCCGACGGCGTCGGTCTCCACCATGAGCAGTGAGATGCCCCTGGACCCCTCGGCCGGATCGGTCTTGACCACCACGCAGATGAGATTGGCGGTCTGGCCATTGGTGAGAAAGGTCTTCTGCCCGTTGATGCGGTAGATCTCGCCCTCCTTCACCGCGGTCGTGGCCACCGCCTGCAGATCGGAGCCGGTGCCCGGCTCGGACATGGCGATGGCCCCCACCATCTCGCCGCTGGCCATCTTCGGCAGCCAGCGGCGCTTCTGCGCCTCGTTGCCGTAGGCATTGATGTAGTGGGCGACGATGCCGGAATGCACGCCGTTGCCTATGCCGGTGACCTGGGCATAGGCGAGTTCCTCGAGAAACACCGCCTCGTGGCGGAAGTCACCGCCGCCCCCGCCCCACTCCTCGGGAATGGAGGCGCACAGCAGGCCGGCCTCGCCGGCCTTGTACCAGGCGTCGCGATCCACCATGCCCTGCTTCTCCCACTTCGGCATCAGCGGTGCAAATTCGCGCTGCACGAACTTCTTCACGGCGTCGCGCAGGATGCGGAGTTCCTCGTCCATCCAGGGCGAGCTGTGGTTGTCCAGCAGCGCGCTCATGCGGGCAGGGCGTCCATACGCTCGATGATCATGGCGTTGGCGGTGCCGCCGCCCTCGCAGATGGCGATCAGGCCGTAGCGTCCCTGGCGCCGCTCCAGCTCGTGCACCAGGGTCGTCATCAGCTTGGCGCCGGTGCCGCCGAGGGGGTGACCGAGCGCCTGGGCACCGCCGTTGACATTGAGCTTCTCCATGTCGGCACCCAGCGCCTTGGCCCAGGCCAGGGGCACTGAGCCGAAGGCCTCGTTGACCTCATACAGGTCGATGTCGTCGATCGTCAGCCCCGCCTTCTCCAGGACCTTCTGCGTGGCGGGGATCGGTCCTTCCAGCATCAGCACCGGGTCGGAACCGACCACGGCGAGGGAGTGGATCTTCGCTCGCACCGGCAGATTGAACTTCCTTACGGCGTCGGCATTGGCCACCATGACCGCGGCGGCGCCGTCGCTGATCTGGCTGGCGGTGCCGGCGGTGATGACGCCGCCTTCACGCAGTGGTGCCAGGCCCTGCAGACCCTCGAGCGTGGCATTGAAGCGGATGCCTTCGTCGATGCGGTGTACGTCCGCTGTGCCGTCTTCCAGGGTGATGTTCACCGGCACGACCTCGCGCTCGAAATAGCCGGACTCGGTGGCGTGAGTGGCGCGCCCGTGGCTGAGCAGGCCGAAGGCGTCCAGTTGTTCGCGGCCGATACCGTATTTCTCCGCCAGCAGCTCGGCACCGTCGAACTGGCTGAACTGAATGCCGGGGTACTGCGTCTCCAGGCGTTCGCCCTTGGGCACGCCGCGGCCGTGTTCCAGGCCGTCGCGGATGTTGGAGCCGATCTCCACCGTGCTCATGGCCTCCACGCCGCCGCAGATCACCACGTCCTGGGTGCCGGACATGACCGCCTGGGCGCCGAACTGGATGGCCTGCAGCGAGGAACCACACTGGCGGTCGATGGCTACCCCGGGTACCTCGAGGGCGAGTTTGGACGAAAGGGAGACATTACGCCCCAGGTTGCTGGCCTGGGCGCCGATCTGCATGACCACGCCGAAGATCACATCATCCACCCGGTCGCTGGGTATGCCGGTGCGATCCACCAGCTCGTCGACGACGATGGCCCCGAGATCTATCGGATGAACCCGGCTGAGTCTGCCCTTCTTGCGACCGGTCGCGGTGCGTACCGCACCCACTATATAGGCTTCCGCCATGATTACTCCCCCCTTGGTAACGTTCTGACTACTACTATGAATACTGACTGACGCGAGCTCAAATGGCCGGCATGCGGATCCCTGCATCCAGCCGAATGGTCTCGCCGTTGAGATAGCTGTTGTTAACGATGTGCACCACTTCCTCGGCGAACTCCCTGGGATCGCCCAGACGCTTGGGAAACTGGGTGATACCGATCAGCGGCTCGCGCACTTCATCCGGCGCCCCCGCCATCAGCGGCGTCTCGAATACGCCGGGCGCCACCGTCATCACGCGAATGCCCTGGCGCGCCAGGTCGCGGGCGATGGGCAGGGTCATGGCGACGATGCCGCCCTTGCTGGCGGCGTAGCCCGCCTGCCCGGTCTGGCCGTCGAAGGCCGCCACCGAGGCGACATTGATGATCACGCCGCGTTCGCCATCGGCGGTCTGGGCGTCGTTCTCCTGCATGACCGCGGCACACAGCCGCAACACGTTGAAGGTGCCGATGAGATTGACGCGTACGATATGCTCGAACGTCGCCAGCGGCATGGGGCCGTGTTTGCCGACGGTGCGTGCGGCACCGCCGATACCGGCGGCGTTGACATTGACATGGATCGTGTCGAAAGCCTCCTGGCAGCGCTTGATGGCCGCGGCAACCGCCGCCTCGTCGGCGACGTCTCCGGCGTGGCTGGCGGCGCGCTCGCCCAGTTCCCTTACCGCCTCACCCAGGGCCTGTTCGTTGCGATCATAGAGGAAAACACTGGCGCCGGCGGAGACGAATCGTTGCGCGGTGGCCAGCCCCAGCCCGGAGGCGCCGCCGGTGATGAAGGCTGTTTTCCCCTTTAAATCCATGACCTTGTTCCACCCCTTTACTGCAATGAGCGCTGAAGAATAATCCATCGCCACAGAAAAGGGAAACCACCGATCGGCGCCTCCTGATCGCTGTATTTTGCCGGTTCAATCTCCTATTATGCGGGCACACCGGGAGAGATTGATGGCTGCATTGCGAGGGATTCGGGTCGTGGAAATGGGCGGTATCGGGCCGGGCCCGTTCTGCGCCATGATGCTGTCGGACATGGGGGCGGAGGTGATCCGCATCGACCGCCTCGCGCACAAGGGCAGCGGCGACCGCCGTCAGGTGCTCAATCGCGGCCGCAAGTCCCTCGCCCTCGATCTGAAACAGCCCCAGGCAGTGGAGGCGTTACTGCGCATCATCGACGGCGCCGACGTGCTCATCGAGGGCTTTCGCCCGGGCGTCATGGAACGCCTGGGACTGGGGCCGGACATCTGCCTCGAGCGCAACGCGCGTCTCGTCTACGGCCGCATGACCGGCTGGGGCCAGACGGGTCCGCTGGCGCAGGCTGCGGGCCATGACATCAACTACATTTCACTCGCCGGCGCGCTCGGCGCGATGGGCTATGCCGACCGACCGCCGGCACCGCCGCTGAATCTGGTGGGAGACTTCGGCGGCGGGGCCATGTACCTGCTGACCGGCGTTCTCGCGGCACTGGTAGAGCGAGCGACATCCGGCAAGGGTCAGGTGATCGATGCCGCCATGACCGACGGCACCGCCAGTCTCCTGAGCCCCTTCTACGGTCTCATGGCCATGGGACAGTGGACCACCGAGCGCTTCAGCAACCGGCTCGACGGCGGCGCCTATTTTTACGGCAGCTACGAATGCGCCGACGGCAAGTACATCAGCATCGGCTCGCTCGAGCCCCAGTTCTATGCGTTGCTGCGGGACAAGTGCGGCCTCGACGACCCTGAATTCGATGAGCAGTACGCGCAGGAGGCATGGCCCGGCAAGCGCGCCAGACTGGAACAGTTGTTCAAGACCAGGTCGCGACAGGAATGGTGTGAGCTGATGGAAGGTAGCGACGTCTGCTTCGCGCCGGTGCTTGACCTGGCCGAGGCGCCCGAGCACCCACACAACCGGGCCCGGGAGACCTTCGTCGAGCACGAGGGCGTCACCCAGCCGGCGCCCGCACCGCGCTTCAGTCGTACGCCGGGTCGCATTCAGGGGCCAGCCGCCCTTGCCGGGGAACACACCGAGGAAGTCTTGCAGTCCTGGGGATTCACCACGAAAGAGATAGAACTGTTGCGCGAGGCGGACGCCATCTGAATCGATATGGAAAACCAGACTCTCACTATTGTCTTCATCGTGGTCGCCGGTATCTCGAACGTCGCCCTGTTCATCAACCTGGCGAACAACCGGCACATTCCCGGCCTGCAGATGATCACCTTCGGGTTTCTCATCACCACCATCGGCTCCCTGCTACTGACCCTGCGGGCAGACCTGTCACCGCTGGTCTCTGTCCTGCTGGCCAATGCCCTCGT
>JBBDSI010000007.1:5932-9660 GCA_040905005.1 Pseudohongiellaceae bacterium
ATCCTGATGATCGCCCGCACCGGTGAACTGGTCACCGGCGTCGATGGCGGCACCTCCCTGCTCGTGCTCGGGCTGATCTTTACTCTGGCCATGTTCGCCTTCGCCATCATCATCATGACCATGGAGGAGCTGTCCGTTGAGCACAAGGAAAACTCGCTCTACGACCCCATCACCACCATTCTCAATCACCGCACCTTTCTCGAGGTCGGCCAGCGCATCGTCGGTGTCGCCCTGCGCTATTCCCAGCCGGTGTCCCTGTTAACCATCGAGGTGGAGAACATGGACGAGGTGGTCAAGCAACACGGTTACAAGGCAGGCAACGAGGTGCTGCGACACTTCTCGCTGCTGGCCTCCGACCGCCGCCGTAACGAGGACGTCCTCGCCCGCTCCAGTTTCAAGGAATTTCGCATGCTGTTGCCCGGCGTCGACGAGTCCGGTGCCAGAGTCGTGATCGAGAAGGTCAGGAACGCCCTGCAGGGAGAGGAATACATCTACCGGGGCAAGCCGCTGGCGATCAAGGTGAACATCGCCGCGGTGACCTGCCGCGAGGAAGACCTCAACCTGCAACACATGCTGCAGGAGGGCGAGGTGGAATTGTTCAGAGTCAAGAACAAGGATCTCGTGAGTCCCCAGGCTTCCGCCGCGATCGGCTGAGGCCCGCCGGCACGATCCGTCCCAGACCCCATCTCCCGGAGACAGCCATGACCTACGACACCCTGGGCTACGAAGTGGCCGACGGCATACTCACGATCACCCTCAATCGGCCCGAGCGCCTGAATGCCTTTACGGTCACCATGGCCCACGAACTGATCGCTGCCTTCAATCGGGCCAGCGCCGACGATGCCGTGCGTGCCATCGTCGTCACCGGGGCGGGCAAGGCATTCTGCGCCGGCATGGATCTGTCGAGCGAAGGCAATGCGTTCGGTCTGGATGAGACTCTGGATCCCGGTCTCGAAGACATGCGCGAACGCTTGCACGAGCCGGCGATCGAAGCGGGAGTCAGGGACACAGGAGGACAGCTCACCCTGGCGATCTTCGACTGCAACAAGCCGGTCATTGCCGCCATCAACGGCGCCGCCGTCGGCATCGGCGCCACCATGACCTGCGCCATGGACATCCGCCTCGCCGCCGAAGAGGCGAAGGTGGGCTTCGTCTTCAATCGCATCGGCATCACGCCGGAGGCCTGCTCGAGCTGGTTCCTGCCGCGCATCGTCAACATGGGAACGGCGCTGGAATGGATCTATACCGGCGACCTGATCGCAGCGGACGAGTTGCTGGCGAAGGGCTTTCTCAACCACGTGACCCCACGGGAGTCGTTGCTGGACAAGGCTTACACCATCGCCCGCCGTATCGCCGAGCACAGCCCGGTGGCTATCGCGCTGTCCCGGCACATGCTGTACCGCAATGCCGCCCAGCCGCATCCGCTGGCCGCCCACGAAATCGATTCGCTGGCGATCTTCTACACCTCGCAGCGAAGCGGCAAGGAGGGCGTGCGCGCCTTCCTGGAAAAACGGCCCGCGCGCTTCAGTGATCGGGTCTCCAGCGACATGCCGCCCTTCTTTCCCTGGTGGTGAATCCCCCGATTACCGGGGTTAAGCTGAATTTAAGCTGGAAGTCCGTATAATGCAGACAAATTCGCCAGAGAAGTCGATTCTATGATCATGGTCCAAAGCACATTCCAGCTCCATCCCGAATCCCGGGACGAGGCGTTGGGGCTGATGAAGAACATGGTGCGTCTCTGCCGCCAGGAACATGGCTGTCTCGGTTACGAGTATTTCGCGGGCATTACCAACCCCAATCAGGTGGTGCTGTTGCAGGAGTGGGAAAACGCGGATTCCCTGGAAGAGCACTACCAGACCGCGCACATGGAAGATTTCCTGAACAAGCTTGGCCAATTCCTGTCGAGCCCGGTGAGTACACGCAGCTACGTCGCCCAGGAAGAGCACGCCGGCAGCGGCAAGGTCGGCAAACAGAAGCAACTCAGCGACGAGCTCGCCAAGCCGGAACAGACTATACACTGACCATACGCTGACCAAACGCTAAGAGACATTACCCGGGCTTCGATAGCCCGGCCTCAGCGCTCGCCAATTCGGCATCGACCTCGCCGCTGTCCAGGCGGCGATAATAATCCCGCGCCACTTCTCTCACTTTACCGGCCAACAGGAAGGTCGAGATCATCGTGGGAATCGCCATCGTGGCGTAGACGCCGTCGAACAGGCTGATTACCGCACGCAGAGACGCTACCGCGCCCACCGTGATCAGCGCCATGTACACGACAAGATAATATTTCTCACTCGCGCTGCCGAACAGAAAGCCCATGCACTTGCTGCCGTAATAGGAATAGGTCAGCACCGTGGTCGTGCTGAGCACCAGCACCATCAGCACCATGACATAGGCGCCGAATCCAGGCAGCGCCTGCTCGTAGGCCTGGGTGGTCAGGGTGACGCCGATGGCATCGCCCTGCCAGACCCCGGTGACCAGGATCGCCAGTGCCGTGCAGGTACAGACGATCAGCGTATCGATGATCGGCCCCAGCATGGCCACCAGCCCCTCGCGGGTCGGCTCGTTGGTCTTCGCCGCGCCGTGGGCCAGGGACTCGGTACCGAGGCCCGCCTCGTTGGAAAACACACCGCGCTGCACGCCGATGAGAATCACCGCCCCCAGGGCGCCGCCGGCGGCCGCCTCGCCGCTGAAGGCGTCACTGAAAATCAGCGCGAACATGGCCGGCACCTCGGCGGCATTGCGCAACAGCACGACGGCCGTCATCAGGAAATAGAAGACCACCATGGTGGGCACCAGCCCCGCCGCGACCGCCGAGACCCGCTTCACCTTGCCGGCGGCGATGGCGAACAGCACTACCGTTAGCACGAGGCCGAGGGTCAGGTCGAAGCCGAAATGATCGTCCGCGCTGACCAGCCCCGAGGGCACGGCGATCACGTCGCGCACAACCTGCACGAGCTGATTGATCTGGAACACCGGCAGCGTGCCGAACATGCCGGCGAAGGCGAACAGCCAGGCCAGCGGCAACCAGCGGCGCCCCAGGCCCTCGCGAATGACGTACATCGGCCCGCCCTGCAGCTTGCCGCTGTCATCGTAGCCGCGATAGAGAATGGCCAACGAGGCGGTGTAGAACTTGGTGGAGATGCCCACCAGCGCCGTCACCCACATCCAGAACACCGCGCCCGGGCCGCCCACGGTGATGGCAACCGCCACGCCGGTGATGTTGCCGAGGCCGATGGTGCCGGCCAGGGCGGTGGCGAGCGCGCGGAAATGACTGATGTCGCCGCCAATCTCGTCGCCACGGGCATCGTATTTGCCCAGCAACAGCCTGACGCTGTGTCCCATGTAGCGGAAATGCCGCATCCGCGAATGCGCCATGAAGAACAGGCCGCCGCCCACCAGCAGGATCACCAGGTGCGGCCCCCACATGAAACCGGCGAAGGCCGCCAGCGCCTGTTCGATCTGCAGCATCATGACGCCCGATCGAACCCAATTTGATTGGCGGTAGTTTTTGGCTCAGTGATTGAGCGGAGGCCCAAAAGCCGAGTGCTTATTCTCATTGTTCCCGCGCCGTGACGTTGTTGCACCAGCTTAATCCAGCAACTTTGACCATGCAAACGAGCTGGCTCAATCTGGATGAACTACCCTGTTCTGAACGCAGTCATCGCCTGCGCGTTGGATGTCGTCGACCCCACTATTCGGTCTTTAGCAGACCAACTCTGACTCTG
>JBBDSI010000007.1:9760-12317 GCA_040905005.1 Pseudohongiellaceae bacterium
CTTGGCGTCTTGGCGTCTTGGCGTCTTGGCGAGAGTATTAAGGGATTCCAGTTCCAAACCACTGCCTCGGGCGATCATCAACTCGAGCGACTTGAGGGAAGCCCGTAAATATCTCTCGCCAAGACGCCAAGCACGCCAAGTTGGGTCTGGGGTTCTGTAGCGGTCCCGTGCCTCATCGGAGCTAATGTGTCTCGATCCAGCGGCGAAGCAGCTCTACTCGATGTTATCGGCGAAGCGGAACTCCGCCGGCGGCTCCACGCCCTTGAGGTGGCGCACGAAATAGTCCCAGCGTCTCTTCATGAAATAGCGACCGTTACCGAAGCCGTGGCGGGCTTCTGGAAAAACCACCAGGTCGAACTCCTTCTCTGCCTCGATCAGCGCCTGCACCACCAGCAGCGTATTGGACGGGTGCACGTTGTCATCCAGCCACCCGTGGGCCAGCAGCAGCTTGCCCTCGAGGTTGCCCGCCAACAACTGGTTCGCCTGGCTGTCGTAGTTGGTCTGCTTCCCGAATTCCGGCGTCTCGGTGACTTCGAGCAGGCCTTGCCATTTCTCGCCCCAGTCGTCCGCGTAGTTGCGATTATCGTGGTTGCCGGCGCCGGAGACCGCGACCTTGTAGAACTCCGGATAGCGCAGGATCGCCGCGGTGGAGGCGAAGCCGCCGCCGGAGTGGCCCCAGATGCCCACCCTATCCAGGTCCATCTGCGGATGTCGCGCCGCGAGCTGGCGGATCGCCGCCATCTGGTCCGGCAGGCCGTTGTCGCCCATGTCGCCATGCCAGGCGTCGTGGAAGGACTTCGAACGCCCTGGCGTGCCCAGGGCGTCCACCTCCACGACGAAGAAGCCGAGCTCCGCAACGGCCTGCTTGTCGCGGCGCGCGGCGCGGAAGGAGCGCGTGCCGATGCTGCCGGACTGAGGTCCGGGATAAAGGTAGTTGAGCACCGGATAGCGTTGCCTGGAATCAAAACTGGACGGTCGGTACAAAATTCCGTGCAGATCCGTCTCGCCGTCACGCACCTTCACGGTGAAGGGCTCCGGTGCCACCCAGCCCGCGTCCAGCAGCGCGCTGATGTCAGTCACCTCCAGCGCCACGCTCTCATTACCGTCGCTGTCACGAATCAGGGCCCGCCCCGGCTCGGTGGGCGTGGAGAGGACATCCGTGAAATAGGCGTGGTCTTCGGACCAGGTGATCTCGTGATTGGCCGGCTCGGGTGTGAGCAGCGTCAGTCCGGATCCGTCCAGGTTCACGCGATACAGATAGTCGAAATAGGGATCGCCCGGCTCGCGATTGGAGCCGATGAAATAGAGCCGGCCGGCATCGAGGTCCACGTGCTCGACCGTCTTTACCAGCCAGTCACCCGCGGTGATCGGGTGTTTGAGTTCGCCGCTGGCGAGGTCATAGAGGTACAGGTGGCCCCAGTCATCGCGCTCGGAATACCAGATGAACTCCCCGCGCTCGTGCAGCACCCGCCAGTTGGCCTCGCCGACGCCGGACTCGTAGTAGGTCGCGACCGATTCTGTATGAATATCGCGCACGGCGCCGGTATCGGGGTCCGCCAGGCGCAGGGTGGCCACCTTGTGATCCCGCGAGGAGGAGACGAAGGCCAGTGTCTCGCCGTCGTCGCTCCACTCCACATCCAGGAAGTTGCCGTCGCCGTCGGCGACATGGTCGGTGACCGTGGAACGGTGCGCGTCCGGGGGCAGGTCCAGTGCCACCACCCGCGGCGTGTCCTGCAGGTGAATCACCACGCGCTCGATCAGGAAGACGTGCTCGTCGCCCGGCAGCGGATATTTCCAGAGGTCGATATCCGGATGTCCCACCTCGGTCGTGTACAGGACCATCTCGCCGACCTCGCGGCCGTCGTGGCGGAAGGTCGCGATCCTGCGCGAGTCCGGCGACCACTTGAGCACCGGCCCGTCGTCGCGGGTCCAGCCGGCGTTGTTGGTGGCGTAGCCGTAGTGCTCTTCGCCGTCGAAAGTGAGCTGCCTGCGCTCGCCGCTACTCACGTCGCGAACCCAGAGATTGTGTTCGTCGATGTAGGCCGCCAGACGCCCGTCCGGCGACAGGAACTCGTCGTCCTCCGCCAGCGGCGCCGGTTGCACACTCAGGTTCAGTAGATCAACGCGGTAGCGCTCGCCGTCGAACTCGAAGTGCATGGCGTCGAGCGTCTCGGCCACCTCGATGGCCGACAGGGCCAGGTCGTTGGGCTCGATCTCGTCGTCGCTGTAGTCCGCCAGCGCCTCGGCCAGCATGACCGGATCGAACAGTGAGGTGGTGCTGCCGGTGGCGAGGTCGGTGATCCGATATTCCGAGCCGGCGCCAGTGGAGCGCCTGTACACCAGGCGTTCACCCGGCTGCCAGTACTGGGCCAAAATATTGTTACGGATCAGGTCGTCGGTGTTGGCGGCGAGGAACCGCTCGGCGCGCTGGTAGTCGGCCAGGGTGACCGGCGATGTCTGCCGCACGGGCTCCGAACAGGCGGCGAGCGCGACCGCCAGGGTGCAGTAGCTCAGTAGTTGCCAGGTCCGCATGCAGGTACCTCGCGTGTCCCGTTGG
>JBBDSI010000007.1:12417-13813 GCA_040905005.1 Pseudohongiellaceae bacterium
ACCATGCCGCGGGCGAATTCCTTGGAGAAGGAAACGGGCTTGCCGTCGCGGGTCATGACCTCGCCGTTGTCGTCCAGGCGCCAGAAGCGCGAGGAGTCCATGGTGTAGAGCTCGTCGGCGGAGACGATTTTACCCTCGGCATTGAGGCCGTGCTCGGTCTTGGTGTCCACCAGCACCATGCCGCGGGTACTCAGGTAGTGAGACACCATGCCGAAGGCCATGAGGGAGGCGTTACGGATCTGGTTGTACTGCGCCGGCGTGCACAGGCCCTGATCGAACAGGTACCCGGCATCGATGGTCCGGTCCACGGCGTCCTTGGTGCTGGGCGTGTCCATCAGGTAGGGCAGCCTGCCGTTGGGCTCCAGCTCGTCCACCGCCAGCTCGTGACCGGCATACTGCAGCACCGACTCCCCCGCCTCCTTCGCCGCCAGCCAGTGCTGGTACAGCGAGGTGGAGGTGGAGCTCTCGGCGTTGTAAAGGCGCAGCACGTTCTCCAGCTTGATCAGCTTCAGGTTCTCCGCCGGGATCACGGTGGAGCTGGGTGCCAGGCTCGCGACCGCGAACTGGGAAGTGCCCAGTACGTCCGCGACCAGGCGCAGCATATGATCGTGATTGAAGGCCAGCACCTGGTCCTTGAAGGGAATGGCGCCGCGGTTCACGTCGTGGGTGGAGATGCGGTTGTTGCGAAACATCAGACGCAGCGGCCGGCCCTGCTTCGTCACCAGCGCCTCGCCGAAGACGGAGTCGGAGACCTTGCCTTCCAGCACGGTGCAGCCTTCGAGGCGGGGGATCTCGCCGTCGGCGATCAGTTGTTTGATGGGGCGGCCTTCATTGACCGCGGCGCCGTGGCTGGCGACCAGTTCGCGGATATCCTTCTCGTTCAGCATGGGATGGGGCTTTTGCGTAGTTGGTGGAAAGTAGTTGGCGGAAAAGCGACAAATCATAGTGGAATGGTTTTGGGACTACAAGCTGGGCGCGTAAGGTCTCGGCATTGCTTTAAATTTCGATCTTTTCCGGCCTGGTCGTCCCGGCAGACAGCTTCGAGGCCAACGGGCCGCGCCCTTCCAGGGTGCCCTCCCTCCGCGAAGAAGCCCCGCTACGCGGGTCTTTTCGCTACGCTCGGCGCTGGCCCTTTATTGTTGGCCCCGAAGCTGTCTGCCGGGACTTGATTGCCGCTGGTTTATTGCCTGTAAGGGAGTTCGCCGGGATCTTGTGCCTGGAGCTGGTTAAGCGTTTTTATCAGCTGGTAGTCCCAATTGAGTGGGAGCGGGGAACGGGCGGCCGTGTTTGGAGAGAACGGCTGGGTGTGTGGCTTTGTTTTGGTGTTGGTGCAGGGAATTATTTTTGTTGTCGGGGCTTGACTGGTTTTTTATTTGTCGATTATTCTGGACACATG
>JBBDSI010000008.1:0-4766 GCA_040905005.1 Pseudohongiellaceae bacterium
CTCTCGCAAAGTCGTGTGAAATCCCGCGAATAACCCGGGCCAAGATGGCTGCGGCCATGCTCAGGTGTGCAGGACGTCGACGATGCTGATGTCGCTTCGGGGTCGGCCTAGGAGCCTGTCGGACTCACGCTGATCTACTGCGCCGGTTGGAGAGCGGCCCATTTTCCCGATCCTTTTCGTCAAATAGCTAAGGCTATTCTCCTCAAACGATCGAAAAACTGGCCTCGCTCTCCCACCATGCTCGCTACGATCGCCTGAGTCCGACAGGCTCCTAGCCTACTCCGAGCGCATCGATAGCAATGACCGGTGTACAATTGTAGGAAAATGGACTACACGGGCGGGGGGACATTACCTGTACCATTCAAGTATAGGGGCAGCGAGCGATACAAGTAGTGGGCCTTGCCCGAATTAAAGGAGTAGCAGGTGCAGAATAATCGAATCCTCATCGCCGATGACGAGCCGGAGATTGGAGAGATCATCTCCGCCGTGGCGGAAGACATCGGTTTCGAAGCCACTTTCGTCCAGGAGGGGGACAAGGTGGTCGCCCGCGTGGCGACGCTGGACCCGTCCATAATCGTGCTGGACCTGCGCATGCCCGGAGCGGATGGCGTCGAGATTCTTCGCGAGTTGGCACGGAGCGGGTGCACGGCACGAATCGTCCTGATCTCGGGCATGGATCAACGAACCCTGAACACGGTCGAATCGCTGGGCAAGGATAAAAATCTCGATATCATCGGCACCCTGACCAAGCCCATGTATCCTGAACAGATTGAGGATGCCCTGAAGCCTTATTTGAATAGCGAAAGCCAGGCGGCCCCGGCACCTGTGCCCGATAGCACAGTATGGGAGAAAGAATACGGCCCCAGCGTCTATTTCGCCCCACAGCAGTTACTCGGTGTGAATGGTGAGAATGGCGGGAATGGCGGGAATGGAAAGAGCGGTGGGAATGGAGAGAGCGGTGGGGAATTGCGCCGTGTGGCACTCGAGATCGGCTGGCGGCTGGACGGCGGCGGGGAGCTGCGCGGTGACGAACTGTTCCAGTGGGCCGGGGAGAAACAGCTCGCCAAGGGGTTGTTGACTCTGCTACTGATCGAGGCGTTGCAGCAATGGCAACAACTGGGTGAAGGTGCCCGGAAGCTTCAGTTCGTGTTGCCACTCGCCAGTGACATGCTCAAAGACAACAGCCTGATCAAGGTTATCACTGAAACGACCAGGCGATTCGGCTTTCCTGCGACCAACCTGGTTATCGAAACCGAAGAGGCGGGCATCAATGAATCGGGCAGTGGCGCCATAGAGGCGCTTTCGCGCCTGCGCATCGCCGGCTTCAAGACGGCGTTTATTACCGAGACAGACAGTGAGAAACTGCTCACACTGATCGATAAACTGCCGATGGATGAGATTGTGGTGGATATGTCCTTCCTCAAGGGCAAGCAGGGCTTCGAGTCGAATATGGAGCTGGAATTCTCCTATAGTTCGCTGACTTCCATGGCTCGGCGCAAACAGGTGAAGACCAGCGCCCGGGGTGTGAGCACGCTGCACATCGCCGAGTTCGTCAGACGTTGTCAGTTCGATTGGGCCGAGGGTCCCGAGATCGCCGCGCAGACACCTATCTCCGAACTGGCGCGATACGGTACCTGAGTGGGTGCGCCGAAAAGCCGGAAACTGTGCCCGGCAGCCGGGTTCGCCCGCCTTTCCGGGATGAGTAAACCATCATGAGCCAGGAAAACGACTCAGCGGATTCCTTGCAGCGGGTGACTGAAAGACTCTCAAGGGAGCAGGTCGCACCGGTGCAAGCCGACCATGTTCTGCATACGCGATCCGGTCTCGCTCTCGTTCTGATTATTCCGATTTTCCTGGTGTTTGCCGTCACCATCGGCGGTTATCTGTACTTCACCTATCAGCAGATTCGCACGGCGATAGCCGATGAGGAATATCATGTGCTCTCCGACGCGGCTGAGGCCATCCGCGAGGAGCTCTCCATCGCCCGTTTCGACATGCTTGCGCTGCTCCTGGAACGAACCCCGGGGAGTTCCGCCGGCGACATCAATCGCGATTCCATCGCCGACATCATGCAGCTTCGCCGCAATTACGACTTTGTCGCAGTGCTGGCCGAAGACGGTGACGAGGTGCTTCGTTTCGACATGGTGGACGGTGAAGTGCGTGAGGCGGGCACTGCCTCCCTGTCTGGCCATGCCGGACAGGACTATTTCCAGCTCGCCCTGCAGCAGAGCGATCAGCAGGTACTGGGCACGGCGATCCGCATGCAGGAGGCGCAGGATACCTCGTCTCCGCGTCCGGTCATCTATTACGCGCTGCCGCTGTATGGCCAGGATCGCAGTGTGCAATCGATGTTGCTGCTGGCCTATCGCGCCGACCGCATCGTGTCTGTCTATCAGGAACTCGCGGAGACCGACGTCAGTGATTTCTGGGTCATCGACACCTTCGGCGATATTCTGGTCAGCCACACCGGCAATGAGCCCTTCCGCTTCACCGCCAATGTAGAGGCCCGCGACAACCTCAACGTGCTGCACCCGGAAATCTGGGCGGCGCTGCTGGCGCAATCCGATACCGCCGTCACGGTCGATTCCGGTATGGTCAATTATGCCCGCATCTGTAATCAGCTTGATTGTCTGTCTACCACTGGAGTCGCGCCCCGAAACCTCGCCGACGGTAGTTCCAGCATGCAGGAATGGCGCCTGGTATCACTCATCCCGGCTTCGCTGCTTGATCCGGTTGCGCTGATGACGGCCGAGCGCAGTCACTGGTTGCCGTTGACCACGTTGCTGCTTGTCGCCGGCGCCGGCTCGATGTTCTGCGCCTGGCTGCTGGCATCGACCATGTCCTCTCTGCGCAGGAAAGAGGCACGTTTCAAGCGTGCCAATCTCTTGCAGGACGCTTTTTTCGAGAAGAACCCGGAGATCATGTTCGTAAAGAATCTCGACGGCTCCTACTATCTGGCCAACGAGAAATGCCGGCAACTGGCGGGCATTCCGGAGGTCGATTTTGAGGGCATGGATCGCGACGAGGTATTTCCGACCGATGCGTCTTCGGCAATGGAGGAACAGGACAAGCAGGTCATCGGCAATGAAGAGGCCATGGAGTTTCACACGCGCTGGAAGCGCGAGGGTGTGATGTATTATTTCAAGACGCTGCGATTCCCCATGTACAACCAGGACGGTGAACTGATCGCAGTCGGCGGTATCGCTAACGATGTCACCGACCAGGTGCTCAATCGTCAGGCGCTGATGGAGAATGAGCGACTGTTGCGAACGTTCATCGAATCGGCGCCGGATGCCGTACTGATCTGCGACGAGCAGGCGACGATAACACTGGTAAACCGGCAGGCCGAGTTGATTTTTGACTACGACCGAGAGGAAATGATCAACAAGCCCCTGTTCGACCTGATCTCCGGGCTGCAGCACGGGGAGTTCGACAAGGCTCTGCAGGCAGGCAGGCGCGCCAGCGAGGATGAGGTCTTTCGCGAAGCGCTGGAGGCGCAGGGTGTCGGGCAGAACCAGCGACTCTTTCCGGTGGAGTTTTCCCTCGCCCCCATCAACACGGCGGAGGGCTCCCTGATGATCTGCCTGTTGCGCGATGTCAGCGAGAAGGCCTTGATGGAGACGCAATTGCGGCAGAGTCAGAAGATGGAGGCCATCGGTAAGCTTACCGGAGGAATGGCGCACGATTTCAATAACCTGCTTGGCATCATCATCGGCAACATCGCCCTGGCGCTGCGTCAGGTCAAGGGCGACGAGCGTGTCGAGAAGCGCCTCAATACGGCGGCGAAAGCGGCGGAGCGCGGTGCCGAGCTCACCAAGCGCATGCTGGCCGTGGCCAGGAGACAGCCCCTGCAACCCAAGCCGGTGGCGATCAACGAAGTGGTCGAGGATCTGTCGCAGATGTTGCCGCAGACCCTCGGATCGGATGTCGAGATGGACCTGCGGCTCGAAGCCGACCTGCCGCCGATCCTCGTGGACGAGTCCGGCTTCGAGGGTATGCTGCTCAACCTGGCCATCAATTCCCGCGACGCCATGCCCCACGGTGGACGCTTCGTGATCAGCACTGGCGTGAAGAGCCGGGAAGACATCGAGGAAGTGCTCCCGCAGACGACGGTCAGGGAGAAGCGTTACGTGCACATCGCCGTGTCGGACACAGGCTCCGGGATGAGTGAGGAGGCGCTGAACCGGGCATTCGAACCATTCTTCACGACCAAGGAGAAGGGCAAGGGCACCGGCCTCGGGCTTGCCATGATCTACGGCTTCGTCAAGCAGTCTCATGGTTACATCGTTATCGACAGCAGGCTCGGTGAGGGGACGACCGTCAACGTCTACCTGCCGGCCGGCAATGAAGTCGGCATCATCCAGGGCGAGCTGCGCAGCAACAAGGTTCTGCCGCTGCTCGATGACAGGTCGGCCACGATTCTCGTCGTCGACGACGAGGAAGAGCTGCTGGAGATCGCCGAGGCCTATCTTTCGGACATGGGGTTTCAGGTGGTCACCGCGGCCACGGGCGCGGAGGCACTGCAGATTGTTGCCGCCGATCACCGTGTCGACCTGTTGGTAACCGATGTTGTCATGCCCGGTGGGCTCAATGGGCCCGGGCTGGCGGAACGCGTACGGCAATCGCTGCCCGATATCCAGGTCATTTACGCCTCGGGTTTTCCCTCCGGCGTGATCAAGGAGAACGCCGGCGTGGAACTGGATGCGCCCCTGGTGAACAAGCCCTATACCCGGGAATCCCTGGGGGCCGTGGTCATGCAGGTTTTG
>JBBDSI010000008.1:4866-21259 GCA_040905005.1 Pseudohongiellaceae bacterium
GGTGAACAAGCCCTATACCCGGGAATCCCTGGGGGCCGTGGTCATGCAGGTTTTGATGCAAGCCGAAAAAGCCCGCTAGGAGCCCGTCGGGCTTATTCGGCGGTAAAGGCGATTTTCCGGGGATGATTTGTGATGTGTATCACGAAATCGGCGTTCCCGGTGTGCCGCTGGTCGGGCATAGTATAAGCTACTGACTTAACAGGTATTTCTTCCAGGGAATTTTCCTACAAATATTTGCTTGTGGAGAAAGCTGTGGCCTGAAATGCCGATAATCGTGGTCGTCTAGCAAGGCGGGAAAATGGAGTCGTCGGATAACAAGAATAATCAGGCTGTCACGGAACCGAAGGAGATCGCAGAGATCCTTCGCGTGGCGCTATCCCATCGCTGGAGCTTCAGCTATTCGGTGACCACGGGCCGTCGCATCACGTCACACACCACGGAACTGGTCTCCCTGCAGCCCGAGGCAGGCACCATCACCGTCGGCAGCGAGGTGAAGTATTCCGGCCTGCAGGCGGGCTATCCGGTCACTTTTCGCGCCCAGAGCGGGGGCATCTCCCTGCAGTTCGATTCCCGGTTGATCGGGGGCAAGGGCAACGCACTGTCCAATCGCCTGTTTTCCGAGTGCCGCATCGAATACCCGAGCCAGGCGCGTTTCAATCAATTGCGCAAGGCAGTGCGGGTGGACGCCAATGCCATCGACGACATCCATGTCATCCTGTTCACTAATGACTTGCGCCTGAAGGGTAAGGTGCAGGACATCTCCGCCACTGGCACCAAGATCCGCTTCGATGGCAACCTGTCCTACCAGTTCAAGCAGTCGCGAATCGTCACCGACTGTCAGATGCGACTGCCGGACGACGAGGTCATCGAGGCGCGACTGAAAGTGCTGGGCTTCTTCTATGACCGGGATCGCGACGTCTCGTACATCCGCGGTTATTTCCTGGAGATACGGGATGAAAACGAACTCAAGCTGGGAGAGTTGATCAACGTCGCCCTGGCCAGTCAGCCCAGCCAGATCGTGCATTTCTGAGAGCCTGTCGGACCCAGGCTGAGAGGCTCCCTGGCCGGCAAAATCGTAAGCAGCCGCCATAGGCTGCGGATTTTCTGGGCCAAATGTGTCTGGCCGTGCTCAATTCTTGCAAATTGTCACAGTTGAGCGCTAATGACTGGCCTATACTGCGACGATACATTAGTTGCGTTCCCACGCGCCCCGCCCTGCGAATAACGATAAATACAGGAGTCCTCTGTTGCGAAATATTGCCCATTGCGCCCGCCCCAGGCGTCAGTTCGCTTTCCTGCGCGCGTGTATCGCGGCGTCAACTCTGCTACTGCTCGGTTCCCCGGCGCTCAAGGCCCAGGAAACCAACAGTGATGATTCCACGGTGGTTTACCCGGCGTCCTATTTCACCGAGTACCAGCCGCTCACGGCCTCGGACATGATCAATCGCATCCCCGGGCTCAATGTCTCACGGGGTGGCGGTGGTCCCGGCAACGCCAGCCGCGGCGGCCGCGGCCTGGGCGGCGGCGGCGGCACGGACATCCTGATCAACGGCAAGCGCACGGCGGGCAAGAACAACAATGCCCAGGACCAGCTTGGCCGCATCACGGCCGACCAGGTGGAATACGTGGAGATCATCCGCGGCACCGGCGGCGAGCTGGACATTCGCGGCAGCACCCAGATCATTAACGTGGTGCTGACGTCCGAGCTATCCAGCTCCTCGATCTCCTACGAGATCAACGCGGATTATTACGACGACAGCGAATATCAGCCGGGGGGCTCGCTGTCTTACAGCGGTCAGTCGGGCCGCCTGAATTACCTGTTCAACGTCTCCGCGGAGCCGCGCTACAACCACCAGGAAGTCTACGAGGAGAGCATTCTGGGCGACTTCTCGCCCAACGATATCGTTGTCGAGGATCGTATTCGTGATCAGACCTCCTACACGCTCTCCTCGAACGTGGGTTACGAATTCACCGCCAACACCAGCGTCCGCTTCAACGCACTCTACTCGGAGAACGACAACCCGACCACGGTCTCCCGTTTCACCACCGACCTCGCCGCCAGCGATGATCCGACCCGCCAGGAGCGGGAAAATACCCCCGGGACCCGCAACAACTGGGAGGTCGGTGGCGACTTCGAACACAGCTTCGCCAACGGCAACCGGATGAAGGCCCTGGTCATCGCCAACGAGAACAATGAAGCCTCCACGCGCGAGCGTTTCGACGTGTTCAGTGACGGCAGCGAGTACAAGAACCTGTTTCTGGACTCGAGCAATGTCATCACCGAGCGCATCGCCCGCGCCTCCTATACCCTGGACCTGAGCGGCAACCAGGACATGGAGTTCGGTGCCGAGGCGGCCAATACCGTGCTGGATTCCACGCTGCGCCTGGGTCTGCCGCTGAGCAGCGGCACGCCGTCGCCAGATTTCGGTGGCCTGGTGCCGGTGGCCGTGGACAATGCCAGCACCACGGTGGAGGAGATGCGCTATGAGCCCTTCGCCATTCACAATTGGCAGATCAGCCCGCGCATGTCGCTGGAAACCTCGCTGGTCTATGAATACTCCGAGATCGAGCAGCGCGGCGACTTCAACCAGAAGCGGGACTTCACCTACTACAAGCCCAAGTTCGATTACCGCTTCGACATCACGCCACAACTGCAGCTGCGCATGCTGGTAGAGAAGAACGTCCGTCAGATCAACTTCATCGACTTCGTCGCCGTGACGGACACTGACGACGAGGATTCCAACACCCAGGCGGGCAACCGTAACCTGCGCCCGGACTACTGGTGGAACTACAACTTCACGGCCGAGTACCGGCTGCCCGACGACATCGGCGTCGTCAGCGCCAATATCTACAAGCATCACCACAAGGACTTTCGCCAGCGCATCGACGTGTCGCCCTCGGACGACAAACTGGTATCCGCGGTGGGCAACATCGGTACCGGCGACATGTGGGTGGGCGAACTGCGCTCGAGCACACGCATGAAGTTTATCAACATGCCGAATCTGCTGGTGACCACCCGCGCCACCGTGCGTACCTCCGAGGTCCGCGATCCCTTCCTGGGGATCGACCGTCCCTTCGACAACTTCGAGCGCGGCAGCATCGGTCTTGGCTTTCGCCACGATATTCCGAGCTGGCGTGTGAACTACGGCATCAATTGGAACGACCAGTTCGACGGCAACCTGCGACGCTACGATATCTTCGATATCGAATCGGACACGCGCGACCCGTTCGCCATGGCCTTCGTGGAATGGGTTGCCTTCGGCAGCACCACCCTGCGCCTGGATGTGCGCAATTTCAATGACGGCGCTTCCTGCCGTGAGCGTCTGCGCTTCGACGGCCACGTCCGCGACGGCATCCTCAAGGAACTGGAGAAGCGCTGTTCCACCACCGGCAGGGTCTTCACCCTGCGCATGAGCGGCACGTTCTAGCCCGGACGACTGAAATCACCAGGCAAGCACGGATGCTGCTTAGCGGAATCCGTGCATGCCATAGTGGGTCACCTGCACGGCATCCGTGACGTGGATGGTGAATCCGAGTTCGCGCAGCTTCCGGCAAGCCCAGAAATCCTCCGATACGTATCTGCCATCGACGGCGCCTACCCGAAAGACGTCATACATCGTCATCTCGGTGAGCGTGGCGCTGTTGTCGTAACCGCTCCAGTTGCTGTATTCGCGACCCTCTGCTTTCGCCGCCTCCACGAGGGCGACGACGGCATCGCGCGATAATAGCAGAACGCCGGTGGCCGCCTCGGCAGTCTCATACAGATTGTCGGTTACCTTGTTGCCGAAACCGGCAAAGCTGTGTCGGGTATTCCCATCCCCGCCGAGTGTTTTCAGGGGTACCGGCGCGGCAACGACATCACGCTGGAAACCCAGCAGCTTCTGCAGCCCGGCCGCTGGCAAATGCACATCGGCGTCGAGAAATAGCAGGTGCGAGTAATGCTCCTGACGGCTATAAAAATAGGAGACGATGGAGTTGCGCGCCCGTGTAATCAGGCTCTCATTGCCGATCGAGGCAAGAGAGAAGGGCAGGCCGTGCCGTTGAAAGTCCATCAGGCTGTTGACGAAGCCGAGGTGTACCATGCCGCCAAAGGCGGGTGTGCCTATCAGAATGCGCATCTTGCTCCCTTCCTTATTGCTGTGGAAGTTATACGTGAATTTCGCGAAAGCGTAAAACCACCAGAATTGGTCGGCGAGGACACTGGCTTGGCGCAATCCGCCCGCTCGGTCATAATGCGGGAAACTAGCGCAAATGCCTGGAGCGCCTATGTCCTATAAATCGCCCCATAAATCGTCCCATATACCGTCTGCCTTGCCCGTCAAGCTATTGATTGTTATTGCTTTTTTTACCTCGCATTCACTTCTGGCCCAGCCCGGCAGCCTCGATGACGAGATTGCCCGCCGCGCAGGCGCCATCGAAGACAGGGTCATCGCCTGGCGCAGGGATATCCATCAGCACCCGGAGCTGAGCAACCGGGAGTTCCGCACCGCGGAACTTGTCGCCGAGCATCTGCGCGCGCTCGGGCTCGAGGTGGAGACGGAGGTGGCGTATACCGGCGTCGTGGCCACGCTCGTAGGCGGGCTGCCCGGGCCCACCGTGGCGCTGCGCGCCGACATGGATGCCCTGCCGGTGGTGGAGCAGAGCGATTACCCGTTCCGCTCCACCGAGCGCACTACCTATAACGGTCAGGATGTGGGCGTGATGCACGCCTGTGGTCACGACACTCACGTGGCCATCCTCATGGGCGCGGCGGAGATCCTCAGCGCCATGCGCGAGCAGATTCCCGGCACCATCAGGTTCATCTTCCAGCCCGCCGAGGAGGGCGCGCCGCCGGAGGAGGGCGGGGGAGCTCGCATGATGGTGGACGAGGGCGTGCTGCTGGACCCGGATGTGGAGGCGATATTCGGCCTGCACATCACCCAGAGCTGGGCGGTGGGTGAGGTCGGCTTCCGCCCCCTGGGCATGATGGCCAGCGCCGAGCGCTTCGACGTCAACGTGCGCGGCAGCCAGACCCATGCCGCCCGGCCCTGGGCCGGCGTCGATCCCATCGTCGTCAGTTCACAGATCGTGATGGGCCTGCAGACCATCATCAGCCGTCAGACCGACATCACCCAGGCGCCCGCCGTGATCACCGTCGGCACCTTCCATGGCGGCGTGCGCAACAACATCATTCCCGACGACACCACGCTCACCGGTACCATTCGCACCTTCGACCCGGACATGCGCGAAAACATTCATGAGCGCATGCGCCGCACCATCAATGGCATCGCCCGGAGTGCCGGCGCCAGTGCGGAGCTGGTGATCTATCCGGGCGTCCCCGTGACCTTCAACGATGCCGAGCTCACGGAGCACATGCGCCCCACGCTGGAACGCCTGTACGGCAGCGCCAGCGTCAACGAGTCACCGCTGATTACCGGTGCGGAGGACTTTTCCTTCTATCAGGAAGAGGTGCCGGGTTTCTTCTTTTTCATTGGTGGCCGCCCGCTGGACGTACCCGCCTCCGAGGCCATCCCCAATCATTCGCCACGCTTCTACGTGGACGAAGACGCCTTGCTCCCGGGCGTGCGCGCCATGAGCACGCTGGCCGTGGATTACCTGCACGGCGCGGCGATGTGAGCAATGAACGGCTCCGGCATCAGTCGGCCAGCAGAGCGCTCAGGCGTTCTTCCCGAACGCGCCGGCGGCGCTTGTACCACCACATGTAGACGCCGGTGCCGAACAGCGCCGCCGGCAGCAGGCCGGCGATGAAGACGACGATGCGGCCGACAAGGCCCAGGGCATCGCCGTTGTGCAGGGGGAACATCCAGGTGAGCAGGGTGCTGCCTGCTGACAGCTCGCGCGCGTCCCACACCGCCAGCACCTCACCGCCATACTGATCGATGTAGACCGAACTGGCGCCGTATTCGCGCCAGCGCTCGCCCGGATGCATGAAGGTCACCTCCCAGGCGTCTTCCGCCGAGGACGGCGTGTACAGCCTGCCAATACGCGAACCGGGAAACACGGCGCGTGCGCGTGCGGCCGCTTCGTCCATGCTTAACGGTGTGGTCCCCGGCGCTGTCGAAGCGACGGGCGTGGATACCGGGGCAGGGGCCTCCTGCACCGGCAGCACGGCAGCGACGACGCGCTCGAACGGCTCGTGCCAGACTATTTCTATCCCGGTGATGGACAGCAGGATGAACACCGGCAGGAAGTAGAGGCCGAGGACCTTGTGCAGGTCGAAGTTCAGGCGGAAGGTACCGGCCCGGCGCCTGACCGTGAATGCCCGGCGCCATTTACCCGTGCGTGGCCACCAGATGATGATGCCGCTGAGACAGAAGAACAGGAAGCAGAACCCCATGATGCCCACCAGAAGCTCACCCCGCTCGCCGCCGAAGAAATTCAGGTGCAGGCGGTAGATCCAGGTGACGGGGTATTCACCCCAGTGGCGCACCGTGAGCACGTCGCCGCTGCCGGGATCGATACTCACCTCGATCGGTCCCAGCGCGCCCGGTGGGGTGGGAAAGCGCACGATGTGCGGCGCGCCGGCGTGACGCCCCAGCATCAGGCGCGTGGGCTCGGTGCCATTGTCTACCGCGGCCCTGGCGTTGGCGACGGCCACGTCGAACGGTGCCAGCGTGGTCGCCGGCTCGAAATCGGCCGTGGCCGGATCGAGAAACTCGTCCAGCTCGCGGTCGAACACGATCAGGCTGCCCGACAGGCCGGTGATACTGAGCAACAGGCCCAGTATCAGGCCCATATACTTGTGTAGCGTTACCAGAAGACCGCGCATCTCGTTCGCGTCTGTTTAGAAGTTCATCCGCCAGGCGAGGTTGATGGTCCGACCGTAGCCCTTGAAGTTGCGGCCGTCGTTACCCAGGGTTTGGGAATAATAGGTAAAGTAATCCTCGTTGCCGAGATTCTGCAGTCCGAGGCTCACGGTGCCGCCCGCGCCCTCATGTTCCAGGAACAGGTCCACGGTGGTATAGCCTTCGAATTGACTGTTTACCACCCCCGCGGCATTACGGAAGTCACGATCGCGCAGGTGATTGAGCTGCAGGCGTGAAGACAGTGCAGTGCTCCAGTTGTGCTCCCAACTCAGATTCAGCCGGTTGGGCGACATATTGGCGCCGGCCAGGTCGGTATCCACCGTGCCGTCGTCATCGGCGTCGTACTGGCCGTCGGTATGGGCGTAGCGCAGGCCCAGCGTATCGCTCGCGCCGAGCAGCCACTGGGCGCGGAACTCGATGCCGTCGATCTCTGTGCGCTCGCGCTGCACACTGTAGATGCCGTCGGCGTTGGCCTGCAGGCGCTGGCCGAGGCCGGATTCGGAATCGTAGTAACTGAGCTGTGCATTCAGGAAGCTGTTGCTGAACTCCACTCCCAACTCAGTGTTCTCGGTGATGATGGGCTCCAGGTTCAGGAAGGTCTCCACGTCCTGATCGGGGATGTTGATACCCCGCAGCACCCGGCCCACGTCCGGCATCGAGAAACCCTCGGAGATATTGGCGAAGGCGCGCCAGTTACCGGTGAGCTGATAGGTCGCACCGAGGTTGCCCAGGGTATCGCTAAAGTCGGGCTCGCCGCCGGCAACAAACTGGCCGCCATTGTAGGAATACAGCGTGCTGAAGTCATTCACCTCCAGCGCGGAGTCCTCGTGGCGCACACCGGCGGTAACAGTCAGGCGCTCGATGCCGGTGAATTCCAACTGCCCGAACAGCGCCAGGTTGGCGTAATTGGTGGCGGGCACCCAGTTGCGGCCGGTAAGCACCAACTGCTGATAGGTCTCGTCCTCGAGATAGTCCGCGCCCCAGACCAGACCCAGGGGCAGCTCGCCGAGGCGTTCCCGGTTCATGGTCAGCTTGAAACCGGTCTTGTCGGAATTGTTCTGCGACTGATCGAACACCGAAGCACCGAAGGCCGGATCCTGGAAGGTACCGTAGGTGCCGCCGCCGTAGGTGCCGGCGAAGTCCTGGTTATAGACTTGCAGGCGCATCTCGTGGCCGAGGATCTCGGCGTTGCTGTAGGCGACGCTGACCATGGTGACCTCGTTGCTCACCGGCTCGCCGGGAATCGTGCCGGGCTCGGCGGTGGTGGGGATGCCCTGGTCAATATCGCCGCTTACGGCCACCCAGTCGCTGTTACCCTCCAACTCGAAGCGGTTCAGGGTCAGCTCCAGGCGCTGGTCGTCCCACTCGTAGCCGGACTTGACGAAGGCATTGAGCGTGTCCGCGTCCATGGTGTCGCCCTGGGCGTTGTCGAAGCCGACGATGCGGCCGTCGGCGTCGTAGTTAATGCCGGCGCTGCGCCAGGTCAGGCTGGCCAGCACGTCGGCATTGCCGGCGCGGCCGGAGACCGAGTAGTTGGCGCCGTAACCGAAGCTCTCACCCAGATCTTCCTCCTGGCCGGTGGATTCCAGACGCAGGCTCTGCTGCCATGACTCGGCGGGGCGGCGCGTGATCAGGTTGATGATGCCGCCGGAGGCGCCGAGGCCGTGAATCGCGTTGGCGCCATGGATAACTTCCACGCGTTCCAGCATCAGCGGATCGATAGTGTGGCCGTCGCGCGAGCCGTCACGCAGGGGGTTGGACTGGGGCACGCCGTCGACCATGTAGAGCGGATCGCGGCCGCGCAGGCTCTCGCCGTAGCTGGTCATCTTCTGGCGGCTGGGGGCGAAGCTCGGGATCAGGTTGCCGAGGATGGTGGACAGGTCATTGTTGATATTGATCTGCTGCACCAGATCGCGCTGGTCGATCAGGGTGACCGTATTGGGAATCTGACTGAGGGGCTTGGCCGAGCGGGTGGCGGTGACCACCACCTCCTCGAATTCGACAGACCGCTCCTGCGCGGAAGCGAGGGGGCTGGCGGCGGCGCCGAAAGCGATGGCGATGATTGAGGGGCGGAATAGTGTCTTCTGCACGGTCATGGATTAGGTTCCTGCGGGTTGAGTGTAGGCCCCATAGCCTTCGGCGCGGGGCAATACCTGAAACGTGTGCAAAGCGTACCAGTTGGCAAATAGAAATACAAATGATAACCATTCCTATTCGTATATAAGGCGTGGCCGATAGGAAAGGCCGGACAACTGAGCTTCAGGGCATCCGAACCCCTCAGTGGCGTACACGAATGGGTCGGGCCAGTGTGTTGAAGATGGGTCCGCGGTGCTCCTGCGCCGGCAGCATGTTAATCAGAGGGTCCCTAATACGGTGGACTATTATCGACGGTCAATATCCGGCAATATTCGAGCCTGTAGGGTGGCAACCATGAAAACGAGAATTCTTCACATTTCGGATCTGCATTTCGGCCCGCCGTTTGTCCCGGCCGTGGCCGAGGCTCTGCTGCGCTCTATTCCTGCCCTGGAACCCGATACAGTGGTCATAAGCGGTGACCTGACCCAGCGCGCCAAACGCCAGCAGTTCGAGCAGGCGCGCGATTTTTTCAAGCGTCTGCCGGATGTGCCCCACCTGGTAATCCCCGGTAACCACGACGTTGCCCTCTGGCGCGTTTTCGAACGCCTTATAAGGCCCCATGCCTTGTACCGCGAATATATTTCACCCGAGCTCAATCCGGTCCTGCATGTCGGCAACGTGGTCATGGTGGGGCTGGATTCAACATCGCCCCGACGCAGCATTTCCAATGGTCGTATCGACCGGCGGCAACTGCAGTATGCGGCCGAGGCCTTTGCCGATGCCTCGCCGGACAAGGTGCGCATCGTTGTCGCACATCACCATTTCGCACCTGGCCATGATCGCGTCTACGATATTTCCATGCCTGGTTCGAAACGCGCCATTGACAGTTTTGTCGATCAGCGCGTGGAAATGATACTGGGAGGGCATTTGCACCGGTCCTACATCGGCAATTCCCTGAACTTCTTTTCCGGTCATCACCGCGACCGGGGTGTCATCATCGTACAATGCGGGACCACAACCTCCAGTCGTGGCAAAGGCAGCGAACGCGACGAAAATACCTTCAACCTGATAGAGGCCAGTGAGGAGACACTGACGGTCACCCACTTTCTCTATTACGAAAGAGAAGGAAAATTTGCTCCGCTGAGCAAGCATGTCTTTCCCCGTCCCGGCCGGCCATTCCGCGTCGGGCTGCCCTAACCCCGGTTCCCCATGAGTCGGCCGTCGTCCACACAGCGCTTACGTAAGCCGATCATCTTCGTCCTGGCTGTCTCTGTGCTCGTGCTACTGGCCTGGTTCGTAAAACAAAATGTCTCGCTGGACGAGATCGTGATTCAGGAAGGTCAGATTCGTGAAATCATTGCCCAGAATCCCTGGAGTTCCTTCCTTAGCGGATTCGCGGTTTATCTGCTGCTGGCTTTTGTGCCCGGGACAGGGGGCAAGGCTGTTGTCTGGGGTTGGCTCTTTGGGTTCTGGCCCGCGTTGATTACGGTATCGATCGGTCTCGCAATAGCCGCCATGGCCATATTTTTACTGAGCCGATACCTGTTTCAGGCGGCGATCGAGCGTCGCTATGGCGGCTTCCTCGTGCTGATGAATAGACACCTGGAAAAGGAGGGGGCCTTCTATCTGCTGACATTGCGCATGGCACATGCGCCCTTCTCCATTGTTAATCCGGTGAGCGGTGCAAGCCGGGTGCGAGCCTGGACTTTCTTCTGGACCACAGTGGTGGGGCTAATGCCTGCCAATATCATCTGGATCTATGTGGGTATTCGTCTCCCATCGTTGCAGGAGCTGGCGGCCACCGGCCCTGAATCGTTGATCGACCTGCCGCTGATTCTGGCACTCATCGGCTGTGGGGTGTTACCTTTGCTGGTTCGCTGGCTGATACGTCATTTCGGATTGCCGGGAACCACGACTGACTCCAATGAGATTATCTTTCAGAAACCAGAACAGGAGTAACCATGATCACAGCGTCTCCTTCTGCACTCTACTGGGCCCTCGCTGCTCTCTTCATCAGCCTGGTCCTTGGCTCGATCGCACGTTTTATCAGTCTACGCAACGCGGAAGCGGAACTCCGACGCAAGCGACTCCTGAGTCTGCGAACATGGTGGATGTTGGCTCTGGCGGTGAGCGCTGCACTGCTTGCCGGAAGACCGGGTATCTGCATGCTGCTTGCCGCGGCCAGTTGTACCGGTTGGTACGAAATCACTCGAATGCTTGCCCCGCGACCCGAAGACAGGTTGGCTATTCGGGCCGGCTACCTGCTCATTCTCGTCAACTATGCCCTGATCCTGTTCGGGGCCGACTCCCTTTACCCGGTATTCCTGCCGGTGGCTGCGCCCATTGTTATAGCGGTATTGATGTTAATCGGGGATCAGCCCAAAGGTTATGTTCGTGCCGCCGGAGGATTCCTCTGGGGCATCATGTTTCTCGGCTATGGCGTGTCCCATGCGGCCTATGTCTTCATCCGTCCGGAGACTCAGGGTGGGCCGCTGGGAGCGGTGGGTTGGTTCCTGTTTCTCGTGATTCTGACCGAATGCGATGACATCTTCCAGGCCATTGTGGGTCGCCGCTTCGGTAAGCATAAACGCCGCCTTATTGCGCCGGTTATATCACCCAACAAGACGCTGGAAGGCTTTTTTGGTGGCATGTTGGTGATTGTTATCCTGGCACCGCTGCTGGCGCCGTGGCTTACCAGCCTCAACGCTGCCGGACCAATTCCCCTACCAGCCTCGCTGCAGAGTATTATTGCACCGGTACTGATTGCCCTGCTGATTTCCTTTGCCGGCTATTTTGGCGACATCAACATGTCCGCCATCAAACGCGATGCCGGTGTCAAGGATAGCAGCAGGCTGTTACCCGGCATGGGTGGCATAATCGACCGCATCGACAGCCTCACCATGACCGCGCCGGTGTTCATTTACTTCGTCATCTGGTGGATAGATTGATGCGACCGGAAAATCACTGCCCAGACAGCCCAACATCGGAGCCGGACATTTTAATCTCCAACCGGCTGCTGACGATCCCCAATGCTATTTGCCTGATTCGACTGGCCGGGTCCATCCTGCTCGTACCGGTTGCCGTAGCAGGGCAAAGCGAGTTGTTTCTCTGGATGTTCGTATTTCTTGCCATGACCGACTGGTTCGACGGCAAGCTCGCCATCCTGCTCAATCAGCGTACCGTTATCGGCGCGAGACTGGATAGCTGGGCGGATGCTGCGCTCTATGCGGCGCTGGCTTTCGGACTGCTATGGATGTATGGCGCCACCCTCAGTGCCGAGCTTCCCTGGATCGCCGTCGCCCTGGGCAGCTATGGACTCTCGACCATGGCCGGCCTGATCAAGTATCGGCGCTGGCCCAGCTACCACACCCGTGCGGCGAAAACGTCCTGGTTTCTCACGCTGGTAGCAGTGATATGCCTGTTCATGGATTGGTCCCTGATCCCTGCCTACATTGCCGTCGTCGCCGTTATCCTGACCAATCTGGAAGCGCTGGCAATCACTAAAATATCACCAGTCTGGCGTGCCGATGTGACATCTGTCTTTCACGCCTGGAAGCAGCGGGGGTAAAACTCCGTTGCGAGTAGGGGGGGCGGGCAGCAGTCGACGGCCAGGATCGCAGAGATGATGGGCTTGCCACCAGCAAAGAGGAATACGGTGATGAAGACCAGGGAGAAAGCCGCGAAGGAGTAGCCAGTTAGAAAAGCCGCAAAGAACTACTTCCTTCGCCTTCTTCAATTCAACCTGTAATCGGTATCAGGGTGCACGTCCGGGTCTACGCGCTGCGGGTCCAGCCGCTCTGCGGGCCGAATTCAACAGACGCTGTGGCGATGGCGGAATCAGCAGAAAAGCTCTCAGCTCGGCACCTTTCAATGCAGTGCCTGCAATCATGCCCCGGTCGTTGATATCTCTGGCTTCTATGAGGCGCCAGGCGGCCTCGGGGGGCAGGAGTGAATTGAGGTCCAGCAAGTAACCGTCCTGCCAGAAAAAAGCGCGCGAATCATTTCCCGCGCTTCCGGACCAGCCAACTACCTGGCCGCTATCATTAACCGCCAATGCCCGGCTGTTGCCGTCACCATCCAGTACGCCAATACTGCTAACCTGATCGTCGGACCAGAAAGCCGCGATGGTGGCGGAGTAGTCTGCATTGCCGGACCAGCCAGCGGCCTGTCCCTCTTCGTTGATCGCTACCGCTGTGCTGTTGGAATATCCCGGCAGGTGAGCCAGATAGGTAAATGTCCCGGCCTCCCATAGGAAGGCGGACCGGTCCACATCTACGTAAGTCAGCGCGTCGTCCCGGGCGATATCCCCGACTATCTGTTCCCTGTTGTTGACAGCGAAGGCACGGCTGTAGGAGGGGTCTCCGAGGCCGGTTTCGCTGATGTCCTCCATGTCGCCATCTTTCCACATGAAGGCGTGGTAATAATTCGCGCGGGGTGAGCGCGACCAGCCCACCACCGTGCCCAGGTCGTTCACGCCAAATGCTTCGCTTGTCCCGTGGCGTACATTGACACTGCAGGGACAGAATAAGGCTCCCACTGCCTCCATGTCGCCGTCGCCCACAATGAAACCCTGAGTAAACTCGCTGAAGCCTGGGCCATAGGCATTGATGCCGCTGTTGCCGATACGCCACTGTCCGTTGCCGCTTACCGCTGTAGCGACGCTGTCGCTGCCTCCTGGGAGCGTGCCGAGACTCTGCATTGTGCAGTCCTCGCAACTGGTAAACGCCCTGCGCTCTCCGGAAGGGAGATGACTCCATCCCACTACCTGGCCTTCTTCGTCAAGCCCCCAGGCGCCGCTGTCTTGCCCGCCTAGCGTACCGAGGTCAATCAGCGTTATGCCTCGCTCTCGGGTCAATGACGGCTGTGTGCTGGCGGTCGAGGCAAGGAATAACCCTGCCACAGTTAGTACTGCAAGGATTGGCCCGAGACATCGAATTCCTGCTTTTGTCATGGCGGTGCTCACTATTTCCCAGAATGGATAGCCCTAAATTCTGGCAAACAAGGCGAAGAGAAGAAAATCAGGGATAACCCTGAAAAACTGATAATGGGTAGCCCCAACGCAGGGAATTCCAGAACGGCTGGAGCAAACGGCGAGTGCTCAACGCGAAATCCAAACTTATATGTGCGCTAGCTAACAGACGTACGTTAGCCGTTTCCCTAGAATTCGGTGGTGTAGGCGAGACCCTATGTACGATTTGAGTGACTTCAGGCACAAACGAGTTAAGCACTCGATTTTGACCGGGTATCCCCCGCCATATCAACGGCATAGAGAATTTTTAGAGCCAGGCGAAGCGTCATCTCCGTCGCTTCAACGGTATCGAGCAAGAGAGTTTCTACTGGTTCCTGAAGGAGTGTGAGTGGCGCTTTAATGGAGGCAGGCAGCAACAG
Organism: Pseudohongiellaceae bacterium; assembly: GCA_040905005.1. Lineage (GTDB taxonomy): Bacteria > Pseudomonadota > Gammaproteobacteria > Pseudomonadales > Pseudohongiellaceae > UBA9145. Next base: position 19,137 of record JBBDSI010000008.1, read on the forward strand.
CTCCTGGAGCAGCTCAAATACTGGTATGAGCAGGAGAAACACTAATCCTTAGGTACTCCAGTACCTTCTAACTTGTCTGTTAGGTCAATAATATCAATATGACAACTACCGAGTTTCTGTTAAGCTTACCGTCCCTCAGTAGCGCTACTGTCTCCAGTAACGCTGGCTATCCGGCAATCATAAGCCATTACCCAATAGCGACGGTCAAGACTACCAAACTGAATTCGAAAGTTTTCAGGCGTTGGGTCATTTTGGTTCCGCAGTACCTCAGGCAACGTCCCCACTCCACCCCTATTCGCGCGAAGTGTGCGGAGGCCACCGCGCTGGCGCCAGCTTCAGCCCCGATCCTTTGTGTCGAAGCGTAAAAGGCAAATATAGTAATAAAAGGTCAAAAAATCCGCTCGTTGGGGGGAATAAATTCCCGTAGCATCCGTTGTCAATGTAGCACAGGAGCTTATCTGAGCGATGAACCAGCAAGTGGTTACCGGCAAGTGGTTACCAGCAAGTGGTTAAGAGAACAGGGTAATTTTTAATAACGTATCAATAATTCCTGATAACACATTACTAATCACGGAATTTATCAATCGGAATATAATCAAATGGCACATACTCAATCGCACCAAGATTTGTACTTTCAAAAACTCGTTATTCTTGCTACTGGCTCGGCGGCTAATGCGAGTCAAATCGCCGAATTAAACGCGATGATTTCTCAAGCCGGAGGAATGGCATCTCTGGACGCCCTCCTGGACAGCTTTATAAGCCAGCGTGTTGCCGCGCAAGGGTCTATCGCCACATTTCAGGACATAGCAATCAACGGCTTTGGCGTTGTACTGTCCGACGCTGAGACACAGGCAATTATCAACGACTTTGAGGCAGCAGGCATAGATACCGGTTCCGAGCTGTTGAACCTGTTGAGCAATGTAGCCGCGGACAACCCGCATGGCGTGACACTGGACAATCGTGCTGAGGCTGCCTCGCATTTCCTGCAAGTTCTGGAGGATTCTGCCGGTAGTGGAATATTAAGTAGTGGAATATTAATTGGTACCAACAAAGCTGCCTTCTTCGCTGCTGCCCCGGGCCCCTCCGCCTTTACTGGCCCGGGTGTCACCGCGGCTGTGCGCACGCTGCTGCAGAATATTGGCCCTTCGAGCACCAGTCTTGAAAACGGCATCAGTGGTCTGGAAGAATTGGTCAACAACCTTTCGGCCACAGGCGTCAGTGCCACCATTGACGGCTATCTCGCAAACGCCACGGTTTTCGCCGACTCCAATCGCGATGGCCGACTCAATAGCGGAGAATGGACTACCACGAGCAGCGCAGGGGGTACTTTCGAGTTACCGAACAGCGCAGCCGACGGCAAGATCATCGTCCATGGCGGTACCGATCTGGTGACCGGCAATGCCTTTCAGGGTGTGCTCAGCGCGCCCGCCGGCGTTACGGTCGTTAACCCGATCACCACCATGATCGAAGCGATGGTCGCATCGGGCGTGGCCGGTAGCGTACTTGAGGCCACTACCTCAATCCAGGTTGCCCTGGGCCTGCCAACAAACATTAATCTGCTGTCCTATAACCCACTGGCGGTTTTATCCAGCAGCACCGCGACTGCAGCAGAAAAAGCAGTTGCCCTGCAGGTGCAGACAGCGTCCAATCAGATTGCCAATATCATCACCCAGGTTGGGTCTGTCATTGATGCCGCGACGGTTGGTGCGACCATCCAGAGCGCCAGCGCCGCAGTCTCCCTTGCCATTGCGGAAGCAATTGGCGTCGCTGGTAGCGCACTCGCGAGCCTCGATCTGAGCAATCTTGCAACCGTACGCGCTATTATTCAGGCGGCGAGTACCGCCACCGGCTCTGACTTTACGGCCGGGGAAGTGGCGCAAATCGCGCAGGTTACCGGGGCCAGCAACGCCTCAGCCGCGGCAGCTACCGACTTCACCATGCTGGCCCAGGCCTACGACGTCGCCCAGGGAAGCGCTACCAACGCACTGGTTGCGGGTGCCAACAACGGCAGCTTCGATAGCGCCGTTAGCGGGTTCGCTGGCGCCGAAGATCCCGACGACAGCGAAGTTCCCGACGACAGCGAAGATCCCGACGACAGCGAAGATCCCGACGACAGCGAAGAT
>JBBDSI010000008.1:21359-65119 GCA_040905005.1 Pseudohongiellaceae bacterium
GACAGCGAAGATCCCGACGACAGCGAAGATCCCGACGACAGCGAAGATCCCGACGTTCCCCCGGCAGGACTGACGGTCGAATTAACGAACGCTACAGCTGAGGAGATCGATGGTAGCGCCGGTGACGACACATTCTCGGGCACCTATGGCGACGGTGCGGGACCCTACACCTTCCATACCGGTGACATCCTCGACGGACTCGGCGGCATAGACAGGTTGGTTATCACGACCGGGGCAGAGGCGAGTACGCCCCCTGATAACCTCTGGTTGAACAAGACCAACTTTGAGGAAATTTTCTTCAATTCGACCGGTGCCGGGGCGCAGTCTATTACCACTGGCGCCGCATTCGAAGCTGCATTCGCGGCAAACGGTGTCGATATCACCGTGCAAACCCTGCTGGGCGCGATCGATGTCACGATGACAACCTTTACCGGCGCGACAACGATCGAAACGACAACCACCGGCGCGGGTGCGCACACCATAACGACCGGTTCCGGGACATCGACAGTGACCGCACTCTCGATTGAGGCGGGCGCCCAGACTATTAACGGCGTCGGCCTTACCACAGTCGATGCGACTATCAATGGCGCCGGCGATCAGACCATCGGCACTATCAACGGCGGCAATCTTGTCTCGGTAGAGGCAACCATACTGGCGGCGGGATCGCAGACTATCACCAGCACCAGCGACAGCGACGTCACCATCGTCGCAGACGCCGCTGCGGGTGCGCAAACGATCACTACAGCCGGTGGTGATGATCAGGTCACAACCTCTGGAGCGGCCACTGAGTCCGCCACTATCAGCACAGGCGCAGGTAACGATGTAATCAGCGCCGGCCTCGGCAACGACCTGATAACCGGTGGTACCGGTGCAGACACCATGACCGGTGGCGGCGGAGTCGATGAATTCGAATTTGGTACCGACGGATCAATCGTCGGCACCGCATTGGATATAATCACTGACTTCAATAGTGCCGGCGCCGACGTGTTGAGTTTTGGCGTAGCAGTCGCATTGCCTGGCATCGATGCAACGGCTGCAGTTGCGGGGACAAACGTACAAACCGATGCCGGTGGTTTGATAACCTTCCATGCCGACGATAATTCTCTGGCACTGAAAGTTGCCGCAATTCAGGAAGATGCTGAACTGGATGGATTGAGCAATACGGCTGCAATGTTTGTAGACAGCGGCAATACCTACGTCTATTTCACTGGCGCACAGACGGATAACAGCGTGGACGATCAGATGATCCAGCTCACAGGGATTAGCACCCTGACAGAAATCACTGGCGGCGCCACAGTGACAATCGCCTGACAGCAGGCGTTGCAGGAAACCTGGTTTTCTGCAACGCAAATCTGCAACGATTGGCAATAACAGGAAAGCGGGGGCTCTGCACATCAATCGGTGTGCAGGGCCCCTTCGCTTTTACCATCTACCATCGGTACGGGTTATCGCCGCAAGAGTCTCAGACAGCTGAAAATCGAGCATCTCCGCCGGCGGGGAAGCCAGCACTGCTGAATCGGCAACCGTTAAATTATTCTGTTGCATCAGATCGCACAGTGTCTTTCGATATATTTTCCCGTCGAGCGCCGCATACGCTGAGAGATGTGTAGCGAGACTACAGCCGTCGAGGGGCTCGTTCAGCAAGCGCATTTCCATCCGTGCGCTTCTGAAATCCCGATAGTGGCGACTGGTGTTCAGATTCAACATGTAGGACAGGGCAGAGCGCAACAGGGATGAAAAACTCTGTACGCCGTAATCCCCCAATGACGTATCACGCTGCATTGGCTCCATGCCGTCCCCCCAGGTCCATTCACCGTACAGGGCATTGCCCTGCGCCGCGAATCTTGACGTGCCCCAGCCGCTTTCCAGGATAGCCTGGGAAATAGCGAGCGCTGGCGGAATGATGTCAACCCGCTTCAATACTTTCAGGGGAGCGGTGTCCGCGGGAAGCTCGTAGCTGGCTACAATCATCCTGTAGCGCTCGGAGCTGTGTAAGTCCGCGCCATGACCCGAAGCGAGGGCGTCCAGTATATAGGTCCGGTCTGCATTGATCTGTTCATTGGCTATCAGAATCAGCGGCGCCACCAGCCTGATGAAGATGCTTTTCCTGCTTGCCACGTCCAGACCCGTCTCCCAGTTATCGGGCAGGTCATTGGTTACGATACGGGGCACGATGAGGGTGGGGCCGTCGCTGGTCACGGGCCACTCGAAGTGGAGACCGTGAAGGTAAGCCAGCACTTCTTCGGTCGAATGCACTTTGATGCTGCCTGGCACAAGCGCTTCGATCAGCGGATCTGCTTGGCCAGGCTTGGTCAGTCCCGCGGCAGGCAATGTCATCGCCAGCAACAAGCCAGCAAGTAGTCGGGTATATGTGTGTCTTTGTTTCACACCGCTGATCCTCAGCCTGGGTTAACGTACCCATTTATGGTTTGAGCAGCTGAAACCTGCTGTAGGAGCAAGGCTTTGCCGTAGAGTTGTTATCCTGACGTATCAGAAATTCTTGGGATATCGGGTAAACCCCTTAAGGAGAGTTTGGAAACGCTCCATCGCGCTGCAGCATTTGCCGAGTCGTGGAAGCTATAAAAAAAGCGGATAATAGTCGGCAGTCAGCAGGGTGTTGCTTGCCGCAACCGACAGGATGCGGGCAGGCTATTGGAATAGCGCTATTTACTGACGCTCAGCGGCGGCGGTTGCAAATCCAGACGTGGGTTTGCATAGCTGTGGGCAGGGCAGCCGCCGAGGGTGACATGACGCTAATCTGGTCGATCTACATTGCCGCGGGACTGCTGATCGCCATCGGGCTTGCCGGTGTCGTCGTGCCGATCCTACCCGGCATTCCCATGATGTTCGCTGGCATGTGGTTGGTGGCCTGGGTCCAGGATTTTGTTCATATCGGCCCGGTGACGCTTTGGGTTCTGGCCATCCTCACCGTTCTCTCGGTTGTGGTGGATCTGCTTGCCAGCGTGTTCGGAGCGCAGCGCGTGGGTGCCAGCCGCGGTGGGCTGCTCGGCGCGGCGATCGGGACCGTCGTCGGCCTCTTCTTCGGGCTGCCAGGCATCCTGTTGGGACCCTTGGTCGGCGCGGTGGCTGGCGAACTACTCTATCGACCAGGCCTGAAAAGCGCCACGCGGGTGGGGCTCGCCACCTGGGCCGGCATCATCGTCGGTGCCGTGTTCAAGGTCGCCATCGCCTTCATCATGCTCGGCCTGTTCGCCTTCGCGCTGTTGTTCTGAATCGGTGTTCTGAATCACTGTTTTGTATCATTGCTGCAGCCGGAACCGGATCAGTGTCGCGCTCAGCTGCGCCGCAGGCTCACCACCTTTTCGCCGCCGATCTCCACCGTCAGCGCGGACAGTTCGGTGATCGGCAGCCGGCAGCGGGCTCAAAGCGCCGGTTGCGCCTGTAACAGTTGCCACAGGCGGTCAGGGGTGACGGGCATGTCGAGGTGGCGCACGCCATACGGGGCCAGGGCATTGACTACGGCGTTGACGATGGCGGGCGGCGCGCCGATGGCGCCGGCCTCGCCGGCGCCCTTGATGCCCAGGGGATTGTTGCGGCAGGGAACCTCGTTGCGCTTGAAGCGGATCATCGGCAGGTTGTCGGCCCGGGGCATGGCGTAGTCCATGAAGCTGGCGGACAGTAACTGACCCGATTCAGCGTCATAGGCGCACTGCTCCCACAGGGCCTGCCCGGCACCCTGGGCGATACCGCCGTGTACCTGGCCTTCGAGGAGCAGGGGATTGATAACCCTGCCGAAGTCGTCCACGACGGCATAGTCGACGATCTCCACCTGGCCTGTGCCGATGTCGATCTCCAGCTCACAGACATGGGTGCCGTTGGGAAAGGTGGCGTTTTCCGGGGCGAATGTCTCGTCGGCGTCGAAGCTGGGGCTGCCGTCGTCCGGCGCCGCCGCGGCGGCCACGTCGCGCCAGGTCTTGACCCGATCGGTGCCGACGATACGGAAGTCACCCGCGGTGAACTCGATGTCCTGCTCGGCCGCCTCCAGCAGCTCCGCCGCACGCGCCCGCGCCAGCTCGATGAGGCGCTCCGCGGCGGCGCCAATGGCGGAGCCGCCCACGGGAACCGAGCGTGAGCCCATGGTGCCGCCGCCGGACTCGATCAGGTCGGAATCGCCCTGGACGATGCTCACCTGATCGAACGCGATGCCGAGGCGCTCGCTGAGGATCTGGCGAAACGCGGTCTCGTGACCCTGGCCGTTGGACTGGGTGCCGATATAAAGCGTCACCTGACCCTCTTTGTCCACCGTGAGGCGCGCCAGCTCCGGCGCCCCACCCGCGCAGCGCTCGATGTAGCTGGCGAGGCCAATGCCGCGCAGCTTGCCGCGCGTACGTGCCTCCCTGCGGCGCGCCTCGAAGCCTTTCCAGTCGGCGAGTTCCAGCGCGTCCTCCAGGTTGCGCGCGAAATCGCCGGAGTCATAGACGGCACCCAGCGCCGTGGTATAGGGCATGGCGTCGGGCGGAATGAAATTACGGCGGCGAATCTCGTCCGGGGCGATGCCGAGATCGTGGGCGGCGGCGTCGAGGAGGCGCTCGATCGCATAGATCGCCTCCGGCCGACCGGCGCCGCGGTAGGCATCGACGGGCGCGGTGTTGGTGAAAACACCCTCGACCTCGACATGGGCCGTGGGGATGGTGTAACAGCCGACCAGCATGGCGGCGCCGGCTTCGGTGGCCACGAAGGGGCCGGCCTGGGACAGGTAGGCGCCCATGTTGGCAGTAGTGTGAACCTTCAGGCCGAGAATCCTGGCGTCCTTGTCCAGCGCCAGTTGCAGCGTGGACAGCTGGTCGCGGCCGTGGGTGTCGGTGGTGAAGGCCTCGCTGCGGTCGCTGATCCACTTCACCGGCCGGCCCAGCTTGCGCGCGGCGAACAGGCTGACGACGTATTCCGGGTAGAGGAAGATCTTCATGCCGAAGCCGCCGCCGACATCGTGGCAGAGGACGTGGATGTCTTCCGGCGCCACCTTGAAGATGGCGTCCGCCAGCAGGCGGCGGAGCATGTGCACGCCCTGACAGCTCACGTGCAGCACCAGGCGGCCGGTCTCCGCCTCGACAGCGGCCAGCGCGCCGCGCGTCTCCATGGAGGTCGGTATCACCCGGTTGTTCACCAGGTCCAGTTCCACCACGCGAGCGGCCTCGGCGAAGGCCGCCTCGGTGCCGTCCCGGTCGCCGGTGTGCCAGTGGAAGCTGCGATTGCCGGCCGCTTCCGGCCAGATCTGTGGCGCCGCCTGGTCTTGTGCCTGTTCAGGCCTGCAGCCGGCGTCTAACATGTCGTAGGCCACCCACACCAGCTCGGCCGCATCCTGGGCCTGCGCGCGGGTCTCCGCGATCACCACAGCTACCGGATCGCCGACGAAGCGCACCCGGTCGGCGGCCAGCGCCGGTCGCGGTGGCTTGTAGCAGGCCGAACCGTCGCTGTTCTGCACGCCGGCGCTACAGGGAATGTCGCCGATGCCGTCGGCGCGCAGGTCGGCCACCGTGTACACCGCCAGCACGCCCGGCGCCTGGCGCGCCTCCTCGGCGTCGATACCGTTGAGGGTGGCATGGGCGTGGGGAGAGCGGACGAAGGCGGCCCAGGTCTGTCCGGGCAGGTTGATATCTTCGATGTAGCGGCCATGACCCGAGGTCAGTCTGGTGTCTTCAAAGCGGGTGACCGGTTGTCCGATGCCGAATTTCTGCATGGCGGAAAATCCTTTTACGCGTGATCGTGTACTGCCCTGCAAACTGGTGATTCCTGCTCCTCGCGGCCATCAATACAGGGCCAACTTTGCCGCCAATATCGGCCATATCGGCGAGAAACGCAACGCCAGCGCGGCCCCTTCTGTGGCCTCCCCGGCATCGGGTCGTGGCGCGATCTGGCGTGAAGTCGGTGGCGGCGGATAGGCGGGGTAGCGTGTTGGAGTGGCACAGCGCGCGCCGGCAAAAAGAAAAACTGCCGGGTCATCGCTGGCCCGGCAGAGTGAAGATGCGGAATGCGCTTCCGCACTGCGATGCAGCCTGCCACAGGACTTCCGACACGGGGAGCGCGGAAGCCGCCGCAGCAAGGCTGCATCGACCGTCACAGGGTGCGTTGGGGCGGGGATTCCTCTCAAGTGGACACACGGTTGACCGGTCAAGCTCAGCTGAAATTAACGCACGAAAAGACGGATAACCTCGGCACCGCGAGCTGGCCCGGGCCAGAAGCCTGAGTATTAGGGGCGCCAGTTGGCGGGATCCAGGCGATAGAAATTGACCAGTTCCCGGTACAGTGCCTGGTGATGGGTCGCCATCTCGAGGGGGCGCTCGAAGAAGGTCTCGGTGGCCACGGCAAAAAATTCCGCCGGGTCGGTCGCGCCGTAGTTATCCAGCAGCCCCTCGTGCTCCAGCGCCGACTGCTCCTGCAGACGTTGGTACTCGTGATGAAACACCTCAGCCCAGCTCTTGTAGGCACCCCGCGCCAGCAGCACCGGGGCACCATTGGTGCTGCCGGATTCGCTGTCGAGCTGATGCGCGAACTCGTGCAGCACCACGTTGCGCCCGTCCTCGAGGTTGCGCACGCCCGCGATGACGTTGTCCCAGGCCAGTACCACCTGGCCGTGGTCCCAGGATTCGCCCAACAGGTGGCTGCGGGTCGTCGATACCAGCCCCAGTTCGTCGCTGACGTCGCGCACGGCGATGAAGGTGGAGGGATAGACCAGGATGCTGCGCAGCTGTGGATAATGGGGTTCTGGCTGGTTCAGCACCAGCAGGCAGGCCTGGGCAGCGATGGTGACGCGCACCTCATCGTCGATGCCCAGGCCGGCGCAGCCGACGAAGCGCTTGTCGGCGATGAATACCTGGATGAGCTGCCGCAGGCGCTGCTGCAGATCCGCGGGCAGGGCATCGTAGAGTGTCAGGTGTCCGCGCAGGATGCGCAGCCAGGACTCGGGGAAGGGCCGGGCGATGAGGCGCCGGTAGCGAATGCCTGGCCAAAACGCGACGTAGAAGATGACCGCGACCAGCAGCAGCGCCAGGACGACGAGGGCGATGAATGATTGGCTATCCAAACCTGGCAACGCGCTTCGCGCCTAATAGTCCTTGCGGGTGATGTTAAAGAAGTCGACGACCTTCTGCATGTTGTCCGGAGTCTGCGAAATGAGCAGGGAATGGTCACCCCCGCTGACTTCGATATACAGGTGCTGCATGCCCAGCTCCTGCATGCGCGCGACCCAGAGGTGGCTGACGTCGACCGGCACCGTCTGGTCATCATCGCCGTGCATCACCAGTATGGGCAGGTGCTGGAATACTATCAGGTCATCCGGCGACTGGCTGTCGCGCGGCGCCGGCGCCACCACCGCCAGGGCGGCGAAGAGGTCCGGGTGGCGTTTGGCCAGATGGTAGGTGCCGGCGCCGCCCATGGAATGGCCCCACAGGTAGATGCGGTTGGCATCGACGTTGAATTCCGCGCGCACCAGCCCCAGCACCTCCATGACGTCCTGCTCGCTGTAGCGGCCGTCATCCGCATCGGCCAGTGTCTCCGCGCCGTACCAGCCGCGGCGGATATAGCCCAGCGGCGTCACCACGATATGGCCGCCGGCCTCTGCGAAGTCGAGAAAGCCATGATAACCCATCAGCCAGTCGTAGCTGCGGCCCAGCCCGTGCAGGGAAACGATCAGCGGCGCCGGGGACTGCGGGTCATAGCTCTCCGGCACGAACAGGGCATAGGGAATCTCCTCGCCGGTGGGCGCAAAGGTGTAGCTACGATGCTGAACGCGCGGATCGTCAATCATGCGTTCGTCGTCCGCGGGCTCGCGATCGGCGAGCGCGCCAGGGCTCAGCAGCAACGCGATCAGCGCGAGGGCAAGGGCGGAAGAAGAATGCTTGTGTATGGCAATCGGGATCATGAGCGGTTCCCCTGGTCATGTTCGGGTCATGGTAGAGGGTCCGATTAGACTACAAAACGGGAAGCAGTCAAAGCCCGTGTTCAGGGGGCACAAGAGTCCGGCCTGGAGATGGGGTGCAATAGATGGTAAGCGAGCAGGAGTATGCTTTGAGCAGAGTGTCGATGCGTTCCCCCTGCCAATGGCTATCAACGCCAAGCTCACTGGCGAAAGTCTTTCCGGTAGAGGTACCTCAGCTAATCAGATTGAATTTGTGCGCGTACGCGATTTCCGTACCTATTGTCCACCGTTCAAATTCATGACTTGTTGCAACTCGCCTGCCAGCGGACGCACAACCTCTATATCGGCTTCCGGAGTCTCACGGATGGTCGCCATCATCGCGAGCATGCGTTCTATCTGAGGTCGCATCTGCGCTGGCACCTGATTAAGCATTTCCGGTGTCATCTGTTCCATTTGCTCCATATCGCTGCTGCTGATCTGCGTGGCAATAAAGGCTGCAATAACGCGGTCACCCGTAGTAGCCCACTCTTCCGCAGTAGCAAAGCCGAAATTGCCAATCAGATCTTCGATACCCTGGTAAATTTCCGCATGATTATCTCTCATCATATCGAGGGCTCGACTATATGGCGCAAAGGGCTCTCCCGCCCTGGGCATCATTTCTTCCTCAAATGCCAATTGACTGACTTGGGAATTCTGATTCTCAGTGAAGCTGTGCACTTCAGGCAGACTGTTGACGAAGCCTCTTACCGCTTCAGGGGTCAGTGGCTGCGAGAGAGCCAGCGGTGCGATAAATACAATATAAAGGGTCAGGATATAGCGCATGGATGAGTTCCTGTATAGAGCTGAAACCAGTAAAAAGGGTACGCGAAACAGGGCGCGGAGTCGAATTCACAATCTCACTGACTGGGCAAAGGTATGCCACGCTCCTGAAAGACTTCCGCCAGGGTGCGAGATCCATTCACACCGGAAGGAAACCCCGCATACAAGGTGAGATGCGCCATCAACTCCGACAACTCCTCAGGCGTGATGCCGTTATCCAGCCCCCGCCGCAGGTGCACACGCAACTGATCGGTCTGATATGCCGCCTGCGTCATGGCGATGGTGACCAGGCTGCGATCGCGGGCCGAGAGCCGGTCGGTGCGCGTCCACGTCTCGCCATAGACCAGCGTATCCAGCAACTCATCGAGATAGGGCGCCGCCGGGAAGCGGGCCTCGGGCAGGTCGATGCCGCGACCCTCCATGACTTCCTGTGCTACCCGCGCCGCATTCACCCCGGTGGGGAAGCCGGCATAGAAGGTCACGTGGGTGATGATCTCGGCGATCTCGTCCGGGGTGACGCCGTTATCCAGCGCCCGGCCGACGTGGTAACGCACCTCGGATGAGGCATACAGCGCCGTGCCCACGGCCACGGTGATCATGCTCCGGTCGCGCGGCGACAGTTCCTCGCGCATCCAGGTTTCGGCATAGACCACCTGATTCAGCAGGTCGCGCAGGTAGGGCGTCTGCGGGAAGGCGCCGGGAAACTCCAGTTCGGGATCGGTCGGCGGCTGGCGCGACGAAGCCCCGGGCGGTGAAGTGGGCAGCCCGCGCTCCTCGAACACCTCCGCCGCCACGCGCGCGGCATTGACGCCGGTGGGAAAGCCGGCATACCACAGTACGTGGGCGACGATCTCGGAAATCTCGGCCTGGGTCACGCCGTTATCCAGAGCCCGACCCATGTGCAGGCGCAATTCGTAGGTGGCGTAGAGTGACTGGTTGACGGCCACGGTAATCATGCTGCGATCCCGCGCCGACAGGCCGGGGCGCTCCCAGATGTCACCGTAGACGTATTCGTTGCGGATCTCACCGAGATAGGGCGCGGCGTCGTAGGCGCCTGGGGGTGGCGGCGGTTGCTGGGCTGTCAGCGGCGCGGCGATGGTGCAGAGGAGCAGCGTGATGAGCGCTTGCACGCGGAAACGGAGGCGGAACGGGTTTGGGCGAATCATGGTGTTTGTCCTGTTTTTATTCCCTGTGAATTGCCATGGGGTACATGGTGTCGGCCCGCGCTGCCCGGGGCAGGGCGCGGGCGGGCTGGGATCAAGATACCCTGTTAGCAGGCTTGATGAAACAGGGGGCAGGCGGGGGACTCGCCGTCATGCCGGAGATTCGCTGACGGAGTCTGTGCAGGTTCCCGACAGAGATCAGGAACAGTGCTGGCCGCTGACGATGCGCGCGGCCTCCAGGGCGGCCAGGGTCGTGCTGCAGGACGCCATGCCGCGGCGCAGGCTGGCGTCGAAGTACCCGGCGGGTACCGACCCCGCCTGTAGTTTCAGGTGGGCGAAGATACGCCTGCCGGAGAAGGGCGCCGGCACCAGCTTGCCGGTCGAGTCCACTGCGCCGGGCAGCAGTTTCAGACGCACCCAGCCACGCACGTTGCCGCCGATGACCAGGAAGCGGGCGTTGTCGGCATCGACCTTCACCACGATGTCGCAGTGGGTGCGCGCGCCCTCGCCGAGTTGGGCGCGGCGCTGGGCGATGGTCCGGTAGTCAGGCCGGCTGCCGCGGCAGAGCATGTCGCCGGGCTCGACCCGGGTCTCACCGCTGTCGAAGGCGTGATAGGCGGCCTGCGGGTCGCCCCGGTCGCGGGCGCTAATAGCCTGGTCGATGTAGGCGTGGTGGGCGACGGCGCGGGCGAAGCGCTCGCTCTCGCCCAGCCCGGCCTCGCACATGATCCAGGAGATGAAGGCAGCCGACCAGGGGTTGCGCCAGCGTGAGTCGGCGCCAAAGCGCTGCCAGCTCTGGTTCTGTTCGGCCAGGATCCAGTCGCTATTGGGCGTGGCGGACCAGTAGCCGCCGATGGACGCCGCCACCCGGAGCGCCTCGTCGGCGGCGATGGGGGTGCGGCCGCGGCGCCTGTAGGGCGAGTCATTACCGGCGCTGGCAGTGAGATCGTACAGGCTGTAGCCGAAGAAGGCCCACTCCTGGATCGCCGTGAGTACGATGCGCTCGCGCAGCGATGCATCGGCCTGCATTCGGCAGCCGCGCTCCACGATTTGCATACTGCCCGGGGCGCCGCTGATGCGCGCCGAAGGGGCGGTGACCTCGAGGAGCGCCAGCGGCAGGCGCGGCGACGCCGTGGCGACGGGCATTGATGCGCCCGCCAGCGCGAACAGGAAGAGAGCAGAGAAAAAGACTGGGCGTCGTGCCATGGTCCACCGAACGCAGGTAAAGCGCAGACTATAGTGGCAAAGCCCGCCGGAGTAAAACGCCGGGCGCTGCATTTAGCCAGGTCCGCGAGTAGACATGCGGCGCTCGTGCGTTGCCGCCCTGGCTGTGGTTACAATGCACCCTATTGCCGCAGGAGATACCGATGCCCACAAGCCTGAACGCCCGTCTCACTCCCATCCTGACCCAGGCCCTGACCCTGCTACTCCTGCTGCCGCTGGCGGCATCGGCACAACCTGCGACCCTGTTCGAGAACGCGCCCGTGATCACGGGCGACGGGCGCCTGCTCGTCGATGCCGATCTGCTGGTCCGTGGCGACACGCTCATCGATGTCGGCGACGCTGCGTCATTTTCCCTGCCCGCGGACACCACCCGAGTTGACCTGAGCGGCCGCTTCATCATGCCCGCCCTCATCGACGCTCACGCGCACCTGGGTTACCAGAGTCCCGACGGCTGGGGCGCCGACTACTACTCCCGGGAGAATCTGCTCGGTAATCTCCGGCAATACGCCTGGTACGGGTTTGCCGCGGTGTTGTCCGCCGGCAGTGATCCGGAAGACCTGGCGCTCTCGCTGCAGGCCGAGCAGGCGGCCGCCGTGGCGGCGGGTGCCGACGACTCCCTGGCCGCCTCCGCGCGCTTCCTCTTCGCGGCGGGCATGGGCCCGCCCGGGCAGGGCCCCAACGACGCCTTCCTGGAAGAGACCGCCGTGGTGAGCGCACGCACCGGCATGACCATTCTGCGCGCTGTCGACAGCCCGGTGGCGGCGATCAGGCAGGTGCGCGAGGTGGCGCGCAAGAACATACCCTTCATCAAGATCTGGGTGGATGACCGCGGCGGCAGCCAGGACAAGCTGCCGCCGGATCTTTATCTGCCCTTGCTCGCCGAGGCGATGCGCCAGCGCATCGACGTGTTCGTGCACCAGCAGTACCCGGCCGACATGCCGCCACTGATCGAGGGCGGCGCCAGCGGCTTTCTCCATGGCCGTCTCGGCCCGGAATTGGGGCCCGATATCGCCGCGGCCATGGCGAGGGAGCGTGTGTTCCTGGTGCCCAACCTGGGCCTGGGTGAGCTGCGCCGGGAGGCCATCGGCCGCGATCCCTTCCTGCAGCCGGTCTTGCCGGAGCCCGTCGCCGCGCGCCTGGCGGCTACCGGGGGCGGGCGTCTCGCGGCACCGCCGCCCGATCCCGCACGCGATGCCCCACTGGAGACCAGCCTGCGCCATCTCCAGGAGGCCGGCGCCAGCATCGTTCTCGGCACCGACGCCGGCGCCCTGCCGGACCATCCCTTCGGTTATGCCGGGCACCGTGAGCTGGAGATCTTCGTGCGCCTCGGCATGAGTCCCATGCAGGCGCTGGTCGCCGCCACCGGTGCGGCCGCCGCCGAGCTGAAGCAGTCCGACCTCGGTGTCCTGGAGCCGGGGCGTCGCGCCAGCTTCGTCGTGCTTGCCGCCGATCCACTGGTCGATATTCGCAATACCCGCCGCATCGAATCGGTTTATTTGAACGGTCGGGCAATAGATCGCGACGTCATCGCAAGGTCGCTACGCGGTGCCCGCTAAGCGATCGGTTCGCAGAACGCGCCAACACAGCGCCTAACAGAGGTATCCATGTCAGCAGAACTCGAGCCCTACCTCAAGGCCATGATAGACAAGGACGCCTCCGATCTGTTTCTCAGCGTCGGAGCTCCGGCGAACATCAAGATCCAGGGCGTCACCGGACCCATGGAGCAGGAGCCCCTGACCCGGGCCAGGATGGAGGCGCTGGTCCTCGGCGTGATGAGCGAGAAGCAGAAGAAGATCTTCGCCGAGACCCGGGAGATGAACTTCGCCCTGGCGCTGCGCGATACCGGCCGCTTCCGCGTCAATGTCTATCGCCAGCGCGGCGAGATTGCCATGGTGGTGCGCTATCTCAAGTCAAATATTCCCTCGATCGAGGAGTTGAACCTGCCGCCGGTGCTGAAGGACCTGATCATGGCGCCGCGCGGGCTGATACTGGTGGTGGGCGCCACCGGCTCGGGCAAGTCCACCACCCTGGCCTCGATGATCGACTACCGCAACCGCAATAGCACCGGGCACATACTCACCGTGGAGGACCCAGTCGAGTACCTGCATCGGCACCGCAAGTCGATCGTCGACCAGCGCGAGGTCGGCGTGGACACGCTCAGCTACGCCAACGCCCTCAAGAACGCCATGCGCGAGGCGCCGGATGTCATTCTCATCGGCGAGATCCGCGATCGCGAGACCATGCAGCACGCCATCGCCTATGCCGAGACCGGGCATCTGTGCCTGTCCACGCTGCATGCCAACAACGCCAATCAGACCATCGACCGCATCATCAATTTCTTCCCGGATTCGGCGCATCCCCAGCTACTGCTGGACCTGTCGCTGAACCTGAGGGCTATCATCTCGCAGCGTCTGGTGCCGGGTATCGACGAGATGCGCGTTCCGGCGATGGAGGTCATGTTGCAGACCGCCTACATCTCCGACCTCATCCAGCGCCGCGCCATCGAGGAGTTCAAGGACGCCATGGAGAAAGGCAGGGACGAGGGCATGCTGACCTTCGATCAGTCCCTGTACGAGCTGTACCGTGCCGGCAAGATCTCAGAAGTGGAGGCGCTCGCCCACGCCGATTCGCGCAACAACCTGACCGTGAAGATGCGCCTGCGCAAGGCCGGAAAAAGTGAGGGTGATGAGTCGGGGCTGACGATGGTGGACTGATGCCAGTCGCGATTGGTTACCTGTCAGCCGGAGAGCGTTCGGGTCGAAACAGGATGTGTTGGGAATGAAGAGAGAAGTGGCACCCGGCCAGGGTATGATCCAATACACGCAGACACTGGAGGTGGGCGACTTCGTTCCCTACTTCGTCATTGACAATGACGGGCACAAGCTGGACCTGCAGGCGAAGGCGGGCGAGCACCTGCTGCTGGTGGCCATGGCAGACCCCGACACGGAGGCATTGCAGACCGCGCTGGAGCGGGATGCACCCTATCGCCAGTATTTCATCAGCAAGTCGAATGCCGGGCTCAGCGCAGGCAATCTGTTTCATGACGAAGCGGTGCAGCGTCTGCTCTCGCCTCGAGGAGAGCGCTACGCAGCCTATTTGTTGAGTCCCAACCTGAAGATCATCCATATCGCCGTCGCCGACAGCCTCGATGCACTGCTGGCCGCGGTGCCGGACAGGCAGCAGTTGCAACCGATTCCCAACTGGCTGCCGGTGACGGTTGTGCCGGACGTCGTCTCCGCCGACCTGGCGCAGCGGCTCATTGCCTGGTTCGACGCCAACCGCGGCAACGCTTTCAGCAACAGCGGCGGCTACAAGTCACGCTCGCATCTGCATCCGCCGGCGGAGCTGGCCGCCGAGCTGGACGAGAAGCTATGCAAGTCATTGTTGCCGGAGATCAGCAAGGTCTACTACGCCGACATCAGCCACCGCGAGACCTATAAGATCTGCTGCTACGACTCCAGCGAGGCCGGCACCTTCGGCAAGCACCGCGACACCATCGCGCCGCACCTGCATCGGCGTTACGCCATGACGCTGGTGCTGAATGACAACTTCCGTTCTGGCGGCGTGCGCTTCCCCGAGTATGCCGATGCCGTACTACCAGTGCCGAAATATTCGGCGCTCATCTTTCCCGGCTCGCTGTACCATCAGGTGACCAAAGTGCGTGGCGGCCGGCGTTACGTGCTGATCAGTTTCTTTTTCACCGAAGCCGAGGCACGGCACAAGGCGGACAGCGAGCGCTATCGCTTCACCGTGCGGCGGGATCTGCGCGGCCTGCGCCTGCGTTCACTGATGCCCGGTCCCGGCGGTGACTGAGTCAGCCTGGCGCGCGTAGTAGGGGAAATACTGCGGCAACTGGGTGTGCAGTCCGATGAAGCGATAGTAATCGCCTATCCTGCGGTCCTTGCCCAGGCCGAAGCGGTCGCGGTTCTCGATGACGTCCTCTTGGTAGGCGGGGTCCACCTGTGCCAGGTCATCGAGTTGCAAATAGTATTTCACCTTGGTCCAGGTGCGGGCCCTCCACCCTGACGCACGACTGTTGTAGTCGCGGCGGACCTTGTCCGGCAGCCGATCCCTGGTGGTCAGGTACTCGGTGGCGATGGCGTGGCGCGTAGGTGTAAGGAAATCGAAACCGTGCGTCCAGAGTCTAGCGGAGTAGAAAAATTGCTCGGCCGAGTGCAGGCCGAAGTGGAGGTTGGGGTCCAGGGGTACGGACAGCCGCTGACGGCAGTCCATGAACAGCATGGCCGCCGTGATGCCGTAGGAGACGACCGGTAACTCCGGGATTCTCACCAGGGAGCCGTGCATCTTGATGTCGTCGGCGCCCACGTGACGAAAGCGGTTGATCTTGCCGATCAGGCCGAGCTTCTCCTCATCGTTCATGTTCTGGATGTTGATGGGATAGTGGGAGAGCACCGGCTTTTCCGCCAGTTCCTGGCAGCGCCTGAACTCCTCGATCAGGATCGTGTCCCAGTCCGGAAAGAAGCGGCTGTGGCAGTCGATCTGGAAGAAGAAGTCCTCGTCCTCGATCAGCGCCTCGCAGCGGGCGCGGGCGTAGATGGGGCCTCTGGCCTCGGTATAGGGCAGGCGATCGACCCGGACCTGGCGAAAGCGGGCGAGGGTGCTGAAGCGGTCACGCTCCGGATCGTCCTGCAGACAGACGCCGACGTGAATGCGCTCCGGGTGCCGGGCCTTGCTGTAGAGATCGTTGATGGTGTGCAGCAGATCGCGGTCCATGAAGCAGGCGATGGACACGAAGATGGCCGGGTGTTTGCTCATGGGCCAAGTATGCAAGAAAGCCGGCGAAAACTCACATGCGGATGCCGCAGCTCAGGCGGAAGCAGTTTCAGCGACCGCCGCGGCGCATGTCCACCGGCAGACTGACGATGAAGTGGGCGCCGCCGTCGGCTTCGTTTTCCGCGCGGATAGAGCCACGATGTTTCTTCACGATACCGTGACTGACGTAGAGCCCCAGTCCGGTACCCATGCCGATCTCCTTGGTGGTGAAGAAGGGGTCGAAGATTTGCGGCAGGTCCTTCTCATCGATACCCGGCCCGGTGTCGATGAAGTGCACGTGAACCTGCTCGGCGTCGGCCTCGGTGCGGATGGTCAGCGTGCCGCCGCTGCCCATGGCATGGATGGCGTTGATCATGATGTTGAGGAATATCTGGTTGAGCTGGCTGTTACAGCCGTAGATCGCCGGTAGCTTGCCATAGGCCTTTTCGATGCGGCAGTTGTACTTCACTTCATTGGCCAGCAGTTTCAGCGTACTGTCGATGACCTCGTTGAGATCACACAGGCGACGATTTTCCGAATCGACGCGGGAGAAGTCCTTGAGATTGTTGATTATCTCCTGCACCCGTTCGGCGCCGGACAGGCTCTCGCGGATGGAATCCAGGCTGTCGCGAATCACGAAGGCCAGGTCGTGCTCGCGCGCCAGCGCGATCATGCCGTCCATCTCCGCCCGGTAATCCATGCCCTCGGGATCGGCATCCGCCTTGTCGGCCACGGACTTGAAGCGGTCGAAGAGCATGTTGACCAGGGACAGGTATTCCTCCAGTGTCTGCAGGTTGCTCTTGATGAAGCCGATCGGATTGTTGATCTCGTGCGCGATACCGGCGGCCAGCAGGCCGATGGAGGCGAGTTTTTCCTGCTGCACGAGCTGCGTCTGCTGCGTGTTTAGCGTCTGTGTGGCGTTGCTGAGCGATTCGGACGTCTCGAACAGCTCTTTTGAGCGCAGTTCCAGCAGCGTCTCGGCTCGCTCGCGCGCCCGTCGCTGCTGCTCGTAGGCATCCTTGTAGTCGTGATCATCGTTCATAGTGTTGTCGATCGAGACGCCCCGGCGTGTGAATAATCGTCCGCCCGGCTTTCGCCCTGCGCGTGCGACGAATGGGATGGTAACATCCAGTCCTGAAGTAACCGTGACTATTTTAGCCGAATCGAAGACCTGAATGCCTGCGGATTCACCTATGACGTCGATACTCATACTGGACGATGACGAGCACGTGCTGAAGTCGCTGCGGCGGCTGCTGCGCAGCCCGGACTATCTTATCGAGTGCACGCGGGACGCCGCCGACGCCCTGGCGCACTGTCGGGAGCAGGAATTCAGTCTCATCCTGTCGGATCAGCGCATGCCGGCCATGACCGGGACCGAGTTCTTCACCAGAGTGCGCAGGGATCATCCGAAAACCCGGCGCATTCTGATCAGCGGCTACACGGACTTCACCAGCGTCACCGACGCCTTCAATGAGGGCGTCATTCACAAGTTCGTGCTGAAGCCGTGGGACAACCAGCAGTTGAAGGAGCTGGTGCAGGAGCAGCTATCACTGGCCCGGACCGCGAAGGAGGAGGAAGCGGAGTCACTGCGTCTGGCGCCCACGGCAGCCAACGTCGCCACCAGAGAGGTCTCAGCCGAATCTTTTCATGGCCTTATCACCCACAACCGGGCGATGCGTGAACAGATCGCCATCATCCGCAAGACTGCCTCCAGCGATGCGCCCGTTTTCATCAACGGAGAAACCGGCACCGGCAAGGAGCTGGTGGCGCGGGCGATTCATTTGGAGAGTGGGCGTGCCGACAAGCCCTTCGTCGCGCTGAACTGCGCCAACCTGACCGAGACGCTCCTCGAGTCGCAACTCTTCGGTCACCGCAAGGGCGCCTTTACCGGCGCGGATCGCAACCAGACTGGACTGCTGTCCGCCGCGGAAGGCGGCAGCCTGTTCCTTGACGAGGTCGTAGAGATTCCCCTGGCGCTGCAGGCCAAGCTGTTGCGCGTGCTGCAGGAGAAGGAATACACGCCCCTGGGGGAGACCCGCACTATTCCCTTCGACGTGCGCGTCATCTCGGCCTCCGCCCGCAGCCTGGAAAGCGCCGTGGCCCAGGGCAGATTCCGCGAGGATCTGCGTTTTCGGCTCGAGGTGCTGCCGCTGCGCCTGCCGCCGCTGCGTGAGCGCGGCGAAGACAAGCGTCTGTTATTCGAATTCTTCCTGCGCAAACAATTCGAACAACATGACAAGCCGGAGCCGCATATCGACGAGGACGTAATCGGCTGCGTGGAGGACTATCCCTGGCCCGGTAATGTGCGCGAACTGGTCAATGTCTGTACCTACATCGCCGCGCTGGCGGGCAGCGAGGAACCGCGGGTGAGCATCGACAGGCTGCCGCCCGCCGTGCGCCACGGCGATGGCGACGTTTCCGGTGGGGTCGCCTCTGCCGCCGAAAGCGCGAAGCCGGCACAGGGACCGCCCGAGATTACTCCCGACAGTCTGGTCTGGGCCTTCGCCGAGTTCGAGGGCCACCGCGAGTCCATGGCAAAGTATTTCGGGGTCAGCCGCATGACCCTGTGGCGGCGCATGAAGGAATTCGAGGCCGACTGATCCCTCGTGTGACGCGTGTCACGCAGCCCCCCTGATATCGCTGGTATCACACGTATCACCTGATACGGCTGATACGTAGTTGTTACGAGTCTGATACGTAGTTTTACGTACCGCGGATTTCCAGAAAACCCAATAAGTAGCATATAAAACAATGAGATAAGAGATTTTTTGCAAACCTGGCACGGTCCTTGAGATAGGCAATGTGGATACTTTTTCAATTGCCTCACAAGGAGCAAACCATGCAAACACGTAATCTTCTCTCAGCTTTCGTTCTGACTTCACTGCTGTCTCCGCTGGCCCTGGCCGCCGACGATGGTGACCTCGGCGCCACCAGCACCGGCGAGATCAATGTCGACCTCGAAGTGACTGACAGCGTCGAGATCTCCGCCCTTAACGACATCGATTTCGGCACTTACGGCGGTGGCGACACCGGCAACATCAATGCCGGCGATGGCTTCTGTGTCTATGTGAACGGCGGGGATGGCTACACCATCACCCCGACCTCCAGCAACGGGTCCTTCTCTCTCTCCGGCAGCAGCTTCGGCGACGAGATCGACTATGCCGTGAAGCTGGTCGGTGCGGCCACCGGTGCCGATGCGGCCGATGCCGTGTCCTACAACAGCGCCAGCGAAACTTTCCAGGGCAACGTCGCCCGCGATTGTGGCTCCGCTGACAATGCCGCTCTGGACGTGAGCATCGAGGAAGACGAGATCCGCGCGGCCGCCACGGATACTTACTCCGACACGCTGATCCTTCTCGTTAACCCCATCTAAGGCAGCACCGGGACGCACTGAATGCATTCTTTCCTCGCACAAGTCGTTCGCAATCCGGGTCAGGTTATCAAACGATACCTGACCCGACTGCTGTGCTGCGCGTGTATTCTGCTGCTTCCCCTGAGTCTCGGCCTGTCCCAGGCGCAGGCGCGGCCCCGGAGTTTTTTGACGATCGATAACATCGGTGATGTGAATTTTGGCACCTGGGTTAACGCCGGCCTGTTCTCCAGTGCTACCGACTTCTGCATCGAATCCTGGAGTCGTGGCAGCGCGGTGGATTATAAGATCCGCGTAATCAGCTTCGAAAATCCAGGCAGCCTGTATCTGTACAGGAGCGGTGATGCCTCGGCCACTGGCAATCAGCGCATCGCCGTCGACTTCATTCATAGCGACCTCATTGGCAGCGGCGGTCAGGAAACTCTGCTGGCGAGCCAGTATGACCAGATCGACAACGAGGGACAGCGAAACAACTGCGATACCGGCGGCAACAACGCACGGCTGCGTATCGAGCTGTCCGCACAGGCGCTGAATGCGGCCGCCGCCGGCAATTACAGCGGATCATTCTCCCTGGAGGCCGACAACGGCTCGACTGACAGCGTAACCTTCGATGTTTCCGTGGAAGTCCAGGGGAGCCCCGAAGTACGCATCTCCGATCTCGACGACCTCGATTTCGGCCTCTACGGCGCTGGTCGCACCGGTAACCTGCAAGCCAGTGAACGCTTCTGCGTTTACAGCAGTGAGAGCAGCTACCGCCTCTCCGTCAGTTCGTCCAATCAGGACGGCGGCGGCAATTTCTATCTCACCAGCGGCGGCACCGACGATGCGATCCCCATGGACGTGCTCTTTGCCGACCGTGGTACCGGCGCCGGCACCGAGCCGGTGGGCAACCAGTCTCTTAGTGGCGTCGGCAACAACACCGCCGACGACTGTGGCGGCGGCAACAATGCCACCCTGACCTTTACCGTTCAGGAGTCTGACCTGCGTGCCTCGTCATCCGGCGTCTACAGCGACTCGGTGGTGCTTCTGGTGCAGCCGGAGTAGCTCTTGAAGCACAGGTGTTGGTCGGAAAACTGTTGTTACTCATCAAACCGGAATAACCGGAGGTATAGAACGATGTTAAAGAAATGGCTTTTACTGTTAACGATGTCTCTGCTCAGCGGCCACAGCGTCGCTGAGCTGGTCGTCAACCGCTCCATCGTCATCTACGACGACCCCGCCTCGGTGAAAGAGGATGTCGTGGTGATCAACAGCGATAGCGAGCGCAACCTCTATGTGCAGGTGGATGCCTACCGGGTCATGGCGCCCGGCAGCGTCAATGAGGAGTTGCTGAAGATCGTGCCCGACGTCGCCCCGGAATTCCTGGTATCACCGAACAAGCTCGTGGTGCCCCCGTCGGCGCGCAACCTGGTGCGCTTCCTGGACCTCGCCGGCGACCGAGCATCCGAGCGCGTCTATCGCGTCAACCTGATCCCGGTCACGCCCCCGGTCGAGCTTGAGGACACCGGTGAGGGTCGCATCGCCTCGCGCCTGGAAGTGGTCGTCGCCTATCAGGTGCTCGCCATCGTGCTGCCGCATGACCCGCAACCGGAACTGAGTTTTTCCGGCGAGGGCGGCCTGGCGCGCTTTGGCAACACCGGCAACGCGAACTACCTGCTCACCGACGGCCAGCAGTGCAACCCTGCCGACCCCGCCGACTGCCGCAAGCTTCAGAACCGGCGCGTCTACCCGGGCAACGAGTGGACGCTGAGCCTGCCCTTCGACGGACCCTTCACCTACAAGGTGAAGACGCACAACGGCCTGAGCTCGCGTCAGTTCGACCTGTAAGGCCGAAAGACGGACTGGATTGAAAGACATGCGCCTCGTTTCCCTGACATTCCTGATGCTACTGGCCGCATTGCCGGCCGGCGCCGCCGAGGACTGGGTTCCGCCGGGTTTCGAGACCCTGAACGAGCCCCAGACCACGGCCGTGGATGTCTATTATGGCGGTTACTTCCTGACTTCGACGCTGGCGCGCTTCGATCACGACGAACTGAGCTTCATCGATCCGCAGGCGCTGATTCTGCGTCTGACCGACCTGAAGGACCCGGACGAGGCTGCTGCACTGATGTCCCGACCGCTGGCGCTTAATGCCGATCAACTCTGCCATTCCGAGTTCCAGCTCGATTGCGGCACGCTGCAGCCCGAGGACGTGAATATCATCTTCGATCGCGGCAACCTGCGCGCCTGGCTGTTCATCGCCCAGGATCTGCTCAGGACCCGCCAGGCGAAAGAGAACAAGTACCTGCCGCGCTCAAGTGCCGCGCTGTCGCTGTTCAGCGACAGCGCACTGTTCTTCAACCAGGCCGGCGAGCAGGACACGCATTACAACGTGGCCAATAACACCCAGATCGCGCTGGCGGAGAATCGCCTGCAGATCCGCAGCAACCTCACCGACGAGGAGGGCCTGATTGTCGATACACTGGCGCTGTCGCGGGAGTTTCAGGGCAGGCGCCTGGCCGCGGGCCTGTTCCGTGGTGACGTCAACAATGCCCGCTTCATGAGCAGCGAGCAGTTCGTCGGCGCCTCTTTTCGGACTTCGCTGGAGACGCGCACTGACCTGTCTCAGTTCCAGGGCAACACCATCGAGCTGTTCCTGGAGACCCGCAGTCGCGTCGAGATCTATCAGGACGGGCGGCTGTACAGCACCGAGTACTATGATGTCGGTAATCAGGAGCTCGAGACCTCGACGCTGCCCCCCGGCTCCTATGAGATCGAGATCCGCATCACCGACGCCGCCGGCAACACCCGCAGCGAGCGTCGATTCTTTTCCAAGAATTCACACCTGCCGCCGGTGGACCAGGACCTGTTCTTCGTGCAGGCCGGCAGACTGGTGGATGAGCGCCACCGCAACAGCAACCTGGAGGCTGACGCCACCTTCCTGCGCGCCGGTTACAGCAAGCGCCTGACCGCCACCCTTGGCGCCGATGTCGGCCTGTCCCTGACCAGGGACAGCACCATGGTGGAGACGGGCCTGTTCCAGCAGGGACGCAACTACCAGTTCCAGGCCGGCCTGGCCTTTGAGAGTACCGGCGCCGCCGGCCTCACCTCCAACCTGCGCGTCACCGCCGAGCGCTTCACCATGAACTTCAGTGCCCGACGCGTGCTCAGCGGCGAGAGGGAGAAGCAGCTCGGCACCGCCATCAACCAGCTGTCTTCCTCCGTGGAAATGCCGACCCGCTTCGGTCCGCTGAGCCTGTTCTATCGCCGCAACGCCCGCGGCGATGACTTCGAAGGGCAGAACATCGGGCTGCGCTGGCGCTCCAATTTTTACGACCTCGGCAGCGGCAATCTCAATGCCAGCTTCGAGGTATCGCACAACGACGAGGATCTGTTCGCCGCCCTGACCCTGAACTACCGCTTCGGTGGCGCCGGGGTGACCCACTCCATCGCGCCGCGACTGGTGCACGAGAGCGGCCCCAATGCCGCTGGCCGGAACGCGTTTCGCGGCACCATGGAGTCGCGCCTGGCCATGGCGCCCGGTCGCTACCTCTCTCTGCGCGCCGATCGCAACACCCGCAGCGCCCTCGAGGCGCGCATGGAACTGGAAGGCCGCCGTGGCAGCGCCGACGTGGCCGCGCGCTACAACCTGGAAACCAGCGACCAGGAATTCTTCGGGCGCCTGAGCGGTCGCTTCGCCGCCACCGGTTCCTCCGCCGCGTTCGGCGGCGCCCGCTCCGGCGAGAGCGCATTGCTCGTCGCCGTAGAGGGCGTGTCCCCCGAGCGTCGCTTCGAGGTGCTGGTCAACGGCTCGCCGCGCGGCGAGGTCAATGCCGGGGGCACGCTGCTGCTGCCGGTGGCGCCCTACGAGACCTACGATATCAGCCTCAAGCCGCTGGGCGACGCCATCGTCGACCTCGACAGCCGCAGCTATCGCAGGACCGTCTATCCGGGCAACGTCATCGACGTGAGCTGGGAGGCGCGCGAGGTGGTCATCGCCTACGGACGCCTGTTCGATGCCGTTGGCGAGCCCATCAGCGACGCGCTACTGACCAACGTCATCGGCCTGGCCACCACTGACGCCGGCGGTTTCTTCCAGGCCGAGATAGATCGCAATACCAGGACCCTGGAAGTGAAGAAGGGCGCCAAGACCTGCCGGGTGAGGCTACAGGGCGAGCCGGACGCGCGCCAGCTCATGCCTCTGGGCGATCTCACCTGCGACAATATCTTCGGCGACGAGCGTGACACCCTGTTTGTCGGCGGCTGAGGCTTTTTACCTACTGGGTCTGGATATTCATCCCTGAATATTCAGACTCACTAGATAAAAATCGGGGGAGTCGCCGGCTTCAATACCGGCTCCTCCCCCGCAGTGGCACATGGGTTGAAAACTGTCTAGAACGTGAACTGCGCCTTCAGCCACAGCGTGCGGCCCGGCTCGTTCACCCGGGTGATCTGGTCGTAGCCCGGGATGGCGCTGCCAGCGCGGCTGATGTGTTCGGCGTACTCGGTGTCGAACAGGTTGTCGATCCCGGCGGTCACCAACACGTTGGTCGAGGGCCGCCAGCCGCCGTTGAAGGACAGCACATTGGCGGAATCGGTGGGGCCGAAGTCCTGGCCGACGATGTTGCCGCGGCCGATGTCCACGCGGTCCTGGGCGGCGATGCCGCGCAGCAGCAGGCCGGCGGACCAGATCGCGTTGTCGTAGTGCAGGCCCAGCCGCGCCTCGACCGGCGGCAGCTGCGCCAGGTGACGATCATCGGTCAGGTTGGTGCCGCGGACCGAGGCCAGGGTCATGCTGGCGCGCCACTCCGGCGCGATCTGGTACTGTCCGTCCAGCTCCACGCCCCAGGAGCGCGCGTCGATGTTGCGCACGATCGAGGTGGTTCGAGTATTACCCATCATCGCCGGCTTGACGTAGTTGGACTCGATCATCAGGAAGTCGTCGATCTCGTTGTAGAACACTGAGGCGCTGCCGCTGAGGCGGCTACCGCGATAGATCAGGCCGGTGTCCAGTTGCGTCGTCTGCTCGGGGTTCACCTGCAGCGCGCTGACGGAGTTGGCCGACTCCTTGGCTATCATCTCCCAGTAGTCCGGGAAGCGTTCGTTGTGACCAACTCCGGCGAAGAACGTCGTGTCGCGCCAGGGCAGGATCGACTCGTAGCGCAGGAAGCCGCTGTGCAGGGTCTCAGTGCGCGTCTCGTTGAAGGTAGGATTCGGTGCCCGCATCATCATATTCAGGCTGATTTCCTGCCTCAGGTCAGTCACCTGCCAGTCGTCGATGCGGTAGCCGCTGATCAGCCGCTGCCGGTCATCCAGGTCCAGGCCGAACTCGGCGAACAGGCCGTGCTGCTCGAACTCGGAGTCGTCGATGCGGGGCAGGGACGAGTAGTCGCGCATATTCTGGTTCATGGACATGCGGTTGGTGTGAATGTTGGACTGGGTGTCGTAGCCCAGCACCAGGTCGGTGGCGGGCGTCGGTTTGATAGTGAGCGCCAGCCGGCCGCCGGTGGTTTCGCGATCCGGATTCATGGCCACGGGATTGCGCCCCGGCATCACCTCGCGCAGGCTGTAGTTGTCCATGACATGGTCAACATAGTTGTAGTAGGCCTGGGCCTCGAGCGATTCGATGTGCTCGGTGAGATTGGACTTGCGGTACTTCAGGCTGAAGTTCTCGCGCGCGAATTTGGAACCGTCCACGCCGCGGTCGGCATAGGCCGCCTCGCCGTCGCTGCGGGCGGCGGAGAACTCGTAGCGGGTAGTGTCGTCGGGTGTCCAGGCCAGGCTGCCCTGGGTGCTCCAGCGCTCGTACTGCGAGTGGATCTCGTTGCCGGCGCCGTCCTCGAAGTTGCCCTGGGTGGCATTGGTGGCGATGCCGCGAACGGTGAATTGCGGCGAGGCATAGGTGGCGTCGAGGACCTCGTCGTGACGGCCAAAACTGGCGCCGAGGATGCTGCTGTTCACATTCCAGCCGGACTCAGTGGGACGGTCGTTATTGCGCTCGAACAACACCACGCCGGCGGAGTTACCCGGGCCGTGCTGCACAGATTGCGGGCCCTTGATCACCTTGATGCTGTCGAAGGCCTCGGGAAAGATGTAGGCAGTGGGCGGGTCCATACGGTTGTTGCAGCCGCCGAGGATCATCTCGCCGTCCACCAGCATGGACAGGCGCGAACCGGCCATACCCCGCAGCACCGGGTCGCCGTCGGCACCGCCCTTGCGGATCACCGAGAAGCCGGGGATGGTCTTCAGGTAGTCGGCCCCGTCACTGGCCGGCAGCGGCTGCCGCGGCGCCTTGGGGTCGGTTGTCATAGTCAGGGGCACGTCCATGCGCACGCCGGTCACGACTATCTCTTCCATCGGGGTGACATGGGCGGAGTGATCGTGCTCTTCCTGGGCGACGGCAATCTGGCTAAGGCTGGTGACGATGGCCAGGGCGAGTGGATTAACTTTGAACATGGCTTCTCTCTCCGTATTTTGATCGTTATACCTACTATAGGGCCGGCGCGGCCAATGCGTACTGCGGCATCTTGTCGCAGAAAAGTCACCAGATGTGTCAGGGAATGAGGCGAGATTGTGAAGCTGGAATAAGTCCAATAATAACAATGGGTTACGAAGTCAAGGCGCGCGGGGGCTGACAAGAACTGTAAAGGTTTGCGGGTGCGACAAAACGTCGCAACGGGATTACTTGATCTGGATCAAGCCGTCCGTCGCCGGGATGGGGGGTTGTGGGCCACGTGGCCCGGTTGTGCCGTCAGTTGCTGCGATTGGCGGCCTGGTAGCGCCCACCGCTGAAGGCGACGAAGAATTCATCGACACGTGGATGCAGGATCGGCTCGGTACTGGTGTCCGCCGCCAGGTTGCCCTCCGCCACGTAGGTCTCGTGCATCGCCTCGTGCACCAGGACCCGGTACCAGGGCTGGTCTTTCGGCGGGCGCGAGCGCGCCATCTGCTCGTACCAGTCCTCCGGCAGCATGAAGTGGGGATCCAGGTCGACGATTACGCCGCGGTAGTCGAACAACTTGTGGTGGACAAGATCGCCCACCGAGAATTTTGCCTGAGAGGCCATGGCACTCGAGTTCCTGACAGATAACCGACCTTCAGCATAACGCATCGGCCCCTCGCGGGTGAAGAGTGTTTGACCGCGCCACCCGGACTCGTTTTTTTTCGTCACTCTTGCTAATTTATGAGAAATTGAACTCTCGGAACCCGCGAGTTCGAGAGGGTGCGGAGACTGTCGGTCACGGTGCGCAGTGTTCGTTTGCCTAACGTGGAGAAAATAGCACGAGATGTTGAGTGCGATCGGCACCCTGATCGGCGGCCTGGGTCTGTTCCTGTTGGCCGTGCGCCTGATTACCGAGGGCCTCAAACAGGCTGCCGGCGATTCCCTGCGCGACTTCCTGGCCCGCTCGACCGCGACACGCCTGCGCGGCGTTCTCTTCGGCATGGCCGTGACCGGCCTGTTGCAATCCTCCAGCGCCGTGACGGTGGCGACCATCGGCTTCGTGAACGCCGGCCTGCTGACCCTGGCTGAGGCGATCAGCATCGTCTTCGGTGCCAATATCGGCACCACACTGACCGGCTGGCTGGTCTCAATCGTTGGCTTCAATCTGCGCCTGGAGCTGTTCGCGCTGCCACTGCTGGGCATCGGCATGTTCGCCATGACAGTGTGGGGCACCCGGTCCCGTTGGGGTGCCCTGGGCGAGGCGCTCGCTGGCTTCGGCCTGTTCTTCATCGGTATCGATTTTCTCCGCGAGGCCTTCGTCGGTCTCAGCGATTTGCTGGCGCTGGAGAGTATTCAGGCCGGGGGAGTGGGCGGCACGCTGCTGTTCGTCGGCTTCGGTTTCCTGATGACCCTGGTGACGCAGTCCTCGAGCGCGGCCATCGCCCTGACCCTGACCGCCGCCAGTGGTGGCATGCTGAGCATCGCCGCCGGCGCCGCCGTGGTGATCGGCAGCAGTCTGGGTACGACCTCGACCGCCGCCTTCGCCGCTATCGGCGCCACCGCAAACGCGCGGCGCGTCGCCGCCGCCCACGTCGTTTTCAACGTCTTGACTGCGGTCGTGGCGCTGCTGTTGCTGCCGGTATTGCTCGCCATCGTGCGCTTGACTGGCGACCTCCTCAACCTGGGCGATATCCCTTCGGTGACACTGGCGATGTTCCATACGACCTTTAAAATATTGGGGGTCCTGCTCGTGTGGCCGTTCGCGGACCGGCTGGCGGACTTGCTCAGCCAGCGCTTCCGCACCCAGGCCGAGACCCTGGGGAGGCCCCAGTTCCTCGACCGCAATATCGTCGCGACACCGACTCTGGCAATCGAGGCATTGCGCCAGGAGCTTCAGCGTTCGCTGCACATGGCTCATGACTATGCGGCCATGGTGCTGCGGCGTGACAGGGTGCCGGTCGGCAAATCGGCTACGCAGCAAGAGGCGCTGGACAGTCTGCTCGAAGCCAGCCAGGCCTTCGTCTCCCGCCTCGAGTTCGAGCGACTGCCGCCGGGCTCCGCGCAACAGCTCGCGCTGGTGCTGCGGGTGCTCGATTACCAGCAGGATATCGTGGAGCTGGCGCAGGAAATCGCCGAGCGTGACCGTCACATCGAGACGGTCGTAAAAGAGTCACCCGGCACCGAGGTGAACGCCTACGTGGCGCATGTCATCGAGAATCTTGAGGCATTGATGGCGCTCGAGGAAGGTAGCGACATGGAGGCGCCGCGGCAAAGGCTGCAGGCGCTGGAGACCGAGTGGCGTCGACTCAAGACCACGCTGCTCCAGGCCGCCGCCGGCAAGAAGGTGAGCCTGCACAAGCTCAACGTCAGCATCGAACCGCTGCGGCAGATGAACCGCCTCTGCGATCGCTTCCTGAAGGCCGTCGAACGGCTGCGGGAACTCGATTCCAGTCTGACGCCGGAGTCGCCCGAGGCAGAGCCCGCCGGCGACGGCGAGCCACCGCAGGCGGCGTCATAAGAACGGGCGCGAGGTTTTGGGGACGGTAAAACACGACCGGTCTCAGTCCCCTAACTGTTCCAGTGGCGTGTGCGTCAGGTAATTGTTCAGGCCCCACAGTGTCAACACGACGGCCGCCGCGAACACGGCGAGGTTGATGCCCTGCTGCACGACCCGCTTGTCGGGCAGCACCGACACCAGCCACGTACCCACCACGACGCGCAGGCACACGAAGTTGGCGCCGATCATCAGCAATATCAGTCCGTTCAGGATCAGGTCTGCCCCCTTTTGTCAGACCTTGGTCAGGCGCAGATAGGGACGGACTTCCTCCCAACCCTGGGGAAAGATGTCCTTCGCCTCCTCGTTGCTGATGGTCGGTGGAATGATGACCTCGTCGCCCGGGCGCCAGTCCGCCGGGGTGGCGATGCGTTTGGCGTCGCCGAGTTGCAGCGAATCGATGACGCGCAGAATCTCGTCGAAGTTGCGGCCCACGGCCATGGGGTAGGTCATGGTCAGGCGGATCTTCTTGTTCGGATCGATGATGAACACCGAACGCACCGCCGCGGTCTCGCTCTCGCCGGGGTGAATCATGTCGTACAGCTCGGCGATCTTGTGATCGGCGTCGGCGACAATGGGGAAATTCAGGGTGGTGTGCTGGGTGTCGTTCACATCCAGGATCCACTTGTCGTGTTCGGCCACGGTGTCGGTGGACAGGCCGAGCGGCTTGACGTTGCGTTCGGCGAATTCGTCTGCCAGCTGTGCTGTGCGGCCCATCTCGGTGGTGCACACCGGCGTAAAGTCGGCCGGGTGGCTGAAGAAGAAGCCCCAGGAATCTCCCAGCCAGTCGTGGAGGGTAATGGTTCCCTTGGTGGTTTCGACGGTGAAGTCCGGTGCAGTGTCGCCGAGGTGTAAGCTCATGGGGTTTGCTCCTTTTGGCAAAAAATTAAACGGAAAATAGCAATGGTTGATTAGTTAACAGTATGCGTGACTATCGCAAGAACTCCTACCGATAATTGGCCTGGAAATCCGTGCAATCGACGCCCAATTGTCGATGTGCAGGCCTGGGTGTCGAGTGGCAGTCCGGCTTCAGCGCACGGCGTAGATTTTCGCATCGAAGGCGCTGCGCCTGTTGAGTACGTCCAGTGCGAGCCGCTCTTTCTCGGCGCCATTGGTGCGCACGAACAATAAGAGGTGTCCCTCGTCCACCTGCTCCTCGAGGAACTCGGCGTCGCTCTCATGGATGATGCTGCCGAGCAGGGCGCCGACGCCGCCGAACACCGCGGTAGTCGCCACCGCGGCCGCCACGGCACCGCCGAGGATGCCGGCGGAGGCGACAACGGCGCCGCCGGCGACCGCCGCCCCGACGAAATAAAGCGTGCCCAGCAGGGCGTGCACGGTATCGCCCACCGCCTCCTTGTGCACGAAGGCGGTCTTCGGGCCCTCGTCGTCGTCCGTATCATGATGGTACTCGGCGTAGACATGGCCGAGCTTGTCCTTGACCGTGTGCTCTCCCGCCAGCAGGCCGATCTCCTTGTGCTCGAAACCGGCTTGCTGCAGGTCGCGGATCGCTTCCTCGAGCTTCTTCGAGTCGAAGAAAATGCCTACGGCCTCGCGGGTTACCACGGAATTCGCGTCGTTTTTCATAGTGATGTCCTTTCATTGAATGCGTGCGCGGAGCTTCCGCTCGTCCCCAGCATACTGCTCGCGCACCGAAAACAAAATAGCTATTTTAGGGTCGCCATACAGATAAATTTATGACAAATCGCAACTAATGATGCCGCGAGTCTCACACTGAGATTCTGACGGCCAGTTGATCTTGGTCAGGAACCGTCGGTATCGTGTCCGCTAGATTCAAGTCTGCGGCAGCGTCTGATATCCGCCAGACCCTGCCAGCTCCAACCAATGCGGAAAAGGAGAATGTCATGTCCCGAGAAGTCGGTGATCGATACCGTTGCGAGAAGTGTGGTGCCGAGCTGGTCTACGAGAAGCCCTGCCCCTGCGGCGAAAAGATGCAGCACTCGGAGATCTGCTGCGCCGAGCAGATGAAGAAGGTCGGCTAGCCCGCCCGCTCGTCGGGTTTCATCGATCCGGCGGTGGCACATTCTACTCACTGCTTGTATGGAATCGAGCTGCGCCGGTCTCGCGACGCGGCGCGGTTCTCATGTGCCTGAGGCGGCGCCGCACTGCCTGTGTCAGAGGAGTCAGAGGAACGGAAACACCATGTTCAGGCTGCGCAGGCCGAGCAGAATCGTAATGCCGACCACCCCCAGCGCCAGGCCGTTATGCCAGGGCGCGTTGCGGTAGTCGCCCAGCAGG
This sequence comes from Pseudohongiellaceae bacterium, assembly GCA_040905005.1. Classification (GTDB taxonomy): domain Bacteria; phylum Pseudomonadota; class Gammaproteobacteria; order Pseudomonadales; family Pseudohongiellaceae; genus UBA9145. The sequence continues at coordinate 51,819 of JBBDSI010000008.1, forward strand.
GCGCGGCTGTTCATGATCAGCAGCAGAAACACGGCGACCACCGGCAGCAGGATGCCGTTGGTCATCTGTGCGAACTGGATCAGGCTGACCGGATTGAGGCCGAGGCTGGACACGAGCACCCCGAGCAGCAGGATGCCCTGCCAGACCAGCCGGAAGCGACGGCGATGAGTCACCTCGTCCCAGCCGAGAATGCCGCGGGCGGCATAGGCGGCGGCCAGCGGCGCGGTGATGGCCGAGGAGATGCCGGCGGCGAACAGGCCCAGTCCGAGGAAGGCCGGCGCCCAGTTCCCCAGCAGCGGCTCAAGTTGCGCGGCCATGTCCGCCGCGGAACCGATGTCGCCGGCGCCGAACAGCGACGCGGCGCTGGTGATGACGATGCTCATGGAGATGACGCCGCCGATGACGATGGCGATGACGATCTCGCGCCGCAGCAGCGGCAGCTCACCGACGTCGCGGTAGCGCTCGCGCACGACGGCGGCGTGCAGGAACAGGTTGTAGGGGACCACCGTGGTGCCAAGCAGCGCCACCACCAGCAGCCAGTCATCGGCCGTGGCGCGCGGCACGAACAGGCCGCTGAGAATCGCGCCGACATCGGGCCGCACCAACACCGCCGTGCTAAGGAACACGGCGCTCATCACCGCCACCAGCAGCAGCAGGCTGCGCTCGATGACGCGAAAGCGCCCGGACCAGAGCACGGCCCAGGCGACGGCGCCGATCAGCAGCGGCGCGAGGGCGATGTCGAAGCCGTTGCTGGAGACCGTAACCGCAAGCGCCAGTTCCTGCAGGCCCAGCGCGGCGCCGGAGATGTTGCCGCCCTCGTAGGCGGCGTTGCCGATGACGATGGCACTCAGCACCAGGGCGACACCGATGAAGCGCGTTAGGGGCTGCGTCAGCCGCAGGCGAATGGCCTCGCCGAAGCCGCGCCCGGTGACCAGCCCCAGCCGCCCGGTCATCTCCTGCAGGACGACGGTGGCGATGACCGAGAAGAGCAGGGCCCACAGCAGGGTATAGCCCGACTGCACGCCGGCCAGGGTGCAGACGGTGACGGTGCCGGGGCCGATGAAGGCGGCGGTGATGAGGGTGCTGGGGCCGAAGTATTTCTGCAGCATGCGTACGGAATGGCCGACTCCCTGTTAATGAGCCTGTAGCATGCCACAGACAGTACGGGCGCGGGGAGAACAGCTCGCCGGCTTCGCCGCCGCGCCTCAGCGATTGGCATTACGCTGAGCGGTGAAATAGGATACGGTAATGGAATCGGGTCAAATTTTCACCGGCAAAGATTACCAGCATATACATCGGCGTATATCCTGGGGGCTCAAGCTGATTCTGATCCTGGGTGGTATTTTTCTGCTACTGCAGGGACGATACCAGGCGGCCATGGAAGCCGCGTTGATTTTGCTGATCACGTTGCTCCCGGTAATTTTAGGTCATCGTTTCAACGTACGTATCCCTCACGAGTTCGAATCCCTCGCCGTGGTTTTCGTGTACATGGCGCTGTTTCTTGGCGAGATACAGGGCTACTACCTGCGCTTCTGGTGGTGGGATGTCGTACTGCACATCGGTTCCGGGCTGCTGTTGGGCATTCTCGGCTTTTTACTCGTCTACGTGCTCAACGCGAAAAAGGATATCGAGTTGGAACTGCATCCCAAGTTCATTGCTTTGTTTGCATTCATGTTCGCAATGGGAATGGGCGCCCTCTGGGAAATCTTCGAATTCGCCATGGACCAGCTATTCGGGATGAATATGCAGAAGAGCGGCCTGGTGGATACGATGTGGGATCTGATCGTGGACGGCATCGGTGCATTAATCATAGCGATCGCCGGATCGATCTACTTGAGTAATCCCAACGAGACTTCTTTTCTCGAGCGCTGGATAGACGTTTTTATTGAAAAAAATCCGCGCCTCTTCTCCGAAGACCGAAGATAGGGCGATACTAATTGCAGATCGCTGGGTCAGGCTCTGCGGCCGGTTTGACAAGGGGGAGCCAGTGAATGACTGATCAGGCGTTTCTCGACCAAAGGCGGGACCAGTACTCCGCTTCCTGCTGGCGACAGCGATTCAGGGCACCGCAGTCCTCGGCCAGGGACAACAGATCTTCGAGGGCTTTCAGGCGCTCGCTTGCACTGGCACCCAAAACCCAATCCCGCAAATGAGCGTGGGCGGCGCCTTCACGTGTCCATGGATTCTGCTGATCTTCAGGTGTAGTCACCTGGTATCTCCTTGATTTGCTGAAGCTGACGGATGTCTGATTGATCGATGTCGCGGCCGGCCAGGCGTTTCATTGTGATCAAATCATCAATTGATGCTACTGATACCGGCACGCCTTCGATTTCCTTGATCACGCTGCGCTCATAGAGTCCCGGGAAGTCAATCGGCGAATCCACGAACAGATCAACAACCCAGCGCGGCTCGCTGGGATGGAATAGGGAAAAAACCTGCATCCCTTTCTCCTTGATCCAACGTTTGCGCCTCTCGGGATCGGAGAACTCTTCCAGTCTGACCGGCACACGCGGCTGAAACCCCAGCTCGCGCAAGTCGTTCAGCATTGCGTCCAATCGCTCTCCATCCAAATCAATGACCAGATCGGTATCCGTGGTCAGGCGCACATGGCCATGCAGAATCACTGCCAAACCACCGACAACGACGTATCCGCACCCGCTACTATTGAGCCTGGCGAAGAGTGTCCTGTAGCTCAGTTGAGTCATGCAACCTCATTTCTCCTCAACACTAGCCCGGGCGTGCAATAGTCTTCGAGGACCAGCCGGAAGTCTGCATGGTCACATATTCCGCCAGTGCTCACCACCGACTTTATAGGTGCTTATCCACTGAATCGCGCCCTGGGCGGTTTCACACAGGCTTGCACTCCCCGCAAGCCTCGGTCATGGTAAGCGCCGGTGACCACGGAGACGGAGGTAACAGTGAGCGAGGAACTGGCACAAGCCCTGGGCGAGTCCAGCCAGGCGGAACTGGTGGAGACCCACATCTCCTGGCTGATCCTGGGGCGGGAGACCGTCTACAAGCTGAAGAAACCGGTCGACCTCGGCTTCCTCGATTTCTCCACGCTGGAGAAACGCCGCCGCGCCTGCGAGGACGAACTGCGCCTGAACCGACGCACCGCGCCGCATATCTACGAGGCGGTGGTGCCGGTCTCCGGCACCGAGTCCGCGCCCCTGCTCGATGACGACAGCGCCGTGATCGACTACGCGCTGCGCATGCGGCGCTTCGACAACAGCAAGCAGCTCGACCGGCTGGCCGGGAGCGGGGCGCTGGGCGCGGACGCGATGGATGCGCTGGCGGAGGCCGTGGCCGGGTTTCACGACGGCATCCGCGGCGCCGAAGCGCCGGCCGACTGCGGCACGCCCGAGGCGATACTCGCACCGGCGCGGGAGAACTTCGAGGCGCTGGCCGAGCTCGATCACCATGCAGAAGATCAGGCTCTCCTGGACGAGCTGCGGGAATGGACGGAGCAGGAATACCGGCGCCGCGAGGCCGACTTCGCGACGCGCCGCGAGCAGGGCTTCGTGCGCGAGTGCCACGGCGACCTGCACCTGGGCAACATCTATTACGCCGACGGCCGCGCCGTGCCCTTCGACTGCATCGAGTTCAGCGCGGCGCTGCGCTGGATCGACGTCATGGCCGACATCGCCTTCACGGTGATGGACCTGATCAACCACGACCTGCCCGCGCTGGGCTACCGCCTGCTCAACGAGTACCTGGCCCGCACCGGCGACTACGGCGGTGTGCGTGTGCTGCGCTGGTACCTGGTGTATCGCGCCATAATCCGCGCCAAGGTGGCGGCGATCCGCGCCGGCCAGGACAAGGAGCACGCGGGAGAGCTGGACAGCCAGTGCAGCCACTACCTGCAGCTCGCCGGGCGTCTGGCACAGCCGGGAGAATCCGCGCTCATACTCATGTGTGGCCTCTCCGGCACCGGCAAGACCACCATCGCCCGCGACCTGGCCGGCGACCTGGAGGCGATCCACCTGCGCTCGGACGTGGAACGCAAGCGCCTGCACGGGCTGGCCATGACCGACTCCAGTCATGAAAGCGGGCTCGATATCTACACCCGGCAGGCGAGTGAGCGCACCTTCAGTCACCTGGAGCAACTGACGGCCGATGTTCTCGCCTGTGACCTGCCGGTGATCGTGGATGCCACCTTCATCGGCCGCGCGCTACGCCGCCGCTTTACCGATCTGGCCAGGCGCCTGAGTGTGCCCTGGCTCATTGTCGAGTGTACGGCTACGGAGGAACAGGTGCGGGAGCGGCTGGCGGCGCGTAGCGGGGACGCGTCGGAGGCGGGGCTGCAGCAGTACATTGATCAGCGTGAGGCGTTCGAGCCATTTACCGACGACGAGCTGCGGCGGCGACTGGTCGTGGACTCCGAGGCGGGCACGGGGGGTCTGGCCGACCGGGTACTGGATGTGATGAATGACTCTTCAGTAACGAAAATCAGCGAGGAGTGAAGGGGATTGATGTCTTATTGAGGAGATAAAGCAGTCGATTTCTGCGGAATTTGGCTGAAAAACGAACTTCACCAGGTTCACCATTCACCAAACTGGACAATTTCCCGGCTCGGATATACCCTTCGTGCTACTCAAAGGCGTGCAACTGGATTCTCTACTATCAGCTACGGCCCATTGGTCAGTCTATTAGAGCATTAACATTACCGGGATACCCGTAAGTGTAGGGAATTTCAGATCAGGTTTTTAGTGTGTATCAAGTAGCACTGATTTCGGTCTGTACGCTCAGCCAGTTCCAGGTCGAACATGGCCGCAGGATGTGGACTTCATTGAAGTAGCTGAACAGGGTTAATGAAAGAGCATTTTGAGTGGCTGGTAGACCGTAATATCAGGGATGAGACTGGCGACAGCACCCGAATTGATATTAAGCAGGAAGGTCTCGAGTTGAAGCTGGAACGGCTGTCATATGGTCCGTCAGCCGTCGTTTTTTGCAAGGTCCAGACCAGGGACCCCTTTCCAATGACCCTTGCCGATTCTGCAACAGAAGAATCGGATCAGGCACTGACGTACATCGTCAATTTATCCGGGTATTCGACCGGTAAATTGCTCAACGGTAGTAAATTTGTCCTGGATAAGACCTGGGGCATCCTGGCTGATTTTTCCGATGGCAGTGCCGAATTCGTCTCCCACCCAGGTGAAACAATAAGATCGTTCAGCGGGGCTTTTGCCATTAATACCCTGAGCGATTTATTGGGGGAAGATTATGAGGGAGCAGGCGCCGCAATACTGCGCGAAATGTCCGACAACCCGGGCGCCCTGATTAGCTCTTTTCGCATATCCCCGCAAATACGACTACTTGCCAGTAGCGCTTGGGACAATACTCAACTGGCTGGTCCGCTAAGGCGGTTGTTCATGGAAGGTGTTTCCTTGCAGATATTGGCCCTTATCCTTGATCAGCGGCAATCGGTCCCGTTGCTTGGCCGTCCTGCTGAGATTAAGGTAATAGCCCACAAGAACGCTATTCGAGATGCTGCCGAACTGTTGTTGAGCGATTTGGGCAATCCTCCTACCATCGCCCAGCTGTCAGCAATGTCCGGTCTCAGTGCACGACAATTAAACGCTGGTTTTAGGCAAATCTTCGGATATTCTGTCTTCAATTTTCTGTGTGAGAATCGGCTGCTTTCTGCTAAAGAATTATTGATAAGACAACCAGATTTCCCACTAAAAGTGCTCGCATCCAAAATGGGCTATGCCCATCCCAACAATTTCATTGCGGCATTCAAGCGTAAATATGGAATACCTCCCAGGCAGTACGCAAAGTTGCATCGCCACTAGAAGCGCTTTTCTACCCTGTCACAATTTACGCCTCGCAAGAAAATGCCAACCATCATAGTTTTGTCAATACGCATAGTTTTTATCTGTCGACCGAATTTGCCCACCCACTATAATCCCTTCCTGCTTGATGAATATTTGCGGCCAACGGGGACGCTCACAATATAATATAGTCATATGATTGCGAGCCAGTCGAAGCTGGCCAGCTCATCAGTATTGCCTCGCTCATTAAGCCTGTAACACGGTTTCTCTGCCAGATTGCGCCTATTGACGTGCGGTTCATGCCCTACGTTTGCTTACTTAATGGCTGGCCGTCGGTGCCGCCCTAAAACCTGCTTTATCGGTAGATTATCAATAGCAAAGCTGGCGCTAAAAATAACTGGTTCGATCTGGACTCTACTGCCCAATTATTGCAGTAACTTTCATTAACCTGACCCATTTCCGGGACAATTATTTCCAGCAGGATTCTATTAATATGGCCAATAACAAGAAAAAAGATAACCAGGGTTCGAGCAGTCAGGTTGAGCCCTTGACAAAGATAAAAGGCACTAATGCTGACGACATCCTGTCGGGTGGTGACGGCGACGAAAAAATTGAAGGCGGCAAGGGCAACGATAACATTTTCGGCGGTGCCGGAAACGATGAGATAAAAGGTGGTAGCGGCAACGACATAGTCAATGGAGGCAGCGGCAATGATGATGTCGATGGTGGTCAGGGTGATGACCTGGCGATCTTTAACGTCGCGGAGAACACAGCGAGCGACAATACATACGACGGTGGCGCGGGCATAGATACGCTCCTGCTGGAAATGACGCGGGAAGAATGGATGCGCGATGATATTCAGCAGGATATCGCCAACGTCCTCCAGTTCATTTCAGAAAAGAGCAATCCTTCCGGGCAAGCCAACGCCAATACCTTTAATTTCCAGGCTTTCGATCTGGAAATTCGCCGCTTCGAGAGCCTCAGGGTCACTGTAGACGGTGTTGAGCTTGACCCCGTTGATGAGCCCGTCACTGCGAACGACAGTAGCAGTTCTACCTCTGGGGAGCATGATCCGGTTTCCGGCAATGTTTTAGACAATGATGATGTCCCCGATCTGGTGCGCTCGGTGGCTCTTATTACTCCGCCAACAAAAGGTGAGCTCACTTTTAATGATGACGGCGGCTTTACCTATGAGCCAGGCGATGAATTCGACTATCTGGCCGAAGGGGAGAAAGAAAGGGTTTCCTTTACTTACCGGGTAGTCGATGCCGATCATGACGAGGACACCGCAACCGTTAGCATCGATATTACTGGTACCAATGACGCGCCCATCGCGAATCCGGATGCTGGCACTTCGCAGGAAAACAGCGCCATATCAGTAGATGTGCTGGCCAACGATACCGACGTGGATACCAGTGACACGCACACTGTGATCCAGGCTGCCATCGCCAGCGGCGCCGGTACGGTTGCCATTGTAGACAACAGGCTTGAGTGGACCCCGGGAACTGATTACGACTATCTGGCTCTGGGCGAGGAGGCGACCGTTGTCATTGATTACAGCGTCAGTGATAACCATGGAGGTATCGATTCCTCAACGCTTACTCTGACAATCACTGGCTCAAATGATGGGCCGGTTGCCAATGTGGATAGCGGTAATACCGAAGAAAATACGGTCCTTTCGGTAGATGTATTGGCCAACGATACCGACGTGGATACCAGCGACACCCACACGGTCGATAAAGCCACGATTGCCAGCGGACTGGGCGCAGTGGCAATTGTCGACAATCAGATTGAATGGTCTCCGCGTAGCGACTACGACTACCTGGCAGTGGGTGAGTCAGCGCAAGTCGTGATCGACTATACCATGAGTGACAATCACTCATCAGAAGCTTCTTCAATCCTCACCATTACCGTAACTGGCAGTAACGATGCGCCGATCGCTGTCGCTGATACCGCCAGTCTTGGCGAGAACGCGGCTGTCACTATTGATGCGCTGGCCAACGATACTGATGTGGATGCCAGCGATACCCATACGATTACCTCAGCAAGCATTGCTAGCGGGCTCGGTGCGGTCAGTGTGCAGAACAATACCCTGGTGTGGAGTCCGGCGGAAATGACCGCGCCTGGGGCCGGGGGGGCGTCGAGCCTTGACGGGCTGGAAATTTCGCCTTCTGTATACGACTACCTGCCCGAAGGCGAATCAGCAACCGTATTGGTGGATTACGCGATAAGCGACGGCAACGGTGGTGTGTCAGCCTCCACGGCAACAATTACTGTCAATGGTGAAAACGATGCGCCCACTGTCGTAGCCGTAGAAATGCAGAGTGTCAGTGAGCAGGATGAGGTATTCGATGTAGACCTGTTGGCAAGTGCCAACGATGTCGATAGCACAGCTGTCCTCACTGCGATAAATGTGAGTGAGAAAGAAGGTAAAGGTGGATGGACGGTCAATGGCAATACGCTCACTATTGATCCCGACTACTACGACAGTCTGAACAATGGTGAATCAGAGACACTCTCAATTAACTATCAGATTAGCGACGAGTTTGGCGCCACAGTGGATCAAACTCTCGATTACACCATCGAGGGATTTACCGATGCGCCGGATCTGGATGTCGAGCTGGCTGACAGTCAAACCCTGATTAATGGCATCAATATTGTCATCAACGTGAAGCCCGCGGCCGAGGAAGAAGTCAACCTCAGTTTTGCCAATGTTCCTGCTGGCGCCACGATCATGTATCAGGGCAAGGATGTTGCAGCGTCCGGCATCATCAATGCACTTCCAACACTGCAGGTCTTGTTGGTGCTTGCTCCTGATGCCGACGCCGACACAGACCTGCAGATAATTGCCACTGGCGTGGATGATCAAGGCCTCCAGGTCGGTGATACGGCCGTTGAACCACTGGATGTTAAATATTCGGCAAGCACGAAAACGGATTCGCTCTCATTCACTGCTGTAGATCAGGGTATGTGGAGTGCCGGCGCTGCCCCCCAGATCGGCTGGCATGAATACATTCCCTTCGTCGGAACAGAGACAGAAGCCTGGACCAGCGGCAAATTCAACCTTGTTGATATCAGTCTTAATTCAGACAGCATCGCGGCTGACCTGTTAAGTTTCTTTCAGGATGCACTGGATCTGGCGACGGGCGAGCAACAGGTGGCTCAGGGCAACCGGGACCAGACCGTAGCAGACAGAGACACGGCTTACAAAAAGGCCGTACATGTAGATGCTGTAGTTGCCGCCAAGAATGACTATAACCTGAAGGATGGCATCTATCAGACCGCCCATATTGCCTGGAGGGCCGCACAGGATCTCGCCGACGGTGCCAGTGACAACTCCGATGCCGATGCGGCAACTCTTGCTGAAGCGCAGGATCATCTGGCGACATTGCAGTCACAGCGCTCTGCCCTGGAGGTTGACGCCAGAATTTCCTGGAGTGTTTGGGTGCCCACACCCGTGTGGGATGATCCCTTTAAGGGCTACTGGCAGACATTCCACGGCCACGATCCAATCAAGTATGCTCTGGTTCTCGCCAAGGATGTTGAAATTGCAGCGCAAAAAACCGCTATCTATTTTATTGAGCTTGAAGCTTCTGGAACTGAAGCGGTCGAGGGTGCCTTACAGGACGCCGCCGATCTTCTGCTGCCAGCCAGGAATGAGGCGCTGGCAAACAGGACTGCCGCCGCTAATCATTTAGATGCTCTGGAAGCCGATATGCACGATGACGGTTTTTATGTTGGCACGAACGTAGATTCCTTCACGGTTGCTGCCGCCTGGACGGAAGTTGCTGCAAAGACAACGGCTATAGGAGTTACTGAGGGGATATTGGCTACTGCAAAAGCCGCTACAGCTTTGGCTCAGGCTGCGGTAGATGCCGCTCAGGGTGTGATTGACACAACTGACTTTAATGCCGATTTCTCCTTCGACTTAGAACTTCATGCAAAAGTCGGGCTGCAGATAGACTTCGCGCTGGATACGGGCTCGGTAGATGCATCAGCTTCCTACGACCTCCAAACCCAGACCCAGCACAACCTGACTACCGATACTCTGCTTATCACGCCAATGCTGGTTAACCTGGTAACCGGCGACAGTGTCGCCTTCAGCACAGTCAGCCCGAATGTACAATTCTATGCCGGCATTCTCTACGATGTGGGCGCCGACATAGACATGTTTGTCGATGCCGCCTTCGCTGTCGGTGGCACTTCTCTATTTGATATTTCCGGTGATGATGATGGTATTCGTATACAGGAAAGCTTCGGTATGGACGGTGTCATTACCCTGATTGATTTTGACTCCAGCGATGTCGGGCCGGTCAAGATGCCGTTTATCGAAAGTATGACCGAGGGTATTGTCAGCGTTTCCACGAATATTCCCAACATCGCGACCCAGGGCACCGCCGCGCCTTTCAGCACCAGCTACTTCCAGGAGGGCGATCTGCTCAATGTTGATTTCTCTGAAATCAGTAGCGCCTTCTTTAACTTTATCGAAGCCGGCATTGATTTTAGCCCGGAGATAAAAGCCGCTTTTAGCAGCCTGGGAGACATCGACCCCGGTAGCACCGGCTTCGATGCCGTTATGGGAGCGGTCGGTGATGTATTGGCCGGAATCTGGGATGTTCTAAATGGCACGGCAGACACTGATGGTGATGGGGTGGTTCCGATCTTCCTGTTGGATGCCACCGACGAAACGTCAGCCTCGTTACTGCACCTGAATCTGGTACCCGACGACCTGTCCGGTATCGACGTTGATTCTGGCAGTCTGGGCTTTTATGTGTCTTATGGTGAAAGCGCTCCTGTGGTCCAAGTGTCGATTGACATCGACCAGTTCGTGGCGCTGGTAGCAAACCTTGCAGTGGGCAATACCTCGGGGGAAATCATTAACCCACTGGTCAAGGAATACGGTCTTGATGCGATCATGAACCTCGCTGATGTTCCTGTCGCTACGGCCGATGAAATCAAGAAATATGTGAATGCCAGCTACACATTTGAGTATGCGGATGTCGATGCGTCGACCGGATGGAGTTTCAAGCAGGAATTCACCCTGTCGATAGACGATATGTTGTACACGCTTGAACTTGAAGACGGGACTTCATTCCTGTTTGCTGCCAATGACTCAAATCCCACGCTGGAAATCGACGATATCAGTCAGTACGACGCCAACGGTGACGGCAACGTGAATTATTCCCTGAACCTGGTCCCTGAAGCCATGTTCTCCAACGACACTGAGTTGGGCATGAGTATTGGCTACACTCTGGATTTTCTGAAAGCGAATCTGGCCGCCGGCCTGAAAATACCGCTGGCCGATATTTTTGGAGTCCAGGGCGCTCCGGCCATTCCGATCCCGCTTTTGAATCTAAAGCTTGGGCCGCTTCTGCGAGTGAAAGGAGATCTTGATGTTCTCGATGTTGATGTCTTCGAGAATCGTTTTGCCTTCGATCTGGGTAATGCAACCACTAATGGTGGTATTTCGGTGATCGACGATGTTATCAATGGCACCCTTGACGATGACATCCTTGTTGGTAACGAAGGTAATGACATTTTCAACGGCGCTGGCGGTAACGACCTTTTCATCTTCGCAGCAAACCATGGTAGTGATGTGATCAATGACTTCAACGCCGGTGATGTCATCGATCTGGCAGCGGTCGGCATCTTCAACTCACCCACTGAGGCTCAACTGGCGGCGATCGATGACGTCAACGGTCATGCCAATATCGATCTGGGCGGTGGCAATGACATTACCCTGGTTGGTGTTGCCGCCGCCAGTCTCGCACCGGAAAGCTTTGTAGTTTAGGCCGTTATGATCTTGACTTTGCTGCCGGGGTGAATTTTCACCCCGGCAGTCAACTCAGGAAGCAGAGAAATCTATACCTATTGCCAGGAAATGTATAAAAAATAGAAAAATCTATTCCGGAAACAACCCGGGCAACCACTCGTGGGCCAGGGTGGCCGGAAAGGCGAGGCGCAGCGGTGTTTTCGTGGTCTCGGAGACGATGACGTCCCGCGCCATCAGGCTTGAGACGACGCGGCGAGCCTGCCGATCCGACACATCGAGCAGAGACGGCAGCTCGCCGCGCGGCAGTTCCCCGCGATAAAGAAGCGCCTCCATAACTTTTACGGATCTCTCCAGGAGACGGCCTTTCCCGGTCTCGTTCGCGGTCCACTGTAATATCCGTTCGCGCAAGCGCTCGGGTTGCGCCAGTGTTTCCATGAACGCGACCTGGTCAATGCAGGTGGTGAGGAAATAGCGCGTGAATTCAACCAGGGCTTCCTCGCTCAGATTGCCGCGGCCATCGAGGTCATTGCGACGGGGCAGGTCGCATTCGGCGAGCCTGCGCCTGTATTCTTCCACCGAGCGTGCGAGGCCCCGGGACACCGACCAGATCGACCCGGTATCCAGGGTCTCGCGCAGGACCGCATGGGACATCAGGCGGGCGACGCGGCCATTGCCGTCCAGAAACGGGTGTATCCACGCCAGGCGGTGATGCATCGCGCCGGTGGCGATGAGCATCTCGGCTATGCCAAGCCCGGTGAAGACTTCCTCGAACCTTGTCAGGAAGCGGGGAATCGCAGCGGGGCTGACTGGCACGTGTCGTCCCACCTGCACATCACGCTCCCTGAATTCGCCGGGAACGACCTCGAGTTCCTCGCCCGTGTCGGGGTCGCTGATGATCAGTAGTTCTGCTGGAAGCTCCGCGCAGAAGCGGCGGTGAATCTCCCGGATGCCGTCGCTTGTGATAACGGTGCCGGCATCCAGCCCGCCCTCGTCGATCCAGCGCTGCACATTGATATGGGCTTTGGCTTCCAGCTGCAGATTCCGTTTCTCTCTGCACTGGCTGTAGTCGTTCTTGAGTGCCCGTTCTATATCGACAGGGTGGGTGTCATGACCCTCGATGAGATTGCTGTAGTAGCAGTTCATTGCCCGCACCAGCGTGGCCAGTGAGCCGGCGACCGGGTCCGGCAGTCGGCTCCTGAAGGCGGCGGATCCCCGGGCCAGTTGCAGCGCCAGGTCGGTGAGTTCGCCGCGCTGACGCGCGCCCTCGGCCAGCTTGACCGGCTCCATCAGTGCCAGGTCTTCGCGTCGGTCCGGGACGGCCTTGTCTGCCGCTTTTTTGTCCGCTTTAGGTGATGCCATAAAGCGCAATATATCAGTGGGTTAGTAATTATTAAAGGTTTTTTATGTCCGCTTTCACGTCCGAGTCCGGTCGCCGATTACGGCCGTTTTTATGACCGGTTCAAAATATCAATAAAAACTATATAAAACAATTAGATACTATTTATATTGTCGCGCAAATGGCCGGGTTTATGTCTGGATGGCGGGTCTCAGGTAATCCTTATCGTCAACGGCCGTGAAGGGGTTCTAGTGGAGCGACTACTCGAAGGATCGGGGAAAGGTTTACGAGCAGCGATACTCAACTAGACTTAAATTAATGGGCTGGAAAGTAATAGGGCAGCCCAAGGGCTGCCCTATTAAATAAAAGATGGTAGCTATGGCTGGACTTGAACCAGCGACCCCAGCATTATGAATGC
>JBBDSI010000009.1:0-1558 GCA_040905005.1 Pseudohongiellaceae bacterium
CGCAGTTCGAAATCGCGCACACGCTGTCGGTAGTGCTCGATGGTCTGCCCGGTCATCAGGTTGCGATTGTCGTCGCGCAGGTCACCCTGTAACTGGGTCTGCACCTGCCTGGCGGTGCCGAGCATCTGCTCGAAGGCCTCCAGATTATTGATCGGTGCCGGCAGCGGCAGGAACAGGCTGACACCGACCGTAAACAACTCATCGATGCGGTTCAGATCGAAGGTGCCCGGGTTGAGGATATTGGCCACACTAAAGATCGTCGGCCCCTTACCCTCGACCCCCATGCGCATGTGGAAGATATTCATGTCGCCGAATTTCAGGCCGGAGGTGATCAGCGCTTCCAGCAGTTCATCACCGCGAAACCGGCGCCCCTGACGCGCCATGATATTTATCACCAGCACTTCCGACGGTTGCGTCGGGGCGGGTCGAGGTGGCGCCTCGGCTGCTGGTTTCACGGAGCGCTGCTCGCGCGACTTCGCCCGCGGTGGCCTGGCGACCACCACCGCTTCGGGCTCGACAAGCGGTGGCGGCGACTCGGGTTCCCATGCGAGCTCCGCCTCTTCACCCACCGCTTTACCCGCCGCTTCACCCGCATCTGGGCGCGAGGTCACCGATTGCGCAGCGGACTTGATGCGCGAGAACGCGGAGAACAGGGACTTGCGCCGGACCGGAGGTGGCGCCGGCGCGTCTTCCGGGTCCAGCTCATCGAACAGGCTGGACTGCGCCGGCCGCGGCTTGCGCTCGAAGCCGATACGCTCGCCGGCACTCAGAGAAAAGTTATCGAGGGAATCCTCGAAGCTGGAGGCCGGAGCCCGTGGCGGTGCGCCATCAGCTTCCTCTACATCGCCCTCAGAGTCATCGAATTCACCGAAGTCATTGAACTTCGCCATGGCCTCGCTGTCGTCGTCCTGCCAGTCGCCGCCATAATCGGGCGACCTGGCACTTTCGTCGTGAATTTCGTCGGCGCCAGCAGCGCCCTCGCGGTAGCCATCCTCTTCCCACCCGCTGTCACCTGCCGCGGCGATGGACTCGGCGCGCTCTTCTTCGTCGACTGGTTCGTCTTCTGATTCGACCTCACCTGTTTCGACGTCACCTGTTTCGACGTCACCATAGTCCGGCGCCAGCGTCGCCAGGTTGTCTTCGGCGCGTGCCAGGCCCTCACCTTCACGCTCATCATAATCCAGCAGGATGTCGTCGGCGTCGGCTGCGTCATTTTCAGACCGGGGAGCAGTCTCCCAGTCACCCAGCGCCGGGTCATCTCCTGCCTCCGGGTCCTCCCAGTCTTCCAGATCAGAATATTCCTGATCAGAAACCGGTTGCGGCGTCTCATCCCCAATCTCGTGCCCCTCGATCTCCGGCGCATACGCCTGCGCGTGCGCCCCGCCCGTGTCGTTCGGCGCGGCAGCAGGCGCCGCAGAAGCCCTGTCTTCTTCGCTACGGTCCGCTCGAGTATCGAGGTCGGTGATGTACACCGCGTCCATCAGCACCGGGATGGCCTCGTCCTGGCCCGACCCCAGATCCATGTCTTCGGCACGGGCTTCGGCTGTCATCGTGGTAG
>JBBDSI010000009.1:1658-13806 GCA_040905005.1 Pseudohongiellaceae bacterium
TGGCCCGACCCCAGATCCATGTCTTCGGCACGGGCTTCGGCTGTCATCGTGGTAGATTGCGGCTCGCTATTACCGCCGCGGCTCTTTACGCGCGCGCCGCCAGCGGGCAGCTCGGCCAGCTCCAGGGCGTCCAGATCGATATCCCTGGGGATATTCTTGTCGATGGCGAGGCGGATCTGGCCGCGGCGGGCCTTAATTGCGACATAGAGTCCACGCAGGATAACGGCCACGATGGCCAGTCCCAGAATCAGAATGAATAACTCGCGTGGGCTCATCAGTGCTCGGCTCTGGCTGCACGCTCTAGCCTGGGCTAGGTGCAAAAAAGGAAATTCTCCAAAGTTATCCGGCATTTACCGGATTTCTTTAGCGCCGACGCGGTAGTCGGAGACTACATGGCCGCCAGTTCCGCCGCCTCGTCGATGTCCACCGCCACGATACGGGAAACGCCCGGCTCGTGCATGGTCACGCCGAGCAGCTGGTTGGCCATCTCCATGGTGATCTTGTTGTGGGTGATGAAGATGAACTGGACGCTTTCCGACATCTCCTTGACGAGGTTGGCGTAGCGGCCGACATTGGCATCATCCAGCGGCGCATCCACCTCGTCAAGCATGCAGAACGGCGACGGATTGAGGTGGAAGATGGAGAATACCAGGGCGATGGCGGTCATCGCCTTCTCGCCGCCGGAGAGCAGGTGAATCGTGCTGTTGCGCTTGCCGGGGGGGCGCGCCATGATGGTGACCCCGGTATCGAGCAGGTCTTCACCGGTCATGTCCAGGTAGGCGTGGCCGCCGCCGAAGATGCGCGGAAACAGAGCCTGCAGGCCATTGTTGATCTTGTCGAACGTCTCCCTGAAGCGGGCGCGGGTCTCCTTGTCGATCTTGCGGATCGCATTGCGCAGGGTCGCCAGGGCTCTCTCCAGATCCTCGTTCTGCCTGTCCAGATAGGTCTTGCGCTCGGACTGTTGCTGGTACTCGTCGATGGCCGCGAGGTTGATCGGGCCGAGGCGCTGTATGCGATTGCCGATCTTCTCCAGCTCCGCCTCGCAGGTCGTCACGTCCAGCTCTTCCGGCAGGTTCGCCAGCACGGTGTCGAGGTCGAATTTCGCCTCGCGCAGCTGCTCGAGGATGCCCTCGCGCTTGACGCTCGCGCCCTCGCTCTTCAGGCGCGCCTGCATGAGTTCCTCACGCACCTCGTTGACACGGTTCTGCGCGGCATTGCGCCCGTGCTCCAGTTCGCGAATGGCGTGCTCGTTCGCATCCACTTTCGCCTTGGCCTCGGTCAGTTCCTTCTCCACCTCCAGGCGCTTCTCCAGCAGGGTTTCCAGCTCCTGGCGCATCTGCTCCAGGGGCTGATCGGTCGCCTCGATCTGGCGCTGCAGTGACTCCATGCGCTCCTTGGAGCGCTGCACCTGACTCGCCATGCGATCCATGGTCTCGCGGGTGGACTGTAACTGCGACTGCACCGACTGCTTCTTCAGCGCCAGTTCATGGCTGCGATCCTTGTTGCTGCGGGACGTCTCCCGGCAACGGGCCAGCGTCTGCTGCACTTCCTCGCGCCGGGCCTGCAGTCGCTCCCTGCCGCCGACGTCCGCCTCCATGCTGTCCAGGGCCTCCTGCAGACGCGCCCGCGCCTCCGCCGTGTTCTCCTGCTCCAGCGCCAGTTGCGCCTCCAGGTCGGTCAGCTCCTGCTCGATGCGCTGGCGGCGCAGGGTAATCTCCTCCTCCCGCGCCAGCTTGCCACTCATCGCGGACTTCAGATCGCTGAGGGCCTGGCTCTGCTCACCGAGGCGCCCGCGCAGGGTCTCGCGCTCATTCTCGGCGGCGGACAGGGCCTCGCGCAGCTCTGTCCGCCGCTTATCCAGTTTTTCAGACTTCTCGTTTAATAATTTGATTTTCTTGAACAAATCAGCGATCAATCCACGACGTTCGGCAACGCTCTCACGAGTGCTGGTGCTGCATAGCTGCAGCCAGGTCTTGCCCAGCCAGACGCCGTCACGGGTAATGACCGACTCTCCCTCGCGCAGGGACGCACGCAGGCGAACGGCCTCGTCGAGATCCTGGGCGACATAGATATCCGCCAGCAGCTCGCTGATCTCCCAGTCGCTGCTGACCTTATCGACGAGCCGCGTGCGACCCGACTCGGGGGCCGGTGCGCCGCCGCGGGCATTGACGTCGATGAAGGCGAGCTTGCCCTGGGGCAGATCCGCCAACATCTGCTGTACCTGCTCCAGGCCCTCGACGCAGATGGCCTGCAGCGAGTCGCCCAGCACCGTCTCCACCGCCAGTTCCCAGCCGGTCTCGATGCTCAGGTTCTCGCCCAGGCGCAACTGGTTGTCCAGGCCCTTGTCCTTCAGCCACTTGTTCAGGGCCTCGTTGTCCTGGCCCAGGGCCGCCTGCTGCAGCGCCTCCAGCGAGGTCTGCCGGCCACGGGCGGTCTGCAGCTCGCCGCGGGTGTTGTCCAGGTCCTCGCCACATTCGTTCAGCGCCTGGCGCGTGTCGCTGATGGTTCCCGATAGTTCCTGATAGCGTGATTGCTTGCTGGCGATGTCGGTCTCCAGGCGCGTGATGTCCTGCGCCACCTCCTCGATCTCGCTGTCCACGGGCGCGTCCTGCAATTGCTGCCGCTCGGCCTCCAGCTTCTGCTTGCGCGCGAGGCCGCGCTCGACGATCTGTTCGAGCTGCTGGATGCGCGATTGTTGCACCTCCGCGATCTGCCGCGGCTCCTCGGCACGGCGGTTGAACTCGTCCCACTCCCGCTGCCACTCCTGCATGGCCTCTTCGGCCGCGGCCAGGGCCTCGGAGGATTCCTGCTCGGCGCCCACGGCCTCTTCCAGGTCCGGGCTGACCTCGCGCAACTCTCCCTCGAGCTGGGTGATCTTCTTCAGGTCGATATCCAGCTCTTCCCGCGTCTGTTCCCAGCCCTCCTCGGTCTCCGACAGGTCCAGCTTGAGCTGGTCGACGCGTTCGAGGTGGTGTTCGATGGACTGCTCGATGCGGGCAATGTCGTTGCCGAGGCTGTAATAGCGCGCCTGCACCTCGCCCAGGGCATCATTGAGATCGGCATTGTCCGCCAGGTGCTTCTCGATCTCGGCATCCAGCGAGCGCTGCTCGGTGTTGGCGGCCTCGATCTTCATCTCCAGGCCGTGGATCTTCTCCTGGTTGACCTTGATCTCGGCGTCCAGCGCACGCCACTTCAGGGCATTCAGGTTGGCGGCGGTCTCCCGCTCCTGCTGTTTCAGCTCACCGTACTTCTCCGCGGCGACGGACTGACGCTTCAGGTGCTGTAGCTGCCGCTCCAACTCCTCGCGGATGTCGGTCAGGCGCTCCAGGTTGTCCTGGGTGCGCTTGATGCGGCTCTCCGTCTCCTTGCGCCGCTCCTTGTACTTGGAGATGCCGGCGGCCTCCTCGATGAAGACCCGCAACTCCTCCGGCTTGGACTCGATCAGCCGCGACACCATGCCCTGCTCGATGATGGAGTAGCTGCGCGCGCCGAGGCCGGTGCCGAGGAAGATGTCGGTGACGTCCTTGCGCCGGCACTTGGCGCCGTTCAGAAAATAGGTGGACTGGGCGTCGCGGTCGACGCGGCGCTTGATGGACACCTCGGTGAAATTGGCGTACTCGCCGGTGAGGCGGCGGTCGTCGTTGTCGAAGATCAACTCCACGCTGGCCTGACCCACCGGCTTGCGCGCGCCGGAGCCATTGAAGATGACATCGGTCATGTGCTCGCCACGCAGGTTCTTCGCCGAGCTCTCCCCCATCACCCAGCGCACGGCGTCGATGACGTTGGACTTGCCACAACCGTTCGGCCCCACCACCGCACACATGTTGGAGGGGAAGCTGATCGTGGTGGGATCGACGAAGGACTTGAAGCCCGAGAGCTTGATGGACTTCAGGCGCATGATGAACTTGCGGAGCTAAGCGGTTGTGACATAGGCAGATGTTGAGTCTTACCGGCGGATAGTGCCGGTTCCGGGCGTTCTGATCCCTGTGTCAGCGCGCGTACGGGCCGGAATTCTAGCCCATAACGTCCGCCAAAAACACTGCCCGCGCGCATCCCAGCGCAGACAATTTTCCGGAAGCCGGGCGGACGCCGCGAAGCGCCGGCCGGGCAGGCGACCTCGTCAATACCATCGACCATTGACATTGAAACTTGCGTGGGACACTGTTGCCGCTTTCCGAAATCGGCGCGGCAGGCGGTAGCTCGTGATCAAGCGGCAGACACAGCAGTTTAACGCAGCTCTTTACCAGTGGCTGGTAACGCTCACCCTCGCCCTGCCCGGCCTGATCATGGCCGACACGCCGCCGGGCTGGATCAACGCCAACAACGACTCCGCCTACACCACCACACGTGGCGAGTTGGCCCTGAGTATCGCCGGCCTGAAGGTCAACGACACCATAGACTTTCTCGACATCCGCGAGGACCTGCTGGCCGGCGACCGCCGTCTGGAAGGCGACAGCGGCGACCTGAGCGGACTGCGTATCGCGCTCGATTTCGGCGTGACTGAATGGCTGTCACTGTTTTACCGCGAGCAACGTCACGCGCTGCGCGTGGAGCTCGGCGAGATCTCGTCAGTCAATGTCATCGACATCGACAGGGATCTCGAGACCACGGCGCGGGAGGCGGGCCTCAAGTGGACCTTCTATGCCGCCGACCTGTTCAATCCCGGTGGCCGCCATACCGCCGCCTCGCTGGAGGTATCCGCTTTTCGGAACAGCAGCGAGAGCTTCGATGTCATCGCCGATCAATTGCGCTTCCGGAACGTTGAGCTCTTTTTCAGCGAGCCGCGCACCTTCTCGGTAAACCAGCTGGAGGACGACGGCTGGCAGGCACGCCTGCTGTTTAGCCGCGCCCTGTCCGGCAGCGCAGTGGGCAGCGCCTGGCTCGGTTACAAGGACAGCGAGGCCCGTGCGGCGACCGACACCAATATCGATTCGGTCACCGTAAACCGCCTGTTCAAGCAGGCCTTCCGGCTTAAAGAGGATTTCCTCAAGGCCGGCCTCAGCCTGAACTTCAATCTCGCTCCACGCTTGCCGCTACTGCTGAGTTATGAATTCATCAGGTCGAACTCGGCTTCCTTCACCCGCGACCCGGCAGAGCCGGTTGAGTCGCTGCCGGGATTTCTGCGCGGCAGAGCTCCTGCCGCGGACAGCAATCACACCCTCTATGTCCGTGCCTCGTACTGGTTGACGCCGACACTGAGCGTAGCGCTCAGCGGCAATCTCTACTCCAATCAGTTTCTGGGCTTGCTGCCCCACTACAACAATCCACTCAGCGGCTCCTTCGCAGACAAGCCCTACGGCTACGCCGGCATCGAGCTCAGCTATTTGTTGCGAGACCTGTTCGGTAACCGATAAGTCCCTCGCAGCGGCTAGTTGCAGCCGGCAGCATCAGCTTGTTGTCGCCAGTAATTTACCTTTCAGGTCGCACAATCCGTACAGAGCTGTGCTGAAAAAATACCCTGAATCCCGCGTGAGTAGTGGAAATTGCCACAATCTCAGGTACACTTTCAGCATGACGGGCTTTCCCTGGAACGGCGAATCCGGCTTTTCCTTCGTGGGAACAAAAAAACCCAAAAAAAATTCAAGGGGTTGGAAGAAATGTTTAAGGCGAAAAACTGTAAGAACTGGCTAAAATTCATACTGCCGCTGGCAGCCCTGCCTCTCGCCTTGCAGTCGGCCTATGGCAATGGCCTGGCAATCTCCGGGGACAGTGTCACGATCAGCGCCTCGGCCGGGGGCTTTAACCAGGCTAAAAACCTGGCTGCCACACCGGGCCTGATTCCCGCCACATCCAACATTCCCGCCGCTTCCATCAGCAGTGATCTGACCTTCAGCTTCGACCTAACGGCGGCTTTCGGGGCGACAATTAATACCGACAGCGCCTACACCTTTAAGGCTGGCATGTTCATCGATGATGATGCCAACCAGCGCCGCCTCGAGTTCTCCATCTCCAACATCACCATCACCTTCGACAGCGCCGGCAACATCGTCTCCGGCTCGGTCGCCGCCGGCAACAACGCCAGCGTCAGTGGCCGCAGCGCCGACGGCGGCACCACGGCCAATATCGCCATCGCCAACAGCCTCCTCAATTTCTCGGATACCACCCTCTCCATCAACGCCGGCGCCCAGATCAGCGACATACAGGACGGCGACCCGATACTGCAGGATCTGACCGCCACCATCAATTCACCTGCCGCCTACACGTACAGCGTGTTTCTCAAGCAGACCGGCGGACCGGAAGGACTGACCCTGGGACTCGTTAACGGCACTATATTCGGCTGTGCCCCCGCGAACCCCATGGTCCTCGCCAACCAGACCAATTTCCAGGGGGCCTATGCCCTGCAGGGCGCCATGGGCATCGACATGGCCGCCGGCGCCAACCCGACACCCTATGCCACGGGTGCCGCCAACTGCACCACTACGCCCTCTCTCTCCGGTGATGGTGGTGATGGTGGTGATGGCGGCGGCGATGGCGGCGATGGCGGCGATGGCGGCGATGGCGATGACTCGACAGTGACCGCGGAAGAAACATCCGCTGCTATCACCGATGTGTTTTCAGATTTTACGGTTATTCCGAACGATTTTGTATCAGTCACCACAAATAACAATGTAGTCAGCACGGTCTCTGCAACTTTCAATCAGCTACTGACAGACGTGCAAACTTTGATCAGCGCGGGTAACACCACCCCAGAACTCGTCTCGCAGTTGGTAGGCAATCAGGTTATGGGATCGCTGTATTATATGGTTGCACATAGTCTGTACCGAAGCAGCATCAATATTAGCACAGAGAATAAAACGGCTCTGCTAAATACCTTGACCACCTACAGACAGACCCTCAACCTGCTTGCAGATTCAGGGCTGCTCATGGGCGCTCAGCTTTCACAGTTCAACTCCTCATTGAAGGGACTCGTCGCTCAAATGGCTGTCCAAATAGGCGCAAGCACCAGCTCCCTGATTTCCCATCAGGCCTTGCTCAGCAACAGCGCTGGCAATGGAGCGGATACTTCACAATTGACCGCCAGCGAAGAGTCGACTCTTGGATTCCAGCGAAGATTTGCAGCGGAGATTGGCGGGTTCGCTTCGCTATTCATGGAGTTAAACGGCGCTATAGACAGTGAATTACGAACTTCCTTGCAGAGCTTTAGCAAGGCAGTGGTTCAAGATCAACTGGATGAACTTGCTGACGCGGTCAATCCATCACTGAACGTAAGCCACGAGACCGACGCCGCAACGAGACAGTTACTAAGCGACAGTTCAGCATTGTTGGCTGCTGTCATCGATGTGGCAGGCGTACCTGTGACATCTACTCTGCTCCCCAACCTGCAGGCGGTGCGCGCTGATCTCGTGAGCGCCGGGCTGGACAGCGCCTGGGCCACCATACTGGCTACCAGACTGGCGGCTTTCGGCAATCCCGTAGGCATTACAGTTGCCGACGCAAATGGCATGGACGTAAGCGCTCTGGCGCGACTCCAGTCCAGCCTGGGCAACAACACCACAGTCGCCTACAATGCCGCCACGCTGAACACGGTGGTGGTCGACGCCGGAAGCGCCCTGAATTTCCCCGTGAATATGCTCGCTGTGAACCTGGTCAGTGACATCATTCCAGAGGGACTTCACGCCCTGCCCAACGGCACGGCATTGGTGGTTGTCGACGGCCTGGCCATGACGGTCGCACCGGCTGCGGCCGACATCGTCGCCTTTGCCGGCGCAATCGACTCGGCTGACGCCACTACTGCCCTCGCCGCTGATGGCGGCTTCACCCTGACTGGCGCCGACTTTATATTCTCCGGCACCTTCGGATTCGAGGGATTATCAGCCGTGAGTGAATCCGCTGTGGCTGGCTTCAGCATACCTCAGGGCGATCCCGCGAGTGCCGACTACCAATTCGCGGTGACCTACGAGAACGGGGCAACACAGCGAATTTCACCGCTGTTAAGGTCAGGCGCGGTCTACGACAGCATTGCCGCGGCCGGATTCGACGTGGCAACCGACCTCAGTTCGGGCGTGATCATTATTGAGGGACTGCGCTTCAGGCCCTCTTACTTCATCGAGCCCCTGACCAGCGCCGATAGCATCTTCCTCTCTCAGAATGACGATGCAGCCGGCGTCGCCTACCGCCCCGTCGACGCGAATGGTGACAGCATCACCGACTACGAAGCCCTGACCACCGCCGGCAAGCAGGTTATCTACGGCATGCCCTGATCTCACTGATCGCTTCGGCCCGGAGACTGGTGTCCCCGGGCCGCGGCGCAATGCTGTTGGGCGGCTTCGGCATGTTCGGGTGGATTACCGGAATCAGTGAATCCACCATGTTTCTGTTGTTCCTGTCACTGTTCGGCGCCTATTTCAGCCTCGCGGCCAGGATCGCGCCACGCCGCTCACCCTGCCGAATTAGATCCCAAATCCTGGGGATATACCCTAAAATTGTGGTGGAAATTACCCTAATCTCCTGTACACTTTTCACCAAAGCTGATTGCCGGGAACGGCAGGTCTGCGCGTATCTTCGTAAAAAGCGGAAATATCCAACAAATTTCAAGGGGTTGGAACAATGTTAGAGGCAAGAAACTGTAAGAAGTGGTTAAAATTCATACTGCCGGCAGCTGTCCTGTCTTTCGCATTGCAGTCAGCCTATGGCAACGGCCTGGCGGTTTCCGGCGATAGTGTGAATATCACCGCGTCGGCGGGCACGCCGTCCGCATTCAATGAGTCTAAGGATCTGTCTGCGAATCCTGGCCTGGTGCCACCCACTTCAGGAATCCCTGCCGACTCTGTCAATAGCGACCTGACCTTCAACTTCGACCTGACCGCCGCTACTGGAAAAACGATCAACACCGGCAGCGCCTATACCTTTCAGGCGGGCATGTTTATCCAGGATGATGCCAACCAACGTCGACTCGAGTTTTCAATTTCGAACATCACCATCACCTTCGACAGTGCCGGTAACATCGTCTCCGGATCCGTAGCCGCTGGCAACAATGCCAGCGTTAGTGGCCGCAGCGCCGACGGCGGCACCACGGCAAACATCGTTATATCGAACGGCCTTCTCAGCTTCACGGATACTACTCTGGCCATCAACGCCGGCGCCCAGATCAATGATATCCAGGCCGGCGACCCAATTCTCGCTGACCTGACCAATACCATCAATTCACCCGCCGCATACAAGTACGGCGTGTTTCTCAAGCAAACCGGAGGACCGGAAGGAATAACTCTGGGACTTACCGACGGGACAGTGTTCGGTTGCGCCCCGGGCAATCCCATGGTGCTGGCTAATCAGACCAACTTCCAGGGTGCTTACGCCCTGCAGGGCGCCATGGGTGTCGGCATGGCCGCCGGCGCCAACCCGGCTCCCTATGCCACCGGTACCGCGAATTGCGCCACGAATCCTGCGCTGGCAGCACCGTCGCCATCACCATCACCCACGCCCGCACCTTCGGCTTCACCCGCGCCCGCACCTTCGGCTTCACCCGCGCCGGGAGCTTCACCTTCACCTTCACCGGCCCCCGAACCGCTGGTGGTTCCGACCGACGAGACCAATGCGACCATCGACGAGGCGGAAGACACTGTCGATGATGCGATAAACGACCTCGCGAACCTGGACCCAGACTCTTTAGATGCCAAGGCCCGCAGAGACGCGATTGAACTTGCCGTTTTCTTTGCCCAAAACGCCGTGTTTGATCTTGTCTCACTTGCCACGAATACCTCGCGCCCCCTGGATGGGGATTCGGCTGTCGACATCATTGCGGCAGCCGCCCGGGCGCTGCAGCTCGCCGGCAAGGCCTCTAGCGTATCCGGGGTGAAAACCATTGGTTCGAGCGCCACCCTGCTGGTCAGCAGCATCGAAGCAGTCCTCAACAAGCTGCGCACCCAGGGTCTTCAGCTCACGGAAACACAGAAGACAGCGATCAATGGCACCATCAAGGATGGCGTCAACGCCGCGGCGCAGTTCTTCCAGAACTTCAAGTTACTGGAGTTCAACGCCGATGCATCGGAGTTATTGGCGCCGGGCGCCTCGTCTGACGGCACGGCGGCGGATTATCTCGCCGTGCTCAGCGACCAGACACCGCTACAGTTCACCACTAACATGATCGATGAGGTCTCGGGGACGCTGAACGAGATGGTGGCGCTGGCCGTCCCCATCGATGCCGAGCTCAGCGGGCAACTGTCGGCCCTCGTTGCAGACGCCCTGGCATTCAGCCTGGGCAGCATCGCGGAGAGTGTCGACAGTAGCCTGGATGTCGAGTTCACCGATGCCGCCAGCACGCGCCAACTGCTGGTCTCTGACCCTCGCCTCATCACGCCGGTGCTGGATGTGGCGGCCATTGAACTGCCCTCCAGCACGCCGATCGATGCCGCCAGCATCAGCAGCTTGTTGCAGGCCGAGGGCCTCACTGCCGCCGACGCCGACGCGCTGGGCGCGGACATTGCCACTTACGTCGATCCCACCGGAGTCGCCTTCAGTGCTGCAGGGGGCGATATCACTGCCGCCAGCGCGCTGGTAGCGGCCATCGGCGCCGGCGCCACGGTGGACTTCGCCGGCGACCGCTTCGTCACCGACATCGAACTGGACGGCATGAGCTATCCGGTCAATATCCTCAAGTCCTACCTGGTCCCGGACGCCTTCCCGGAAGGCGCCTTCAACCTGCCCGACGGCTCCGTCGTCGCCACTGCCAACGGCGTGGCCAACCTGGCCTCACCGGGCCTGGCCAACATCCTGGCATTCACTAGCGCGATCAACAGCGTCAGCGCCACGGTGGCCACGACCGCCAACGGCGGCATTCTGCTCACCGGCTCCGACTTCCTGTTCTCCGGTACTCCCGGTTTCGCCGGCCAGCCCAGCGCTGCCACCAGCACCGGGCCGGTGACCTTCACGGTACCGACAGGCAACCCGGCCAGCCCGAACTATGTGTTCACGGCGCTCTACAGCGAAACGAGCCAGACGATTGCGCCCTATGTCAGCAACCCGGCATTTTACGAGGTGTTGGCCGAGGCGGGCTTCCAGATAACCATGGATCGCAACAACGGGCTGATCTTCATCGACGGCAGCAATGCCGAGTCAGTGAACGGCCTGTTGCCCGCCGGTGACACGCGGGTATACCGGGCGGATTACTTCATCGAAGGCCTGGGCTTCATCACCCCCGACCACATCTTCCAGATCCAGGTCGAGCAGTTCGAGGCCGCCTTCAGACCAGTGGATGCCAACGGCGACGGGGTGACCGATTACCGGGTGATCTTCGCCGACTCGGTGCAGATACTCTACGGCGTACCTTGAGACAGAGTACCTTGAGACAGAGTACCCTGAGACAGAGTACCCTGAGACAAAGCGCAGAGTCCTGACAGGTACTGAGTAACGGCCTATTTTGTGGAGCCCGACATGCCTGCCGCCTATCTGCTGACCGCCTTCGCCGTGACCGCACTGGCCGGCTGGGCCTTGCGCCCGGTGGCGGCACAGGTCGGGCTGCTGGATCATCCCGGCGGCCGCAAGACCCATGCCGTGCCCACCCCGCTGGTGGGCGGCCTGGGCATCTTCATCGGGGTCGTGTTCACCACCATTTGGCTACCTGAGGCACTGCTCGCCTATGGCCCCTTCCTGTCGCTTTCGGCGCTGGTCCTGTTCATCGGCACCATCGACGACCTGAAGCAACTGCGCGCCACCACCCGCATGACCGGCCAGAGCCTCGTCGCCCTGGTGATGGCGGTAGTGGCAGGCGTGCAATTACACTCCCTGGGTAATGCATTCGGCAGCGAACTGCTGCTGGGCTGGCTGGGCATCCCCTTCACCGTGTTTGCCACCGTCGGTGTCATCAATGCCATCAACATGAGCGACGGCATCGATGGCCTGTCGGGCGGCTTGAGTGCCATCGCCCTCGCCTTCATCGCCGCCCTGGCGCTGGCCGGCGGACAGGGCCTGCACGCCAGCTTCGTCGCCCTGATTGTCTTCGCCCTGCTGGCCTTCCTGCTGCTGAATTTCCGTCGGCCCTGGGGCCGCAGTGCATTGATTTACCTGGGCGACGGCGGCAGCACCATGCTCGGCTTCATGCTCGCCTGGTTACTGATCGACGCCAGCCAGGGCGAGGGGGCGCTGTTCGCGCCGGTGCACGCCCTGTGGTTTCTCGCCGTGCCGCTGCTGGATACGGTGAACCTGCTGATCA
>JBBDSI010000010.1:0-8280 GCA_040905005.1 Pseudohongiellaceae bacterium
TCGCGTTTGGTGTAGCCCTTGTAGAGCTGGCGGGGGCGGCCTATGCGGCCTGGGTTGCTTTGCATCTCGTGCCAGTGGGCGATCCAGCCCGGGGTGCGGCCGGTGGCGAAGATTACGGTGAACAGGCTGTTGGGAATGCCGATGGCCTTGAGAATGATGCCGGAATAGAAGTCGACGTTGGGGAACAGTTTGCGCTCGATGAAATAGTCGTCTTCCAGGGCGATCTTTTCCAGTTTCTTGGCGATGCGGAACAGGGGGTCGTTGAGGCTGCCCAACTCCTCCAGCACTTCGTCGCAGATGCCGCGGAGCACTGTGGCGCGTGGGTCATGGTTCTTGTAGACGCGGTGGCCGAAGCCCATCAGGCGGAAGGGGTCGTCCTTGTCCTTGGCGCGGGCGATGAATTCCTCGATGCGGGACTCGTCGCCGATCTTGTTCAGCATGCGCAGCACCGCCTCGTTGGCACCGCCGTGTGCCGGACCCCAGAGGGCGGCGATACCGGAGGCGATGCAGGCATAGGGGTTGGCGCCGGTGGAGCCGGCCAGTCGCACCGTGGAGGTGGAGGCATTCTGTTCATGGTCGGCATGGAGCAGGAAAATCGTGTCCATGGCCTTGGCCAGGGTGGGGCTTATCTTGGCCGGTTCGCAGGGCGTACCGAATGTCATGTGCAGAAAATTTTCTGCCAGGCTCATGCTGTTCTGCGGATACATGAAGGGCTGGCCGATTCCGTGCTTGTAGCACATGGCCGCCAGAGTCGGCATCTTGGCGATGACGCGGTGGGCGGCCAGCAGGCGATGCTCTTCCTTATCGATGTCCATCGAGTCGTGATAGAAGGCTGATAACGCGGCGACGGCGCTGCAGAGCATGGACATCGGGTGGGCGTTGCGAGGAAAGCCGCGAAAGAACTGGTGAATGCCTTCATCCACCATGGTGTGGTAGCGAATGGAGGTCTCGAACTTCTCCTTCTCTTCCGCGCTAGGCAGCTCGCCGTAGAGCAGCAGGTAGCAGGTCTCGAGGAAGCTGGATTTCTCGGCCAGCTGCTCGATGGGATAGCCCCTGTGTAGCAACACGCCCTTGGCGCCATCGATATAAGTAATGTTGGATTCGCAGGCGGCGGTGGAGACGAAACCGGGATCGTAGGTGAAGACGCCCTTGCCTACGAGGCTGCGAACATCGACGACGTCGGGTCCAGTACTGCCTTCATAAACGGGTAGCTCAATAGTCTCGTCCACCCCGTCTATTTTTAACTGGGCCTTTTTTTCGCTCATGCCACACTCCTGCGAAGATTGTTATCAGGTAATTTGGAACAGCAACCAGGGCGTGTCGGCGAACTTGTCAGTGCGCCTGGCCAGTGCTGTAACAGGGAGCGGCAAGCATAGGGACAAGGCGTGACTGTTGTCAAATGTTTGTCGGATGTCACAGAGGCTCTGCAGTGTCGGTATTGAGTGTGCTACAGCGCCTCCTGGCGCGGGCATTTTTGGCGCTGATCGGAGACGAAAATGTGGCTGCGGCAGGTCCTTTTTGCTGGCGGAAACCGTAATATTGTGGCCGTCGGGCAGGCTGGATATGACTGCTGACAAAATATTGTCATATTTCCTGTCGAAACGGCTCGGTTTATTGTATTTACTGGGCTCGCGCCGTATACTCAGTGCCGTTTTGGACCCCCAAATTGTGTAATTATTTCAATCAGTTTGCGAATCCTCTCGAGTGCAGGCTGAGGCGTTTTCGGACGCTCCGAGACATTACCCGGCAAACGGATCAAGCGTATTGTGAAACAGCAAAGACCCGTCAATCTTGACCTGACCAAATTCAAATGGCCCCTGGCCGCCATCACCTCCATCCTCCACCGCATCTCCGGCGTGCTCGTGTTCTTCGGCATTGCCCTGCTGCTGTACCTTCTCGACTTGTCGCTACAGTCCGAGGCCGGGTTTCAGCGCGTTGCCGAGCTGCTGAGCAGCCCGACGCTGAAGCTGATCACCTGGGTTGTACTGTCCGCGCTGCTGTATCACCTGGTGGCGGGCGTCAAGCATCTGATTATGGATTTCGGCATCGGCGAGACTATTAGTGGCGCCAGGGCCGGCGCCGTCACGACACTGGTTCTGGCCGCGGTGGCAATCGTGATCGCGGGAGTGTGGATATGGTAATCAATGCAACGAGCCTCAGCCGCTCCGGATTGTCCGACTGGCTCATCCAGCGCGTCAGCGCCGTCATCCTGGGTGCCTACATGCTCTTTGTGTTGGGCAGCTTCATTGCTTATCCGGATATGGATTACGCCCAGTGGCGCAGCCTTTTTGGCTCGAACGTGATGCGCATCTTCAGCCTGATCGCGCTGCTTGCGCTGTGTGGGCACGCCTGGGTGGGCATGTGGACGATCGGAACCGACTATCTCACGGCGGCACATCTGGGCAAGGGGGCGACCGGCGTCCGTCTGGCCTATCAGGCGGTCTGCGTGTTGCTGATCCTTGTCTACCTGATCTGGGGCATTCGAATTTTTTGGGGAAGTTAGATGGCAGCTGTTCGTAAGGTTTCTTTCGATGCGTTGATTGTTGGCGGCGGCGGCTCCGGCTTGCGGGCGGGCCTGCAGCTGGCGCAATCCGGTTACAAGACCGCCGTCATCTCCAAGGTCTTTCCCACCCGTTCACATACCGTATCCGCCCAGGGCGGCATCACCTGCGCTATCGCCAGCGACGACCCCGAAGACGACTGGCGCTGGCATATGTATGACACCGTCAAGGGTTCCGACTACATTGGCGACCAGGATGCGATCGAGTATATGTGCAGCGAAGGCCCGCAGGCGGTATTCGAGCTGGAGCACATGGGGCTACCTTTCTCCCGTACCGAAAACGGCCGTATTTACCAGCGCCCGTTCGGCGGCCAATCCAAGAATTTCGGCAAGGGCGGGCAGGCGGCGCGCACCTGTGCCGCGGCCGACCGCACCGGGCACGCCATGCTGCACACGTTGTACCAGGGCAACCTGCGCAACAACACCGTATTCTTCAACGAGTGGTTCGCCTGTGACCTGGTGAAGAATGCCGACGGAGCAGTGGCCGGCATCACCGCGATCTGCATCGAGACCGGCGAGGTCGTCTATGTTCAGAGCAAGGCCACGGTACTGGCCACCGGCGGCGCCGGCCGTATCTACGCCTCCACCACCAACGCCCATATCAACACCGGCGATGGCGTCGGCATGGCGCTGCGCGCCGGCTTGCCGATACAGGACATGGAAATGTGGCAGTTCCACCCCACCGGTATCTACGGCGCCGGCACGCTGGTGACGGAGGGTTGCCGGGGAGAGGGTGGCTACCTGATCAATAAGGACGGCGAGCGCTTCATGGAGCGTTACGCACCCAACGCCAAGGACCTCGCCGGACGTGATGTCGTCGCCCGTTCCATGATCCTTGAGATCCTCGAAGGGCGCGGCTGCGGCGAGAAGGGCGATCATGTCATGCTGAAGCTGGATCACCTGGGCGAGGATGTGCTCAATTCCAAGCTGCCGGGCATACTCGAGCTGTCACGCACCTTCGCTCATGTCGACCCGATCAAGGAACCCATTCCCGTGGTACCGACCTGCCATTACATGATGGGCGGCATTCCTACAAATATACATGGCCAGGCCATCACCCAGGATGCGTCAGGCTCCGAGCAGATCATCCCCGGACTCTTCGCCGTGGGCGAGACCGCCTGTGTCTCCGTGCACGGCGCCAACCGCCTGGGTGGTAACTCTCTGCTGGACCTGATCGTGTTCGGGCGTGCCGCCGGCAAGTTCCTCGAGGAGCACCTGCGCAGCAGCCAGGAAATCTCGCCGGCCAGTGACAGCGACCTGCAGCAACCGATGGCGCGCCTTGAGCGCCTGGAGAAATCCGCCGACGGTGAGCCCGCCCACGCGCTGCGCAAGGAATTACAGGCCGTCATGCAGAACACCTTCGGCGTGTTTCGTACCGGCGACAATATGAAGGAAGGCATCGAGAAGCTCGCTGCCCTGCGCGATCGAGTCGAGAACGTTCGCCTGGAGGACAAGAGCATGACCTTCAACACGTCCCGCATCGAGGCGCTGGAATTGCAGAATCTGTTCGAGGTGGCGGAATGCACGGCGATAGCGGCGGAGAATCGCACCGAGAGTCGGGGAGCTCATGCTCGCGACGATTACCGGGAGCGGGATGATGACAACTGGCTTTGTCACTCACTGTATTTTCCGGCCGATAAACGGGTGGCGAAGCGCGCCGTGAATTTCAAGCCGAAGACAGTCGATACCTTCGAACCGACCGTTCGCAGTTATTAGGCTCAGCAGTTATTAAACAAAGCAAGAACCGGAGTCAGGTGAAAACGTGTTAGTCAGTATATATCGCTACAACCCGGAGACCGACAACAAGCCGTCGATGCAGGACATCGAGGTGGCGGTGCCGAAGGACAGGGACCTGATGGTTCTGGATGTGCTGGAACTGGCCAAGGAGAAGGATCCGACCATCTCCTATCGGCGTTCCTGCCGCGAAGGAGTCTGCGGCTCCGACGGCATGAACATGAACGGCAAGAACGGCCTGGCCTGCATCATGCCGGTATCGGAGGCGGTGGGTGGCGGCAACAAGCTGGTCCTGCGTCCGCTCCCGGGGCTGCCGGTAGTGCGTGACCTTGTCGTGGACATGTCGGTATTCTACAAACAGTATGAGAAGGTCCGGCCCTACCTGATCAACGACAATCCACCGCCGGCGATCGAGCGACTGCAGTCGCCTGAGGACAGGGAGAAGCTGGACGGACTCTATGAGTGCATCCTGTGTGCCTGCTGCAGTACCGCCTGCCCTTCTTACTGGTGGAATCCGGACAAATTCATCGGGCCGGCGGGCCTGCTGCAGGCCTATCGTTTCCTGGCGGACAGTCGCGATACCACCACGGCCGAGCGTCTGGCGGAACTGGATGACCCGTTCAGCGTGTTCCGCTGCCGCGGCATAATGAACTGCGTCGCCGTGTGCCCTAAGGGGCTGAATCCGACCAGGGCGATTGGTCACATTCGCAGCATGCTTCTTGCACAGGGCACTTGATTACTAATCGGATGGAGAAGCGAATCAACGAATATCGGGTCCGGCTACTGGCGCGGATAACGATCATCTGGACCCAGGGAAAGCAGTAATGTCAGACAGCGCGATGGAATTAATGTGGAGCACTGGACACCTCTCCGGTGCCAATGCCGATTACGTAGAAGAGCTGTACGAAAGCTTTCTCGACGACAAGGAGTCCGTGCCTGCGGAATGGCGCACTTTCTTCGAGAGCCTGCCGGCGAGCAATGGCGATCGCGGGCCCGACGTGTCGCATTCGCGCATTGTCAAACAGTTCGAGACGCTTGGCAGGACGAGCCGCTTCGCCGGGGTGCTGACCAACGAGGATATCGTCCACACCGAACACGAGCGCAAACAGGTGCAGGTAATGCTCCTGATAAGTTCGTACCGGGTACGGGGCCACCAGAAGGCCAACCTCGACCCCCTGGGGATCATGCACCGGGAGCGCGTGCCCGACCTGGAGCTTGCGTTCCATAATCTGTCGCCGTTCGATTACGACACGCTGTTCCAGACCGGCTCGCTGTTTATCAGCAAGCAGACGGCGACCCTGCGGGAGATTACCGATACGCTGGAACGCATCTACTGCAGTTCCGTGGGCTACGAGTTCATGCACATCGTGAACCTCGAGGAGAAGCAGTGGATTCAGCAGCGTATCGAGTCCAACGACGGTTATCCCGAGTATCCCAACGAGGTAAAGCGCCATCTGCTCGAGAGGCTGACGGCCGCCGAGGGGCTGGAGAAGCATCTCGATTCGAAGTACCCCGGCACCAAGCGCTTCGGGCTGGAGGGCGGCGAGACCCTGATCCCGGCTCTGGACGATCTCGTGCAGCGCTGTGGCGGTTACGGCGCCAAGGAAATAGTGCTCGGGATGGCGCACCGCGGGCGCCTGAATGTGCTCGTCAATATTCTCGGCAAGAACCCCGCTGACCTGTTCGATGAATTCGAGGGCAAGGCCAAGTACCAGAGTTCCGGTGACGTTAAATACCATCAGGGGTTCTCTTCCAACATCATGACCGCCGGCGGCGAGTTGCACATCGCGCTGGCGTTCAATCCCTCACATCTGGAGATCGTCGCTCCCGTCGTCGAGGGCTCCGTGCGCGCACGCCAGTCCCGGCGCCAGGACAAGAAAGGCAAGAAGGTGGTGCCCATCATTATTCATGGTGATGCCGCCTTCGCCGGCCAGGGCGTCGTCATGGAGACTTTTCAGATGTCCCAGACACGGGCCTTTTCGACCGGCGGTACCGTGCACATCATCATCAACAACCAGGTAGGTTTCACGACAAGCCGCCAGGACGATGCCCGTTCCACGGAGTATTGCACCGACATCGCCAAGATGGTTCAGGCGCCGATCTTTCATGTGAATGCCGACGACCCGGAGGCTGTACTGTTCGTCACCCAGCTGGCGCTGGACTTCCGCTATGAATTCAGGAAGGACGTGGTCATCGATCTTTTCTGTTATCGCCGCCGTGGCCACAACGAAACCGATGAGCCGGCGGCGACCCAGCCGATAATGTACAAGGCCATCAAACAGCACAAGTCCACGCGCACACTGTATGTGGAGAAGCTCATCGCAGAGCACGTCGTCAGCGCCGACGAGGCGCACGAGATCGCTAGCAATTTCCGCACCGCGCTGGATACCGGAGAGCACGTGGTCAAGAGTCTGGTGAAGGAGCCGAGCGTCGAGCTCTTCGTCGACTGGAGTCCGTATCTCGGCCACGACTGGAGCGCGCATTACAACACCTCGATGCCGCTCGAGAACCTGCAGGCGCTGGCGAAGAAGCTGGTGAAGGTGCCAGAGGGCTTTACCCTGCAACGTCAGGTCAAGAAGATCCTGGACGATCGCGCCTCCATGGCAGCCGGAGAGATACCGGTAGACTGGGGTTTTGCGGAAACACTGTCCTATGCGAGCATCCTCACCAGCGGCAACAAGGTGCGTATTACTGGCCAGGATGTGGGACGTGGCACTTTTTCACACAGGCATGCGGTCGTCTATGACCAGAACACGAACGAGGCCTACATCCCGTTACAGCAACTGCGGAAGGATCAGGGCAACTTTACGATCTATGATTCCCTGCTATCTGAGGAGGCGGCGCTGGCGTTCGAGTACGGCTATGCCACA
Organism: Pseudohongiellaceae bacterium; assembly: GCA_040905005.1. Taxonomy (GTDB): domain Bacteria; phylum Pseudomonadota; class Gammaproteobacteria; order Pseudomonadales; family Pseudohongiellaceae; genus UBA9145. The sequence continues at coordinate 7,165 of JBBDSI010000010.1, forward strand.
ACGGCGCCCAATGCACTCGTTATCTGGGAAGCCCAGTTCGGCGACTTCGCCAATTCCGCCCAGGTGGTGATCGATCAGTTCATCACCAGCGGCGAGCACAAATGGCAGCGCCTTTGTGGCCTCACGCTGTTACTCCCTCATGGTTATGAGGGGCAGGGGCCGGAGCATTCCTCTGCTCGCCTTGAGCGCTTCCTGCAGCTCTGCGCAGAGCACAATATCCAGGTCTGCCTGCCGACCACCTCGGCGCAGGTATTCCATATGTTGCGCAAGCAGATTCTCTGCCCGTCGCGCAAACCGCTGATCGTGATGTCGCCGAAGAGCCTTCTCCGGCACAAGGAATCGGTGTCGACGCTGGAGGAACTGGCCGAAGGCAGTTTCCGCGTGGTCATCGACGAGACCGACGACGTCGATAAAGTGCAGGCGAAGAAGCTGGTGATCTGCAGCGGCAAGGTGTACTACGACCTGCGCGCCGAGCGCCGCGCGCGCAACATCGACAACATTGCCATTGTTAGACTGGAGCAACTCTATCCGTTTCCCCATGACGATTTCGAGAAATGCGTGCTGCAGTACGAGAATGTGGAATCGATCATCTGGTGCCAGGAGGAACCCATGAACCAGGGCGCCTGGTACTCGTCACAACACCACATCCGCCGTGTGCTGAATGAGCATTTTCCCCATATCTGGCTGGAGTATGCGGGCCGCGAAGCCTCGGCCGCAGCCGCTGCAGGCTATCCCGCATTGCATTTCAGCCAACAGGAAAAATTCATCAATGAGGCCCTAAGCCTGGGGGCCTGACCCCGCCAAATCGCATGGAAGTCAACAGGACATAACAATGAGCATTGAACTAAAAGCGCCAACCCTGCCGGAATCGGTACCCGACGGCACCATCGCCACCTGGTACAAAGACGTCGGCGACAGCGTGTCCCGGGACGAGTTGCTGGTCGATATCGAGACTGACAAGGTCGTGATCGAAGTCGTTTCGCCGACCGATGGTGTCCTCAAGGAAATCCTCAAGCAATCCGGCGACACGATCGTCAGTAACGAGGCGATCGGCAGCGTCGAGGCCGGTGCGGCCAAACCGGCGGCCGAGAAGAAGTCGGCACAGGAGGAAGAGCC
>JBBDSI010000010.1:8380-13799 GCA_040905005.1 Pseudohongiellaceae bacterium
GCCGCCAGGAAACTGATCGAAGAGAATGATCTCGAGGCCGCGGCGATCGAGGGTACCGGCAAGGATGGGCGTGTCACCAAGGAAGATGTACTGAAGGCCCTTGACGCGCCGGCCGCAGAGCCCGCCAAAGGCGATGACGATAGCGATCAGAAGACCACGCGCCTGCCCAAGGGCCGGGTGGAAGAACGCGTACCCATGAGCCGGCTGCGCGCCAAGGTGGCGGAGCGCCTGTTACAGGCCACCCAGACTACTGCCATGCTGACCACGTTCAACGAGGTCAACATGCAGCAGGTCATGGATATCCGCAGTCGCTACAAGGAGGAGTTCGAGAAGACTCACGATGGCGTCCGCCTCGGTTTCATGTCTTTCTTCGTGCGCGCCTGTATCGAGGCGCTCAAGCGCTTTCCGGCCGTAAACGCCTCCATCGACGGCAACGATGTCGTCTACCATGGCTATCAGGACATCGGCGTCGCCGTCTCCTCGCCCCGCGGCCTGGTGGTCCCGGTACTGCGCAACGCCGACAATATGAGCCTGGCTCAGATCGAGAAGGAGATCAGGCAATACGGCGAAAAGGCGCGTGATGGCAAGCTCGCGATTGAAGAAATGACAGGTGGCACCTTCACGATCTCTAACGGTGGCGTGTTCGGCTCACTGCTCTCGACGCCGATTCTCAATCCACCGCAGACGGCTATTCTGGGCATGCACAAGATCCAGGAGCGACCGATGGCGGTTGCTGGAGAAGTGGTGGTGCTGCCCATGATGTATCTGGCCCTTTCATACGATCACCGCATGATCGATGGCAAGGAGGCGGTTCAGTTTCTCGTCACAGTAAAGGAACTACTGGAAGATCCAACGCGGCTCTTACTCGAAATATAATTTAAACGGAAAAGGATTATGGCTAACGATTTTGATGTAGTGGTAATTGGCTCAGGTCCCGCCGGTTATGTGGCCGCGATACGCTGCGGCCAGCTCGGATTCAAGACCGCCTGCGTGGAGAAATGGCATACCAGCGACGGCGATACCGTCAACGGCGGAACCTGTCTGAATACGGGCTGTATTCCCTCCAAGGCCTTACTCGATTCCTCGCACAAATATTATGAGGCGCAGAAGCATTTCGCTGAGCATGGCATCAAAGTCGGCAATGTCGAGATGGATGTTGCCGCCATGCTCGAGCGTAAGAATAAAGTCGTAAAACAATTGACCCAGGGAGTCGCGGGGCTGCTGAAAGGCAACAAGGTGGAGAGCATCGCCGGCACGGGCAAGGTGGTGGCAAGGAACGAAGTGGAAGTTACCGGTCATGACGGCAAGAAGAAGACCGTGAGCGCGAAGAACATCATTATAGCCGCCGGCTCTGTGCCTATCGAGATTCCGCCGACACCCTTCGATGGCGACATGATTGTCGATTCCACCGGTGCGCTCGAGTTCACCGAGGTTCCGAAGCGTCTCGGTGTCGTCGGCGCCGGCGTCATCGGTCTGGAGCTGGGTAGCGTATGGGCGCGTCTGGGCGCCAAGGTCACCGTGCTGGAGGCTATGGATGAGTTTCTTCCCGCGGTGGACCGTCAGATTGCCAGGGAGGCACTGAAGATATTCACCAAACAGGATCTGGACATCAAACTGGGGACCAAGGTGACCGGCAGCAAGGTCAACAAGAAGACGGTATCTGTCGAGTACACGGACTCCGATGGCGAACAGAAGGCGCAGTTCGACAAGCTGATCGTCGCCGTCGGACGCAAACCCTACACCGAAGGATTGCTTGACGACTCCGTCGGCATCGAACTGGACGATCGCGGTTTCATCAAGGTCGATGACCACTGCGCCACCAGTGTCGATGGCATCTATGCCTGCGGCGATGTGGTGCGGGGCCCCATGCTCGCACACAAGGGCATGGAAGAGGGGGTGATGGTGGCCGAGCGCCTGGCGGACAAGAAGACTCAGGTGAACTATGCCCTGGTGCCATCGGTTATTTACACTCACCCGGAGATCGCCTGGGTCGGCAAGACCGAGGAAGAGCTGAAGGCGGATGGGGTCGACTACAATGTGGGCACGTTCCCGCTCTCTGTAAATGGCCGAGCCCTGGCGGCCAATGATACCGACGGATTGGTCAAGCTATTGGTCGATGCCAAGACCGATCGGATTCTGGGTTGTCATATTTTCAGTGCCAGCGCCGCCGACCTGCTGCAACAAATGGCCATCGCCATGGAATTCAGCGCCAGTGCCGAAGACATCGGCCTGACCATGTTCTCCCACCCCACACTGTCCGAAGCCGTGCACGAAGCGGCCCTGGCGGCTAACGGCCACGCGATTCACATCGGCAATCGCAAGCGCCGCAAATAAAAAACGCCGCCATTAAAGAACATTAAAAAACAAAGAAGAAACATCAGCGAAACGGAGTTGCAATGAATCTACACGAATACCAGGCAAAACAGCTTTTTGCCGAATACGGCCTGCCCGTGTCCAGGGGACTGGCGGTGGACACGCCCGACGCGGCCGCCGCGGCCACCGCCGAGATCGGTGGTGACAAGTGGGTGGTCAAGGCCCAGGTACATGCCGGTGGCCGCGGCAAGGCCGGCGGCGTGAAGCTCATTGATAGCGCCGATGAGGCGAGGGAATTCGCCAGCCAGTGGCTGGGCAAGAACCTGGTCACCTATCAGACCGATGCCGGGGGACAACCGGTGAGCAAGATCCTGGTAGAGGCCTGTACCGACATCGAGCAGGAGCTGTATCTCGGCGCCGTGGTGGACCGCTCCACTCGCCGCGTCGTGTTCATGGCATCGGTCGAGGGTGGCGTGGAGATCGAGAAAGTCGCGGCGGAAACGCCGGAGAAGATCCTCAAGGCCACCATCGATCCGCTGACCGGCGCCCAGCCGTTTCAGGGTCGGGAGCTGGCCTTCAAGCTCGGCCTCGAGGGCGATCAGATCAAGCAGTTCACCAAGCTGTTCCTGGGGCTGGCGCAACTGTTCCATGACATGGACCTGGCGCTTCTGGAGATCAATCCGCTGGTCATCACCAGCGAGGGCAACCTGCATTGTCTGGACGGCAAGATCAACATCGATGGCAATGCGTTGTATCGCCAGGCCAAGCTGAAGGCGATGCATGATCCCTCCCAGGAAGACGAACGCGAAGCCCATGCCGCCTCCTGGGATCTCAACTACGTGGCGCTGGACGGCAACATCGGCTGCATGGTCAACGGCGCCGGTCTGGCCATGGGCACCATGGACATCGTGCAGTTGCATGGCGGCAGGCCGGCAAACTTTCTCGATGTCGGCGGCGGCGCCACCAGGGAGCGGGTCACCGAGGCTTTCAAGATCATACTGTCGGATACGAACGTGGCGGCGGTGCTGGTCAACATCTTTGGCGGCATAGTCCGTTGTGACCTGATCGCCGAGGGCGTGATCGGCGCGGTCGAGGAGGTCGGCGTGAAGGTGCCGGTAGTCGTGCGCCTGGAAGGCAACAATGCCGAGCTGGGCAGAGAGACGCTGGAAAAGAGCGGTCTCAATATTATCGCTGCCAGCAGCCTGACGGATGCAGCCGAAAAAGTCGTTGCCGCGGCGGGAGGCCAGTCATGAGCATTTTGGTCAACAAGAACACAAAAGTTATCTGTCAGGGATTCACCGGTTCCCAGGGCACGTTTCACTCGGAGCAGGCCATCGCCTATGGCACACAATTGGTCGGCGGAGTGACTCCGGGCAAGGGTGGTCAGGTGCATCTTGATCGACCGGTCTTCAATACCGTGCGCGAGGCGCGCGCGGAGACCGGTGCCAACGCCTCGGTGATCTACGTACCGGCACCTTTTTGCAAGGACTCGATCCTCGAGGTAGTCGACGCCGGCGTCGAATTGATCGTCTGTATTACCGAAGGTATTCCCACGCTGGATATGCTGATTGCCAAGGAGAAATGCGATCAGGCCGGAGTGCGTCTGATCGGCCCCAACTGCCCCGGCGTGATCACGCCCGGCGAATGCAAGATCGGCATCATGCCTGGACATATTCACCAGCCCGGCAGGGTAGGGATCGTCTCCCGTTCCGGTACGCTCACCTACGAGGCGGTCAAGCAGACCACCGACTATGGCTTCGGCCAGTCGTCCTGCGTTGGCATTGGCGGTGACCCCATCCCCGGCTCCAACTTCATCGACATCCTGGCCCTGTTCGAGAAGGATGCGCAGACCGAGGCCATCGTCATGATTGGCGAGATTGGCGGTACCGCCGAGGAAGAAGCCGCGGCCTTCATCAAGACCAATGTCAGCAAGCCGGTGGTAGCCTATATCGCCGGTGTCACCGCTCCCCCGGGCAAGCGCATGGGGCACGCCGGCGCCATCATATCCGGCGGCAAGGGCACGGCGGATGAGAAGTTTGCCGCGCTTGGCGATGCCGGTGTGAAGACCGTGCGCAGCCTGGCCGACATCGGCGAAGGGCTGAAGGAAATCACTGGTTGGTAGGCTGCCCCGACAGGCGTCCTGTTAGCCAGGCCCCTGCCGGTCTCAGGCCGCGATTATTTGCTGCTTCCCGCCAAAAAAGAGGCTCGCCGTTGCGTTGAAGGTTGCGTTGAAGGTTGCGTTGAAGAGAGACACTTCCGCTGAGTTGCCGGGTCGCTAACCGCACCTGATGCAAGCCCCTTGGGTGGGTCTGAAGTGCTAAAACTTTTATGCAGCAAAAGGTTCTAAATTCTTTGAGGAGTGTGTTAGGCTTACCCGCAAATTCGGCTTTAAAATGCTGAATTTTGGGGACAAATTGAAGGTTTGCGGAGCGGCAAATCTTCAGGTCGTGCGGAGAGTTACCAACCTTCTCATTTTGTAAAAATATGAGTAGATCGGTAACTGTTGTTCGACTATTTGCTCGGCTTTTGTAAAGGAATCGCCTGATCAGTTCGGCTGGAAACGTCAGGGAAGGCAGAGGCGATTCAGGAATGGATGTAAGGGAAAACAACTCGATATTCGTGTCTGATTATTCAGGGTATTCTCCGACTGTTAGAACACCTCTCCGCACCCGGATCACAATGAATAACCAGACCTGATTTGTTAACTAATAATAGGATGGCACATGAACAACCGTCGAATTACTAAGGTGAGTATGTCTGCATGGGTATTACTCATATTCAGCTCCATGGGATTTGCACAGACTACTGATATTTTAGTCGACAGCAGCATTCTCGACAGCGCCATGGACGTGATCGGTGATAAATACGAAACCACCGCCGCGGTGCAGGAAGAAATCAACCAACTGGCCAACGAAGCCAGTTCGCTGTTCGAGGAATTCAAGCGCGCTAATGACAACCTGGAATCTTTGTTGGTCCTGAACGCAGGCTATCGCCAGCAGATCGCCAATCAGGAGCAACAGATCGCGACGCTGAATGAGTCCATCGAGTCAGTGGAAGAGGTGACTCGCGAGATTCCGTTGCTGATGGAGAAAATGCTCGCCGGGCT
>JBBDSI010000011.1:0-2250 GCA_040905005.1 Pseudohongiellaceae bacterium
AGACTCCATCCCCTGACCATCTCCGTCAGCAAGCAGCTCATGCCGGTGTACGACAAGCCCATGATCTACTACCCGCTGTCGACGCTGATGCAGGCGGGCATTCGCGAGATCCTCATCATCACCACGCCCCAGGACAGCGCCGCCTACCAGGCGCTATTGGGCGACGGCGCGCGCTGGGGCATCGAGATCCAGTATGCCGTGCAGCCGAGCCCCGACGGCCTGGCCCAGGCCTTCCTCATCGGCGAGGAGTTCATCGGCGACAGTCGCGTCTGCCTGGTCCTGGGCGACAACATCTTCTACGGCAACCGCATCGAGGAGACCCTCACCAGCGCGGTCAACTCGGACAACGGCGCCAGCGTCTTTGCCTATTACGTCAATGACCCGGAGCGCTACGGCGTGGTGGTGTTGGACGAGCAGCGCAAGGCCATCGACCTGGAAGAGAAGCCGGCCAAGCCGAAGTCCCATTACGCCGTCACCGGCCTTTACATGTACAACAACGCGGTGGTGGAGATCGCCAAAGCGATCAAGCCCTCGGCCCGGGGCGAGCTGGAGATCACCGACGTCAACAAGACCTACATGCGCCAGGGCAACCTGCACGTGGAACTGTTCGACCGCGGCACCGCCTGGCTCGACACCGGCACCATCCAGTCGCTGCTGGACGCGGCCAACTTCATTCGCGTACTCGAGGAACGCCAGGGCCTGAAGATCGCCTGCCCGGAGGAGATCGCCTGGCGCCAGGGCTTCATCGACGGCGAGCAACTGCGACGTCTCGCCGATGGCCTGCAGAAGAGCGGCTATGGCGAGTACCTGTTGCAACTGCTGGCGGACGCCTGACCCGCGTCCATGAAGATCGAAGCGACCAGTCTGCCTGACGTCCTGCTCCTCGAGCCCACCGTGCACGGCGATGCGCGCGGCTACTTCATGGAAACTTTCCGCCAGTCCTGGTTTACCGAGCGCGGCATCGACGCGCTGTTCGTGCAGGACAACCAGAGCCGCTCCGCCCAGGGCATACTGCGCGGCCTGCACTACCAGCTCGAGTTTCCCCAGGGCAAGCTGGTGCGCGTGCTCAGCGGCGAGGTGTATGACGTCGCCGTGGACCTGCGCCGCTCCTCGCCGACCTTCAGGCAATGGGTGGGTGTCACACTTTCCGCCGATAATCACCGCCAGCTCTGGGTGCCGCCAGGCTTCGCCCATGGCTTCTATGTGACCAGCGAGACGGCGGAGATCGCCTACAAGTGCACCGAGTATTATCATCCGGAAGACGATCACAGCCTCCGGTGGGACGACCCGGAGCTGGGTATAACATGGCCGCTGGTGAATGCCGAGCCCGTCCTGTCGACGAAGGACGCGGCGGCGAATAAACTGGGTGACGCGGCGCTGTTTCCCTGATCATGGCCTCTCCCTCTCCTTCTTCCTCTACCATTCCAGCCGTCGTCGTCACCGGCGCCGACGGTCAGCTCGGGCAGACCCTGAAGGCGCTTTGGGCCCAGTCTCCGCTGCGGGAGAGCTACCAACTGGTGGGCCTGAACAAGGCCAGCGTGGACATCACCGACTCCGAACAGCTGTCCCAGCGCCTGAATCGCCTGGAGGTAGCCGCGCTCATCAACGGCGCGGCCTATACGGCGGTGGATGCGGCCGAGACCCAGCGCGAACAGGCCTTCGCGGTAAACGAGCACGGCGCCGCCAACCTGGCCACCTGGGCGGCATGGAGTGGCTGCCGATTCATTCACCTGTCTACCGACTTCGTCTTCGACGGCCGCCAGACCCGCCCCTATCTCCCGGACGACGACCCGGCGCCCCTGGGCGTGTACGGCGCCAGCAAGCTGGCCGGCGAACGCGCCGTGCTGGCGCGCTGCCCGCAGGCACTGCTGCTGCGCACCTCCTGGCTCTACTCACCTTACCGCAAGAATTTCGTCAGGACCATGCTGGGGCTGATGAGTCAGCGCGACAGCCTCAAGGTGGTCAACGACCAGATCGGCTCGCCGACCGCCAGCCATACTCTCGCGCAGGTGCTGCTGGCCATGGTCGCTACCGAAGCACCCGGTGGCATCTACCACTGGACCGACGGCGGCGCCCTGAGCTGGTATGATTTCGCCGTGGCGATCCAGGCCGAGGCACTGGACCTGGGCCTGCTGTCACGGGCGATCCCCATCGCGCCGATCCCGACCTCCGAATACCCAACGCCGGCAAAGCGCCCGCCGTACAGCGTGCTGGACACAGATACCACGCGAGCCCACTTCGACTGCCCGG
>JBBDSI010000012.1:0-13703 GCA_040905005.1 Pseudohongiellaceae bacterium
CGGTGACGACGACTTCTTCGATGTCGCCGGCACTGTCCTGGGCTTGAGCCAGCGCCGGTAGGGCAACGCTCGAGGCCAGGGCAGCATGGATGAAATAGGGTAGTGTCTTCGGTCGAAAACGCTTGGGCATGTTCTTCTCCTCTTACTAGTAGCTTTTAGTAGCTTTTAGTAGCTTTTTTAATTTCTGTTTCTTGTTGCTCCTTCTCTACATCTACTTCTACATCTACTTATTTAGACATCTAGTTAATTTAGACATCTACTAACCACTTACTTGATTACTTCTTCACTGCCATCACGGACGCCATGACGCCTTGTGGTTCCGTGCAGGGCGTCAACAATTGCTGACTATCGCGGATGTAGCTCTTCACGACCCTGAAAATAAGCGAACAGGCAAACCTGGAGTCGCTTGGAAAGAGGCTATCACAACGAAATTGCATCTAACAAAACATTTTATAGTTATATCGGTTTGTGCCCACAAATTCAGCGGGCCTTAATGAGGTATAGGCTCAATCCCTTGGCCAGTCATGAACGCATCACTAAATTTTAGGCCACTAAATTTTAAGTATCAGGCCAATATCCCGGCCAGTTCGGACGGTGGGTGTTGCAGTCGGGAGGGATCTATAAGTTGTTACAGACTGGGGGTCACTCATCAGTGCGAACGGAATTCATCCGGAAATTGCGGCCAGCCCGGTTTGCTTTGCGCATAGAGACAACTGTAAGTGGCTGTATCTCCTGGGTTTTGTGCAAAAAGGATTTCATCCGGGTTGCCGTTGACGGAACTGGACAAGCATAGGCTTCGGAGATAGCCTTATCAGTTCGTATAAATCCAGCATGGTGTTCGTCATGCCACTTCTGCTTCTGCTTCCGAAAACATGCGTGGCGCTGCGAACCCTGTCCGTGCTGGCAATTATAGCCATCCCCACTCTGGTCCACGCCCAGGCCCAGGCCCAGGCCCAGGCTCAGCGAGCTACCTACTCAGATGGTCTGCTCCAATTGCCAACAGTATGGGCCGAGGGAGCAATCTACCGGGTCGATCTGCAGTTAAAGGGGAATTCCCGACCTTTTCTCTTTGAATTAGTAAAAGCAGACCTGGGAGACACTGTCACGGATACGGATGCTATCTTTGAAGAGGATGTGCTGACCATCGTGTCCGTGGACGTCGGCGGAATTCCGCACTGGGCCAGGTTGCGCCTTGTGAGTATGGAGCCGGCTGTTTTCGAATTATTGACTGGTGGAATCGATGATGATGATGATGACAATGACGGGCTGCCAGATGCTTTTGATGAAAACCCCTTGACGCCCGAACTATGTACTCACCCACTTTGTATGACAGAGCCTTCCTCCACCGGCTTACCGGTACGTGATTCCTTATACAGGGGATACACAGAAGACCCCCACGCCCCGATGGTGAATCCGTGAGGATAAGGCGTCTATTATCAGTAGAGCGGCATCAGTGGACCGGCATCAGTGGACCGGGTCAGCCGGGCTAGAAGTTACTCCATTTCCTTAAAAGATTATTGTAGACGAAAGAGAGGTTTACCATCTCCTCCTTGCGCTCTTCTATTTCTTCCGGTGTAGAAGAGGCTGTTCCTATGGGTTTGGCCAAGACTTCAGCGAGTTTGCCCAATATCGCTCGATCCTGGGCATCCTCGATGTAACTCTGCGCCCACGCGATGACTGCAATGCGTTCTCCGGAGGTTACCGGGGATACAGAATGCACCTTGCTGCTTTCATATAACACCATGCTTCCCGCCGGCAATTTCACCCTCTCATTGTCGAACAGTAATTCACCGCCTTCATACTCATCGGGCTCGGTCAGAAACAGCGTCATTGACCAGTCTGTCCTGATGCCTTCCTGCAAAAAATAATCTACGTGCCTGCTGTATTTCTGCCCTGTTTCATATTTATTGAAGCGAGGAAATGTCATGTGTTTGAGAAACGCTTTCTGAAAAATCTCCGGATGCTGCCGCACCTTGGCTATGACGTATTCAGCATGCTCTTTATGGACATGTTCAGCATTATTCTTGTGCGACTTGTCAAGATGGGTGAAGCCGTCCTTCCATGCGACGTTCCTGACGTCCCTTAGCATCTGCTGGCATTCCGCTTTTGACAGTACATCTTTACAAATGAGCATCCAAAATACTCCTGTTTTCCGAGGCACTGACAAGGTATCGCCGAAGCCAAAGCTTGTCCAGCTTCGGGAGGAGTGGCCGACTTGCAGCAGTTGACGTCAATAGACGCGGCAGAACGGCTGCTCCAGACCTTAGCCTCCTGATCCGGTATACTGTGGCAATCACAAATTCACACGCGAACACGGGAAACGATAATGGCGAAATACCACGTCTATGGCGTCGGCAATGCCCTGGTAGACAAGGAATTCGAGGTCGAAGACCAGTTTTTCATCGAAAACAAGATAGAGAAAGGCGTTATGACGCTGGTCGAGCACGATCAGCAGCAACGCCTGCTCGACGAACTCACGAAGAAGTATGGCGTGCGCAAGCAGACCGGAGGGGGCTCGGCCGGTAACACCTTGTATGCACTGAGCCAGTTCGGCGGCGAGGCCTTCTATGCCTGCCGGGTCGCTAACGATGATACCGGCGACTACTTCCTGGAGCAGATGGGCCACCACAATATCGACACCAATGTGAGCCAGCGCGAGGAAGGCATGTCCGGTCTGTGTGTGGTGATGGTCAGCCCGGATGCCGAGCGCACGATGCACACCTACCTGGGTGTGTCAGCGGACATCTCGCTGACCGACATGGACTTCGATGCCGCCCAGGATTCAGAGTACATCTATATCGAGGGCTACCTGGTGACGTCGCCACCGGCCAAGAAGGCTATCCTTGAGCTGAAGAAATTCGCCAGGGACAAGGGCATCAAGGTGGCGATGACATTCTCGGACCCGGCCATGCTCGAATACTTCAGGGATGACATCAACGAGGTGCTGGACGGCGGCGTCGATCTGCTGTTCTGCAACGAGAAGGAAGCCAGACTCTGGTCGGGCGAGACGGATACCGACAAGGCCTGCCTTGCACTGCAATCCACGGCGAAACAGTTCGTGGTGACGCGCGGCCCCGAGGGTGCGTTGGCCTACGACGGCAATGAATACATTGCCATCGACGGCAACAAAGTCAAGGCGGTGGACACCAACGGCGCGGGAGACATGTTCGCAGGGGCGTTCCTGTACGGGGTCACTCAGGGGTGGGATTTCGCCAGGGCGGGACAACTTGCCAGCCTGGCCTCTTCAACGCTCGTGACACATTACGGCGCGCGCCTTGAAGCGAAGAAGCATGCGGAATTACGAGAGCAAATCACTGGCAGCAATGGCTAAACCGCCCAGGGGCTGAGAGAAAAAGCGCTCAGCTTAAAAAGGTGCCCGGCCGAAAAAGTGCCCGGCCGAAAAAGTGCCCGGCCGAAAAAAAGCCCGGCCGAGCGGCCGGGCTAAACGCTGAGTCAGGCTTCCATGCGAGCCAAACTCTGTCGATGACAGATGTCGCTACGGTTTTAGTTACAAGTCCGCGAGCCACTCAGCAGCAATCCCATAACGATTGTTCAGCTTCACAGCATCGCTTCTATCCTGCCCTGCAATTCAGGATCGGAGGCGGCTTGCTGGGCGATGGTGTTATAGGTTTCCACATCCAGGCCCGAATCCAGAACCGCCTCGACCATCTTGGTTTGAGCCTCCTGCTGGATACTCTGGGCCTCGGCAGGGTCCTGCGTTTCAGAAAGCTGCTGAGAATACTCCTGTTGAATAGCGGCTACCTCGTTCATCGCCGCGGCGAATTGCTCCAAAGTGGCGTTATCCACCTCCATCTGCTGCTGTTGCGCGGGGGGTGGCTGGTTTTGCGGGGGCTGTGCGCTGGCACCTGCCGAAAACAGGAACGTCAGTCCGGCAAGGGCGAATAGTGTTGGTACGATTTTAGTCTTCATAGGAAACCTCCTGGGTTTGTAGTTCGTGGCGTGGTGATCGGATAAATGGAATGGCCCCGTTTCTCAAGGGCCCCTGGTCGCCGAGAACATAGCAACTGGGAACGCAACTCCCATGCCAACCCCTTACCCGAGCGCCATGAAATCCTAAGCGACTGTTTTTAAAGAACTAAAACTAAGAAGGCTCATAGCCGTTACAACGCCCGGTGTGCTGCGCAGCCAGATCAGTGTATATTTAGGATACATGTATCCTTGAAACCCATGACATATGAATACACTGAGTCTGCACAACTACCTGCCAAGACTGGGCTCACTCCGCTTTTCCGTCCTCGGTCTGGTGGTCCTGCCGCTGATAATCACTTCCGCGCTTGGCGTCAGTTATTTCGTCTCCTTCAGCAATCAGGTCCAGGAGGACCGCCTCAAGGAAGAACTGGGGTTATTGGCGCGAGCGATACGCCTCCCCATTTCCCAGAGCCTGGAGCGGGGTGATATAGATGACGTTCGCTATGCCTTGCAGTCCGTGTTTGAAATCGGTCGCGTCTATGGCGCTTCGATCTATAACGTGAATGGTGATCGCATCGCCGCAGCCGGCATCACGGAACGCGACCTTATTGACAGCAGGGTAGCGGCAACTACAGTGGCAACGGGACAGATGCAGGAAGGATTCCGGGAAGTGGAAGGACAGGATCTGTTTTCCCAATTCCTGCCGCTCGTTGACGCTGGCGGCCGGATCAATGGATTGGTACAGGTAAGTCGGCGCAGCAGCGACTTTGACAATGCATTACAGCAGTTGCGCTTCACCGCGTGGACCACCTGGGGCGTGCTGGCCATCATGATGACCGTCATCGTGATACTCGGCCACTATGGTAGCGTCGGCAGGTATGTACGCAACCTGCTGGACAACATGACACGGGTGGAGCGGGGAGATCATTCCGTTCGCGTTGAACCGGCAGGACCCAGTGAACTGATAAAAATAGGCACCGGCCTCAACCGGATGCTGGATGGAATTGAGCAAGCGGAGGCGCGGGTTGTTGCGCATCAGAAGAAAGAACAAGAGCTCAACGAGCGCTTGCGCAACCAGGGAAAAATGGCGGCCATCGGCAGAGTCGCTGGAGGAGTCGCCCACGAACTCGGGGCGCCACTCAGCGTCATCGGTGGCCGAACCCGACGCCTCATGGACACGGCTAATCTCGGTAGCGAAGAACATCGCCAGTTAAGCGCTATACGCGAGCAAGTCCGGCGACTGGAACAGGTCGTGCGGCAATTGCTTGATTACTGCCGACCCGACAGCGCGGAGTTCAACAAGGTGAACGTGGACCAGATTACCAGAGACGCGCTGGCCGCCGTCACCATGGAGCAAGGTGAGGCCGCTCCCAAGCTTCCCGTGTTCGATATCAAAGCGAAAAACGCGCCGCTACCGCACTTGCGAGGGAATGCGCTGCGTCTGGAGTTGGCCATGGTAAACCTTATTCGCAATTCAGTGCAGGCGGGGGCCAACCACATACACATCGTCCTTTCTGCGACTTCCGACTCCCTGAATATACAGATACGCGATGACGGTAGCGGATTGCAGGAAGATTCCCGGAAAATCCAGGAACCGTTTTTTACTACCAAGCTCCCCGGCAAGGGCACCGGGTTGGGTCTGGCCATAGTGAACAATGTGCTCACAGAGCACGACGCTACGATGTCAATAAGTGATACCGGGCACGGTTGCTGCGTAGAGATTCGGCTTCCTCTGGACAACTCGAACAATTCGACTACTACGAATCAGGCAATTCAGCAATGAATCTCCCTGAAAAAGACCGATTACTGGTGGTCGAGGATGATCCAGACCTGGCAGAACTGTTGCTGGAGGAGCTGGAGGCTGCCGGCTATGAAGCCCGTCATATGAGTTCCGTGGCTAGCGCCCGGCGCTGTATTGAAGAATGGCGACCCCAGTTGGTAATCAGTGACTTGCGACTCCCCGATGGCAACGGCATGGACCTGCTTGTCGATGTCACGGACAGTGATACGTCTCCGGCCTTCCTGATGATCACAGCATTCGGGACCATTAGCCAGGCTGTCGCCGCGCTCAAGGCGGGTGCAGATGAGTTTTTGACCAAACCCCTGGACATCGATCATTTTTTGTTGACGGTCGAGCGATTGCTGGAAAACAAGCGTTTGCGCAAGGAAGTCGAACAGTATCGTTCACTGATGTCGGGGGATGTATTCCACGGCATTATTGGCCGAAGTGCGCCCATGCAGGCGCTCTTTCACCAGATCCGGCAGATTGCCGCCGCCGACGGTCCTGTGCTGATTCTGGGAGAGAGTGGCACCGGCAAGGAGTTAGTGGCCAAGGCTGTCCACTCGAACAGCGATCGTCGGTCGGCACCGTTTCTGGCGGTAAATTGCGCCGGCATACCGGCGGAGTTGATGGAAAGCGAATTCTTCGGCCACGTCAGCGGTGCTTTTACCGGCGCAGGCCAGTCACGCGAGGGCCTGCTGGCGCAAGCCAACGGCGGCACACTGTTATTGGATGAAATAGCGGAAATGCCATTAGCTCTGCAGGCCAAGTTGCTGCGGGCTCTGCAGGATGGAAACATTCGCCCGGTCGGTGGCGACCAGGAAGTCAAGGTCGATGTCAGAATCATGGCCGCGACGCATCAGGACCTGCAGCAATGCTGCAGAGATGGCAGGTTTCGCGAAGATCTGTATTTCCGTCTGGAAACCTTCTCTCTGCGAGTGCCGCCCCTGCGCGATCGCGGTACTGACATCGAATTGCTGGCAAACCATTTTCTCAACCAGAATCGGCAAAGAGCGCAGCGCAACATCAAGGGTTTCACCAGCGAAGCGCTAGTTATCCTGCAATCCTACCGCTTTCCCGGCAACGTACGAGAACTGCAGAATGCGGTGGATCGGGCTGTCGCTTTTTGCAATGAAGACTACGTGGATATCGATCATTTACCGGGCAGAATGCGAAACGATTTTGACAGCATTCCACAGCCGCATGATCGAGGCTCAATCGTCGATCTTGAAGAGTTCAACGGGGACCGACCGCCGGATTTAAAGGCGGTACAACGCCAATACATTCACCACATACTGCGTCACACCAACGGCAACAAGCGGCGCGCCGCGGATATATTAGGCATCACTCGGAGAACCCTATATCGCTGGCTGGAAGAATAGCAGGCGCACTGATGAGTAACTAGCACACTGCCTGGAAATTCGACCCAATGAAAACCAACTCTCACTGTTGCACGGCCGCGTCACTCCAGGAGTTGTCATAAACCGTCAGTCAGAATGAACTCGATTGGTCCTGGCTGATTGATTCTGGTCCGGGTTAGACACCCAGCCCTTCCACGAATTTCTTCACACCATCAAACCACGACGACTTCCTGGGCGATTGTTTGTCGCCCTCGTCGGCGTGAATCTCCGCGAATTCCTCGAGTAGTTCCTTCTGGCGCCTGGTCAGTTTGACCGGCGTCTCCACGACCACCCGGCATAGCAGATCACCGGTCGCGCCGCCGCGTATCGGCGTCACGCCCTTGCCGCGCAGGCGGAACAACTTGCCGGTCTGGGTCTCGGCGGGAATCTTCAACTTCACGCGCCCGTTGAGGGTGGGCACTTCCAATTCGCCGCCCAGGGCCGCGTCGGTGAAGCTGATGGGAATCTCACAGAACAGGTTGCGCCCGTCGCGCTGGAAGATCTCGTGGGCTTTGATATTGACCTCGACATAGAGGTCGCCGGGCGGGCCGCCGTGCATGCCGGCCTGGCCCTCACCGGTCAGGCGGATACGGTCGCCGGTGTCGACGCCGGGCGGCACCTTGACCGAGAGTGTCTTGGTCTCTTCCACCGCGCCATGACCGTGGCAGACATGGCAGGGATCCTTGATCTGCTTGCCGGCGCCGTGGCAGCGCGGGCAGGTCTGCTGTACGGAGAAGAAACCCTGCTGCATGCGCACCTGCCCGTGACCACCACAGGTGCTACAGTCTACCGGCGAGGTGCCCGGCTTGGCGCCGGTGCCGTCACACTGCTCACAGCTGACGGTGGTGGGGATGCGAATCTTGACCGTGGTGCCCTGGACGGCATCTTCGAGAGACAGCTCCAGGTGATAGCGCAGATCGGCACCCTTGCGCACGTGACTGCGACCGCCACGGCCGCCGCCAAAGATGTCGCCGAAGATATCGCCAAAGATGTCGCCGAAATCGGCATGGCCCTGGCTCGTCTGGCCCTCCACGCCGGCATGACCATACTGGTCGTAACGGGCGCGCTTCTGCGTGTCGGACAGCACCTCAAACGCCTCGTTGGCCTCCTTGAAGGTGTCCTCGGCTTTCTTGTTGTCGGGATTACGGTCCGGGTGATTCTTCATCGCCACCCGTCGATAGGCCTTCTTGATGTCGGCCTCGGAGGCGTTGCGTTCGATCCCCAGTACTTCGTAATAATCGCGTTTCGCCATGCTCCGTTTCACTCAGCGGCAGTGCATTCATCGTCCATTGCAACTGGACGCAAAAAATCAAGGACCCTCTGAATGATTCAGAGGGCCCTTACCATCTCATGGAGAGTGGCCTGGATTTGTTGTTTGAACCGCGTTGTCGGCGACAACGCGCTTACTTGTCTTCTTCCTTAACCTCTTCGAACTCGGCGTCGACGGCATCGTCGCCGCCGCCCTGCTCCGAGGCAGCCTGCTCGGCGCCAGGCCCGGCTTCCCCGGCACCCGCCTGTGCCTGGTCGGCATACATCTTCTGCGCCAGGTTGCCCGAGGCATCCGTCAGAACCTTGGTCTTGGCCTCGATGTCGGCGAGGTCTCCGTCCTTGATGGCCGTCTCCAGCTCCTCGATCGCCTTGTTGATGGCCTCCTTCTCCTCGTCGGTCGCCTTGTCGCCGGCTTCCTCCAACGTCTTCTTCGTCGCATGGACGAGCGCATCGGCCTGGTTACGGGCGGTAATCAGTTCCTCGAACTTCTTGTCGTCGGCTGAATGCGCCTCGGCGTCCTTGATCATGGTCTCGACCTCTTCGTCGGTGAGACCACTGGAGGCCTTGATGACGATGGACTGTTCCTTGCCGGTAGCCTTGTCCTTGGCCGACACGTTGAGTATGCCGTTGGCGTCGAGGTCGAAGGCCACCTCGATCTGCGGCATGCCGCGCGGTGATGGCGGGATATCGGAGAGGTCAAAGCGACCCAGGGACTTGTTCTGGGACGCCTGCTTGCGCTCGCCCTGTACCACGTGAATGGTGACCGCGGTCTGATTGTCGTCGGCGGTGGAGAACACCTGTGTCTTCTTGGTCGGGATCGTGGTGTTCTTCTCGATCAGCGGACTGGCCACGCCACCGAGGGTCTCGATGCCCAGGGTCAGCGGGGTTACGTCCAGCAGCAGCACGTCGTTGACATCGCCAGATAGTACGGCGGCCTGGATGGCGGCGCCCACGGCCACGGCTTCGTCCGGGTTGACGTCCTTGCGCGGCTCCTTGCCGAAGTACTCGGCCACTTTCTTCTGCACCAGTGGCATGCGCGTCTGGCCACCGACCAGGATTATGTCGTCGATGGCGGAGACGTCGATGCCGGAGTCCTGAATCGCGGTCTTCACCGGGCCCAGGGTGCGCTCGACCAGGTCTTCCACCAGAGACTCGAACTTGGCGCGGGTCAGCTTCTGCACCATGTGCTTCGGCCCGCTGGAATCGGCGGTGATATAGGGCAGGTTGATCTCGGTCTGCTGCGAGGAAGACAGCTCGATCTTGGCCTTCTCCGCAGCCTCTTTCAGGCGCTGCAGTGCCAGCGGGTCCTGTTGCAGGTCCATGCCGGATTCTTTCTTGAACTCCGCGGCCAGGTAATCGATCAGGCGCTTGTCGAAATCCTCACCGCCGAGGAAGGTATCGCCGTTGGTCGACAGCACTTCGAAGGTGTGCTCGCCGTCGGTGTCGGCGATCTCGATGACAGAGATATCGAAGGTACCGCCACCGAGGTCGTAGACAGCCACGGTGCGGTCGCCCTTCTTCTGATCCATGCCGTAGGCCAGTGCGGCCGCGGTCGGCTCATTGATGATGCGCTTGACCTCCAGACCGGCAATCTTGCCGGCATCCTTGGTGGCCTGGCGCTGGGAATCATTGAAGTAGGCCGGCACGGTGACCACGGCCTCGGTCACTTCTTCACCGAGGTAGTCCTCCGCCGTCTTTTTCATCTTCTTCAGGACCTGGGCGGCGATCTGCGGCGGCGACATCTTCTTGTCGTTCACCTCGACCCAGGCGTCGCCATTGTCTGCCTTGACGATCTTGTAGGGCACCATCTTGATGTCCTTCTGCACGACATCGTCGTCGAATTGGCGACCGATCAGGCGCTTGATGGCGAACAGCGTTTTGTCCGGGTTGGTAACGGCCTGGCGCTTGGCCGGCTGGCCCACCAGAGTCTCACCGTCCTTTGTGTAGGCGATAATGGATGGTGTCGTGCGGTCACCCTCCGCATTCTCGATGACTTTGGGCTTGCCTCCATCCATGACGGCGACACAGGAGTTCGTCGTGCCCAAATCAATACCGATGATCTTTCCCATGTGAAAATCTCCGCTTGTAGTTCTGCTGTCTGGCCAGCTTTGTCGCTGGCAGTGACTCATGCCTTCAATATTGGCCCTATGCCAGTTATTTCAAGAGCGGGACACAAAAAACCCGCTTCTCTGTGTGGTCTTGGCGGTCAGATCCAACCTTTTGAATTCTTTAATCTTTATCAGCCTTCACTCGGCGCCTTCGCGACCATCACCATGGCCGGGCGCAGGACCCGCCCGTTGAGCGTGTAGCCCTTCTGCATGACCTGCAGCACGGTATCCGGCTCCGCCTCGGCGTTCTCCCGGGTGGACATCGCCTGGTGCAGCTGCGGGTCGAAGGGCTCGCCGTGGGGGTCGATGGACTCGATGTTGAATTTGCGGAACACCTCGGTAAAGCTCTTGAGAGTCAGCTCGACGCCCTCGTGGATGGCCTTGACCGTGGGGTCCTCATTGTCACTGGCGGCCTCCCTGGCCCGTTCGAGATTGTCTACCACGGGTAATAGCTCGGCGCTGAAGCGCTCCAGGGCGAATCTGTGCGCCTTTTCCACGTCCAGCTCGGTACGCCGGCGCAGGTTCTGCATCTCGGCCTTGACCCGCAGCAGGTCGTTCCGGGCCTGTTCGGTCTCGACCTCGGCCTCGGTCAGCCTGGCGAAGGCTTCCTCCAGGGTCAGGTCTTCCAGGGCGCCGGCGGCGCCCGACTTGCCGGGCTCCTGCGTCTGTCCCGACTGCGTGTCGGTCTGCTCATCGCCCGCGGCTTCCTCCGACCGCCGTTGATCCGTCGCTTCCCCGTGCTTTTCGTCCGAAGTCTGGTTACTCATGCTGCTCCCACCTGGTCGTTAGAAGTGCGGCGTACCGATAGTGTCCTGCCATCCGGCGCGCAGAGGTCATGCGGGCGATATGGGGCCGGCGAGAGGTATTTCAACCGGCAGCGGCTGCCTATTCCATAGCGCTCCCAGCCGGGACCAGACTCCAGACGGATCGAAAGCCGTCCTGGACATCGAGGACGGACTCGCGACCCAGGCCTGCCCGGGGTCTGCTACTTGCGCGAATGCTATGGACCGGCGCCGGAGAGCCACTATACTGTGCAGCCATGCTGCAGCTCCTTTCCATCCGCAACTACGCCACGGTCGAGCGCCTCGAGATCGAGTTTGACGCGGGCATGACCGTCATTACCGGCGAGACCGGCGCCGGCAAGTCCATTATCCTCGGCGCCCTCGGCCTGACTCTCGGCGACAGGGCGGACAAGACAGTCATCCGGCCCGGCGCCAACAAGGTGGACATCAGCGCCGAATTCACTCTCCGCAACAGTCGCGCGGCGGCCGCCTGGCTGGAAGAAAACGACCTGGAAGCCGGCGAGGACGCGGAAGTCTGCCTGTTGCGCCGGGTCATCAGCAGCGAAGGCCGCTCGCGGGCCTACATCAATGGCAGCACCGTCACCCTCGCGAATCTGAGGACCCTGGGCGAGATGCTGCTGGACATCCACAGCCAGCACGAACACCAGTCCCTGCTGCAACGAGCCACTCACCAGCGCCTGCTGGACGACTATGCCGTGGACGCCAAACTCCTGCAGAAGCTGCACAGCACCTGGCGCCAGTGGCAGCAGAACCATCAGGCGCTGAGTGATCTCAGTACCCGGGCCGAGGAGAACTCGGCGGAGTCTCAGCTCCTGAGTTATCAGCTCGGCGAACTCGAGGAGATGGGCATTGCCGACGATGAGATAGCGCGACTGGACGCCGAGTTCAAGACGCTCAGCCACGCGGACGACACGCTGGACGCCATCAGCAGGGCCCTGAATCTGCTGAAGGAAGACGACGAGACCAATGCCGCCGCGCTGCTGCACCAGGCGCGCGCAGCCATGCAGCAGCTGCCAGAAGTCCCGCAGCGGGTGCAGGCCGTGCTGGACATGCTGGAGACGGCCGCGATCCAGCTCGATGAAGCCAGCGGCGATCTGCGTGACTATTACGACGAGTTCGACGCCGACCCGGAGCGGCTGGAAGCGGTGAATGCCCGATTGAGCGCACTGCACAGCCTGGCCCGCAAGCACCGGATCGCCCCGGAGGAACTGCCGGCGCTGATCAGGGAACTGCGCGAGAAGCTGGACAGGCTGGAGAATTCGGATGCCGAGCTCGAGCGGCTGCAGGCCACGGACAAGCTGCTGCGCGAACAGTTCCGACAACTGGCGGGAGATGTCGGTAAGCAGCGCCGGCGCGGCGCGGGGAAACTCGCCGACGCGGTGAACGAGCAACTGCACTCCCTCAGTATGCCCCACGCCAGACTGGAGGTCTCCCTGACGCCCAGCCGGGGAGACACGCCCCAGCAAAGCGGCCTGGAGACTGTTGAGTTCCTGGTCAGCACCAATCCCGGACAGGCCCCGCAGCCACTGAACAAGATCGCCTCGGGAGGCGAGCTGTCACGCATCAGCCTGGCGATCCAGGTCATCACCGCGCGGACCTCGCAGGTGCCGAGCCTGGTGTTCGACGAGGTGGACGTGGGCATCGGCGGCGGCGTCGCCAGGGTGGTGGGGGAACTGCTGCGGCAACTCGGCGAACATACGCAGATTCTCTGCGTCACCCACCAGGCCCAGGTCGCGAGCCTGGGAAACCAGCATTTCCTGGTGAGCAAGCACTCGGACGGGAAGTCGACGGCATCCCGGATCACGCGGCTGGAGGGGGACGATGTCGTGCGCGAAGTGGCGCGCATGCTCGGCGGCGAAAGCTTCAGCGAGGAATCACTGGCCCACGCCCAGCAGATGGTGGCCGGCAGCTAGCCCGGACTCACACTGATCTACCGCGCCGGATGGAGAGCGGTCCACTTTTCCGATCCTTTTCGTCAAATAGCTACGACTATTTCTTCTCAAACGATCGAAAAACTGGCCTCGCTCTCCCACCGTGCTCACTACGATCGCCTGAGCCCAACAGGCTCCTGACCAAAAACCTCCGACGCTGCGTCGGTCAGCCCGGCAATGGCAGCGGCGAAGTCCGTCGCAAGGCCGAGCCAGGGTGCGTCATTCGTGGCGTTCGCGACCGAGGGGCGCGCAGGAGTAGGGGTTGCCAGGGAGCGGTCGCACGCCTGCAGGAAATGTAGGCGTTAAAGCGACACAGGAGCCAAAGCCGAGCAGGCGGACTGGTGCAATATTCGGGCTATCAGCAAAGTCCGTCGCGAGGCGGGCTGACCGACTCTCAGCCCGCGGATTTCTGACAGGTGGAACACAGCCCATAGAGATAGAGGCTGTGGTCGGTGATCTTGAAGTTGAACTTCTTCGCGATC
>JBBDSI010000013.1:0-2230 GCA_040905005.1 Pseudohongiellaceae bacterium
CCACGTCCGCGCCGGCGGCCAGCACCGAGGCCACAGTAGGCTCATGGGGCAGGCCATACTGGCGCATGTCGACGAGGCTGCCACTGCCGAGATCGGACACGAAGGGCACCCCCTTGTCCCGGGCCAGCGCGGCGAGCGTGGCCTCATCCACGCTGTTGGTATAGCCCTGGATCTCGTAATTGCTGGTATGCACCTTCATGATCACGCCAGTATCATCACTGATGGCATCCGCGTAATCCCGCAGGTGGGTCCGGTTGGTGGTGCCGACCTCGCGCAGGATGCTGTTGGCGCTGCTCATCACATCCGGCATGCGGAACGAGCCCCCTATTTCCACCAGCTCCCCGCGGGATATGACGGCTTCCCGCTGTCGACACAGCGTATTCAGCACCAGGACGACGGCCGCGGCATTGTTGTTGACCACGGTCGCCGCCTCGGCGCCCGTCAACTCGCACAGCAGCGGCTCCAGGTGAGAATCCCGCTGCCCGCGTTGCCCCCGTTGCAGGTCGTATTCCAGATTGCAGGGCGTGTCGGCCACGCGCAGCAGCGCGCTGATCGCTGCCTCAGGCAGCCTGGAACGTCCCAGGTTGGTATGGATGACGGTGCCGGTCAGATTGATCACCGGCAGGAGAGACTGCCGCGTCGAACGCTCCACATCCAACCGAATCCCCTGCAACAACTGTGCGAAAAATCCCGGATCAGAGACCCGCTCCGCCAGCGCCGCATCACCCCGCTCGAGCCCCTGCCGCAACTGCTCCAGCTCGTCACGAATCTGCCGCTTGACCGGCCCCTCCCCGGCCTGCGCCACCAGCGCCTGCAACTCAGGGGCCTGCAACAGCCGACTGACGGAGGGAAGCTGACTATAAAGGGCTTTGGAAGGACTCATCTCGATTGCACTTCGGGGAAGGCCATGGGCGACTTTGGCAACATCGGCAACATTGCGGGCTACAGGCGATGATAATACACTCACGACCTGGTAACACCTCCAGCAATAGAGGGAAGAGAGAGCGCATGTCGGCCAGGAATGATCTGATAATAGTCAATGACTTTCACGCGGAGACTATCGCCTACCTGGACGAACACTACAACAGCCACCACCTGTGGGAGCTGGAAGCGGAAGAACAGAAAAAGCTGATCGAGTCATTACAGGGACGCTGCCGGGCGGCAGCCACCGCCTCCTGGGACTGCAATCCGCTGCTCTACGATCTGCAGTCACTTGAGGTGATCAGCGCCTTCGGCGTCGGCGTCGACGGCATCGATCGCGAGCGCCTCGCCGCCCAATCCATCCGCCTGACCAACACCCCGGACGTGCTCAACGATGCAGTCGCCGACCTGGCCATCGCCCTCGTGCTGGCCACGACGCGCAACCTCATCCCGGCCGACCGCTTCGTCAGGCAGGGCCAGTGGCAAGACGGCCCCTTCCCCTTCGGCACCGGCCTCGCGGGCAAGACCCTGGGCATCGTCGGCCTGGGACGCATCGGCGAGGCCATCGCCGAACGCGCCCTGCCCTTCAAGCTCAAGATCGCCTACCACAACCGAAGCCGCAAGGAGGTCGACTTCGAGTACTTCGACAGCCTGAAGGATCTCGCCGAGCATGCCGATATCCTGTTGAACATGCTGCCCGGCGGCCCGGCCACCAGCCAGCTCATCGACGCCACCATACTGGAAGCCCTGGGCCCGGAAGGCATCTTCATCAATGTCGGCAGAGGCAGCTCAGTGGATGAACAAGCGCTCGTCAGCGCCTTGCAGACCGGCGCGATAGCCGGCGCCGGTCTGGACGTCTATGCCAACGAGCCCGCGGTGCCGGAAGCACTGTTCGAACTGGACAATGTGGTGTTACTGCCGCATATAGGCAGCGCGACGACGGAGACGAGGCGGGAGATGGGCCGCCTGGTTATTGGGAATCTGGAGGCGTTTTTTGCGGGTAAGGCGCTGATTACCGAGGTTTGAGGGATTGGGGATGCTGGATACCGTCAGCGCATTCTGCCCTTATTGTGGCGAGAAGATCGAGTTGCTTGTCGATGGCTCTGCGGGAAACCAGGAATATATAGAGGACTGCCAGGTGTGTTGCCGGCCGA
The DNA here is from genome assembly GCA_040905005.1 of Pseudohongiellaceae bacterium. Lineage (GTDB taxonomy): Bacteria > Pseudomonadota > Gammaproteobacteria > Pseudomonadales > Pseudohongiellaceae > UBA9145. The sequence continues at coordinate 2,076 of JBBDSI010000013.1, forward strand.
TCAATGTCATTATGGCCGTGGATGAGCGGGGGGAGATTGACGTGTACTTGAGCGCTGAAAATGAGTGAGTCGAACCCTGTTTATTCGAGGACGTGAAAATAAATGTATCTGGCTTCATTGTCGTACATCAACTGAAAATTACTGCCCACCAGACG
>JBBDSI010000014.1:0-2228 GCA_040905005.1 Pseudohongiellaceae bacterium
CGCGGAACTGTTGCATGAACCACCAGCAGTAGCCCTGATAGAGCAGCAGCAGACCCACCAGGCCCAGCTTCACATGCATCCACCACCAGGCCATGAAGTAGCTCCAGTTGCCCAGCAGCAACCACAGACCCAGGGCCACGGTCACCACGGCGGAGGGCGTCGTGATGCCCCAGAACAGCTTACGCTCCATGATCACGAAGCGATCCTTGCTGACCTGGTCCTCACTCATGGCGTGGTAGACGAACAGGCGCGGCAGATAGAACAGGCCGGCGAACCAGGTGACCACGGCGATGATGTGAAAGGCTTTGACCCAGAGCATAGTCGCGCAATTGTACGGCATACACGCGGCCCGGCAGAAGCAGGCCTTTCCTGTATTGGCGTCACATCGACGATTATTCTCTAAGCCGTTGATTTTTAATACGAATTGAGCCGGCTATGTTGCATTCCGGACGCCGCAGTGTAAGATACAATCCCCCAATGCGGCCCCGTGTGTCGCGGCAATCAATTCCGGGAGTCAGAGCGTGATCAGAGCAGGTATTGTAGGCGGCACAGGGTATACCGGCGTCGAGTTGTTGCGGCTGCTTGTGCGCCATGATCAGGTGGAGATCGTGGCCGTGACCTCGCGGGAGATGGCCGGAACGCCCGTAAGCCAACATTTTCCCAACCTGCGCGGACACCTGCAATTAGCTTTCAGTGCGCCCGACACCAAACTGCTGGAAGACTGTGATGTCGTGTTCTACGCCACCCCGCACGCGGTGGCGATGCATACCGCGCCGGCGCTGCTCAAAGCCGGGGTTCGGGTCGTCGACCTGTCCGCTGACTTCCGGATTCAGGACATTGCCGTCTGGGAGCAATGGTACAAGACTGCACATGCCTGCCCGGAGCTGGTCGCCGAGGCCGTCTACGGCTTGCCCGAGGTCAATCGCGAGGCCATCAGGTCGGCGCGTCTGGTGGCGGTCCCCGGGTGCTACCCCACGGCCATCCAGCTGGGGTTTCTGCCGCTGCTCGAGAAGAACCTGGTGGACAGCACCCGCCTCATCGCCGATGCCAAGTCCGGTGTCAGCGGGGCGGGGCGCAAGGCCGCGGCGGAGTTTCTGCTATGCGAGGCCAGCGAGACCATTCGCGCCTATGGCGTGGCGGGTCACCGCCATCACCCGGAAATCTGTCAGGGCTTGCGTAATGCCGTCGCCGCCCGCGTGGGCCTGACCTTCATCCCGCACCTGACGCCCATGATTCGCGGCATCCTGGCGACGCTGTATGCACCCCTTGCCGATGGCGTGACGATCAGCCCGGACGAATTGCAGGCGACTTTCGAGGCGCGCTATGCCGCAGAACCCTTTGTCGACGTGTTGCCGGCTGGCGAACTTCCGTCCACGCGTGCAGTCAAAGGCTCGAACCAGTGTGCGCTGGCGGTGACCTATTCCTCCGACACCAACACCGTGGTCGTGCTCGCCGCCGAGGACAACCTGGTCAAGGGGGCTGCCGGGCAGGCGATCCAGGACATGAACCTGATGTTCGGACTGGATGAGACCATGGGTCTGAATGTCGTCGCGCTCTCACCCTGAACGAGTGAACTCTGATGCCTAATGTCGTCAAGGGCAGCAAGCAGGAGAAGATGATTGTTGTGCCCCACCGCCCGCTGCGGCGAGTGGTGGTTTTGCCGTGCCTGCTGCTCGGCGTGGCGGTCAGCGTCGCCGCCGGCTTCGGCTACGGCTATTACACCAGTCTGCAGCAGGAGCAGGTCGCGCGCGAGGAGCGGGGAGAGCTGCTTCTGGAGCTCGCCCGGGCAAAGTCGGATAACGAGGAGCTCGGGCGGCAGTTGGCTATGCTCGACCGTTCGAGCCGCATGGACCAGGGGGCGACGGCTGAACTGCAGGAGACACTTTCCGGGTTGCGCCAGCGGCTGAGCGAACTCGAACGGGAAAACCTGCGCTACCGCCGCGTCGTGACGGAGCAGGCCGAGGACACGGGGCTGACCATTGACCAGTTCGACATGACGGCCAGCGCTGAGCCCGGCCATTATCGCTTCAGGCTCGTGCTACGCCAGCAGGATGCAGATGGCGACACCTACCTGCTGGGCCACGCCAATGTGGACCTGGTTGGCAGGATGGCGGATGGCCAGAAGATCCTGCCGCTGCGCGACGTGTCGACTGACGAGCAGCAATTGGATATTCGTCTGCGTTTTCGCTATTTTCAAAACATAGAGGGTGAGCTGGCGCTTCCCGAAG
>JBBDSI010000015.1:0-2224 GCA_040905005.1 Pseudohongiellaceae bacterium
CCCTTGGTCAGGCCGTAGATCTCGTTGTTGAACAGCAGGATCTGCAGGTCCACGTTGCGCCGCAGCACGTGCAACATGTGGTTGCCGCCGATACTGAAGCCGTCGCCGTCGCCGGTAATCACCCAGACATCCAGTGCCGGATTGGCCAGCTTGACGCCGGTGGCGATGGCCGGCGCGCGGCCGTGGATGGTATGAAAGCCGAAAGTATCCATGTAATAGGGGAAGCGCGAGGCGCAGCCGATGCCGGAGACGAAGACATGATTCTCCCGCGGCACATCCAGTTCCGGCATGAGCTTCTGCATCGTCTTCAGGATCGCGTAATCGCCACAACCGGGGCACCAGCGTACCTCCTGGTCGGAGGTGTAGTCTTTCAGGGTCAACCTGGGAAGTGGCTTGTTCATGCTGACTGCTCCACGGCGGCCAGTTTCTGATGGATGGCCGACAGTATTTCACCGATCTTGAAGGGTTGACCCGCCACCTTGTTCAGGCCCTCGGCATCGACCAGGAATTCGGACCTGAGCAGGCGAATGAACTGCCCGGTATTCATCTCCGGCACGAGGACGCTGTCGAATCCGCGCAGCAGTTCACCCAGATTGAGCGGCAGGGGCGCCAGGTAGCGCACATGGATGTGGGAGACATCGAGCCCCTCGCCGCGTGCCCGCTTCACCGCCTGATGGATGGCGCCGAAGGTGGAGCCCCAGCCGACCACCGCCAGCCGGCCCCGCTCTTCACCCAGTGAGACTGCCTGGCGCGGAATGTCATTGGCGATGCCCAGGACCTTGTCCCGGCGCAGGTCGGTCATGATCTGGTGGTTGGCCGGGTCATAGGAGATGTCGCCGGTCTCGAAGCTGCGCTCGATGCCGCCGATGCGGTGTTCCAGCCCTGCGGTGCCGGGTTTCGGCCAGACCCGGGCCAAGGTTCTGTCATCGCGCAGGGAGGGCTTGAAGCCCTCGGGCTCGCGATGATGGCTGACCGGGAACGGCGTGTACTCGCTGAAGTCGGGGATCTGCCAGGGCTCGGCGGCATTGGCCAGATAACCGTCAGAGAGCAGCATCACCGGGGTCATGTATTTCGTCGCCAGGCGCACGGCCTCGATGGCGACATCGAAGCAGTCGGTGGAGGTGCTGGCGGCGATCACCGGCATGGGCGTGTCGCCGTGGCGGCCGTACAGGGCCATGTTCAAATCCGACTGCTCGGTCTTGGTTGGCAGGCCGGTGGAGGGGCCGCCGCGCTGGGTATTGACGACCACCAGCGGCAGCTCGGCCGCCGCAGCCAGGGCCATGCCCTCGGCCTTGAGGGCGATGCCGGGCCCGGCGCTGGAGGTCACCCCCAGCGAGCCGGCGAAGGAAGCGCCGATGGCGGCGCACACGGCGGCGATCTCGTCCTCGGCCTGGAAGGTATTGATGTTGAATTCACGACGCCGTGACAGCTCATGCAGCAGGTTCGACGCCGGCGTGATGGGATAGGACGCGAACAGCAGGTCGATCTCCGCCAGCTCCGACCCCGCAATGAGCCCCCAGGCCAGCGCCGTGGTGCCAGTAATGTTGCGATAGGTGCCAGGACTCACATTCGCCCTCGGCACCTTGTAGACATGCACGCCGGAAGGTAGCTCGGCCGTCTCGGCATAGGCATGGCCGGCGTTGAGCGCGGCGATATTGGCCTCGGCGATGTCGGGCTTGCTGGCAAATTTGGCACCGAGGGCGGCGATGGTGGGGTTGCGGTCGCGGTCAAAGAGCCACATCACCAGACCCAGGGTCCACATGTTCTTGCAGCGCAGCGCCTCCTTGTGACTGAGGTTGTAGGGCGCCACTGCCGCCAATACCTGTTTGGAGATGTCGATGTCGAGCACGCGAAATCCATCCAGGCTGCCGTCTTCCAGCGGATTCTTCTCGTATTTCGCCTTGGCCAGGTTCTTCGCGGTGAACGCCCCAGTGTCGACGATGACCAGGCCGCTCTGCACGAGGTTGTGCAGGTTGGTGGCCAGTGCCGCCGGGTTCATCGCCACGAGCACGTCATACGCGTCCCCGGAAGTCGTGATGTCGTCGGCGCCGAAGTAGATCTGGAAGGCTGACACGCCAAAGGTCGCCCCGGCAGGCGCCCGGATCTCGGCGGGAAAGTCAGGAAAGGTGGACAGGTCATTGCCGTACAGCGCCGTGGCCTCGGTAAAATTGGCCCCGGTCAGCTGCATGCCGTCCCCGGAATCCCCGGCGAAACGGACCACAAC
>JBBDSI010000016.1:0-2213 GCA_040905005.1 Pseudohongiellaceae bacterium
TTTCTACTAAGCCAACCCTTCTGACCCCGCGGATTCAATCTTGATTAGCTCCATCGTACGCCTGTCATCGCTGCTTATCGGAGTCGCCCTGTTGCTGACCGGGCACGGGCTGCAGCTCGCCCTCGTGCCGATTCGCGCCGAGCTGATGGGCTGGTCCAGCATCGATGTGGGCTATCTCAGCTCGCTTTATTTCGCTGGCTTCATCAGCGGTTGCTTCTTCATCCCGGCACTGGTTGCCCGCATCGGTCATATCCGCACCTTCGCCACCCTGACCGCGACCGCCACCGCCGTCATTCTCGCCTATGCGCTGACCGGCAGCTTCCTGTTTTGGCTCGTGTTGCGCGTGCTCTCCGGCGCCGCCATCGTCGGCCTCTACCTGGTGATCGAGTCCTGGCTCAATTCCCAGGTACGCAACGAGGTACGCGGCAGTGTGCTGGCCGCCTACACCGCCATCGTGCTGGGCGGCCTGGCAATTGGCCAGTTACTGCTCAATGCCGCTCCGCCGGAGGGCGAGCGGCTGTTTATCGTCTCCGCCATCCTGATCGTCCTGGCCGCGCTGCCGGTTTGCCTGACCCGCACGGCGCAGCCAGGCAGCATCCCCACGGCGCGCTTTTCTCCACGCCTGGTACTGAAGACCTCGCAATCGTCCTGCGTGGGGTCCGCGGTGGCCGGGCTGGTATCGGGTTCCTTCTATGGGCTGGGGCCACTGTATGGGTTGCAGATCGGCCTGGATATCGCCGGGGTGAGTGTCATGATGGCACTGGGTATCGCCGGCGGGGCGCTCCTGCTGTTGCCGCTGGGCCGCCTGTCTGACCGCCTGGACCGGCGCTGGGTGATCTTCGCCGCCATGCTCGCCGGCGCCGTCGTATCCGGAGTCGCCGTGGTGGTGCCGGAGTCCTTCATCCCGTTGGTGACCTTCGGCTTCGGCGCCGCCGTCATGCCTATTTATGCCATCAGCCTGGCCAATGCCAGCGACTTTACCGAGGCCGATCATTTTCTCGAGGTGGGCACTGGCCTGTTGATGATCAACGGCCTGGGCAGTATCGTCGGCCCACTCGTCACCTCGCGGCTGATGGATCGTTTCGGCGCCGACATGTTCTTCGCTTCGCACCTGACGGTGCTGCTCCTCGGCTCGCTGCTGATCCTGTTCTACATCCGTTCCCGCCAGGGAGCAGGCGAGCATGTTGCTCCCTTCGCTCCCGCGACCACGGCGTCGGCCCAGGGGGCCATCGAGATGGATCCGCGAAGCGAGACCGTCCCGGAGGGCGTGGTCGAGGTTGCACAACCGAAATAGCGGGCGCTATCCGGGGATAAATGAGCTAGCGGATAGTGGGAAATTACCGGGAATCTGCGACAATAGCGGCAACCTAACTGCCACGACCCTTCTACCAGGACTCGACAGCCATGTCACTCGCCTACACCCTGGTCCGTGGCGCCATCACCCGCGTCTATGATCGCTTCGTGCACACGCCGCCGGTGCTGGAAATGGCCGACTATTTTCCCCAGAGCCAGCTCTTCATCGACGCATGGCGGACGCTGCGCGCCGAGGCACTGGCGGTGGCCGGCGATCTGGCGCAGGTACCGCAGTTTCACGAACTGATGCCGGAACAGTACCCGCTTTCCGGCCACGGCAATCGCGAGTGGCGCATGTTTGTGCTACGTGCCTACGGCCTCGATATCAACGACAACATGGCACGCTGCCCGCGCCTGGCCGAGCTCGTGCGCGCCAATCCGACGATCAAATCGGCTTCGCTGTCTTTTTTGGCTCCCGGCAAGGTCGTGCCTATCCACACCGGCCCGTTCCGCGGCGTTACCCGCTTTTATCTGGGACTCAAAGTCCCGGCGGCCGCCGATGGCGGCCCGGGAGTCACACTGTCCATCGCTGACCAGGCCTACAGGCTCGGCGATGGGGATGCGCTGTTATGGGATGACACCTATCCCCACAGTGTCAATAATGACACCGACGAGTGGCGCATCGCCCTGCTGATGGACGTCTACCGGGCGCACATGCCGGCTCCGTTGCGCGCGTTCACCAATTCGATTGTCGCCCTGGCACGCCTGTCCATTCGCTGGCGTGGTGTCTTTCCAGGGAAATTGCCTAGGAGCCTGTCGGACTCACGCTGATCTACTGCGCTGGTTGGAGAGCGGTCCATTTTTCCGATCCTTTTCGTTAAATAGCTAAGGCTATTCTCCTCAAACGATCGAAAAACTGG
>JBBDSI010000017.1:0-2213 GCA_040905005.1 Pseudohongiellaceae bacterium
GCTCTGAGCCTTCCATGCACTGCGGGCTTACTTCGGGCCATGCACTTCGGGCTAGGAGCCTGTCGGGCTTAGGGTTGCCCTACTGCGGCGGTGGTCTTTTGGCCCATTTTTCCGCGCATTTTCGTTAAATAGGGCTCGCTATTCGCCTCAAATGCGCGAAAAAATGGCCTCAAAATCACACTCGCCTCGCTACGGGCACCTAAGCCCTAGTCCTTCAGCACCGCGGCCACGCTCTCCACCAGGTAGCCGATGTTGTCATCGTTGATGCTGGCGACGTTGATGCGTGACGAATTCACCAGATAAATGCTGTAGTCATTGATCAGCGTCTGCACCTGCTCGACGTTGACCCCGAGAAAGGAGAACATGCCTTTCTCCCGTTCGATGAAAGAGAAGTCACGCTGGATGCCAGCGGCCTGCAGTTTCTCCACCAGCTGTGCGCGCAAGCCGTTGATGCGGTTACGCATCTCCGTCAGTTCGGCGTCCCAGTCACTGCGCAGGGCAGGATGGTTCATGATTCTGGCGACCACGGCGGCGCCATGATCGGGGGGCATGGAATACATGGCGCGCGCCACCGCGGCGATCTGGGTGGCGGCGATGGTCGCGGCCTGGTCGCTGTCGCAGATCAGGGTCAGCGCGCCAGTGCGCTCCCGGTACAGGCCGAAGTTCTTGGAGCAGGAGCTGACGATGACCAGCTCGGGCAGGGCCTCGGCGAGCAGGCGCACGCCGTAGACATCGGCCTCGAGGCCGTCGCCCAGTCCCTGGTAGGCCAGGTCGATGAACACGGTGAAGCCGTTCTCCAGGGCGACATCCTTCACCTGCTGCCATTGCTCGCGGCTGAGATCGGCGCCGGACGGGTTGTGGCAGCAGCCGTGCAAGAGTACCAGGTCGTCGCTCTTTATCTTCTTCAGGCAGGCGAGCATGGCGTCGAAGTCGACGCTGTGACTGTCGTAGTCGTAATAGGGATATTGCTCGATGCGCAGGCCCGAGGAGCCCAGCAGGGGCACATGGTTCGCCCAGGTGGGATCGCTGACCCAGACCGTCGCGTCCGGGCTGGCCTTCTTGATGAACTCGGCCGCGATCCTGAGACCGCCGCAACCGCCGGGCGTCTGCACGGTGATGCGGCGCTTGCCGAGCGAGTCCAGCAGCGCGCTGCCGAGTACCAGCTCGGCGATCACGTCGTTGAAATCCGCCGCGCCGGCGGGACCGACATAGGTCTTGGTGGTCTGTTCCTTCAGCAGCCACTCCTCCGCTTCCTTGACGGCGCGCATGACCGGGGTGTTGCCCGCGGCGTCCTTGTAGACGCCGACCCCCAGGTCGACCTTTTTGGGGTTGTTGTCGGCGCGATAGGCGGCCATGAGGCCGAGAATGGGGTCCGCGGGCAGGGCTTGCAGTGATTGAAACATGACGTCAGTTCTCCAGTCGTCGCTGGTAGGCTTTAAGGGTGTTCTGCAGGAGTGAGGCGCGGGTCATGGGACCGACGCCACCGGTGGTATAGGAGATGAAGGAACACTTGTCCTTGACCCTGTCGAAATCCACGTCGCCGACATTGCGGAAACCGGACTGGCGGCTCGCGTCGGGCACGCGCGTCTGGCCGACGTCGATGACCACGGCGCCTTCCTTCACCATGTCCGCGGTCACGAATTCGGTCTTGCCGATCGCCACGATGAGTATGTCCGCGCTGCGGCACAATTCCTTGAGATTTTGGGTGCGGCTGTGGGCGAGGGTGACCGTCGCATTGCCCGGCTTGCTGTTGCGCGACATCAGGATGGCCATGGGCGTGCCGACAATGTTGCTGCGGCCCAGCACCACGCAGTGCTTGCCCTCGGTCTCGATGTCATAACGCCTCAGTAATTCCATGATGCCGTTCGGCGTCGCCGAGATATAGGTCGGCAGGCCGAGGCACAGGTTGCCGACGTTCTCCGGGCAGAAACCGTCGACATCCTTGACCGGATCGATGGCCAGGATCACCTTGTTCTCGTCGATGTGCGCGGGCAGGGGCAACTGCACGATGAAGCCGTCGAGGCCGTCATCGGCATTCAGTTCGGCGATCCTGTCCAGCAAGGCCTGCTCGGTCGTCGACTCATCGAGCTGGATCAGGGACGATTCGAAACCGACCTCCGCGCAGTCCTTCACCTTCATGTTGACGTAGTTCTGACTGGCGCCGTCGTCGCCCACCAGCACGGCGGCGAGGTGTGGCGGGCGTTGCCCAGCGG
>JBBDSI010000018.1:0-1946 GCA_040905005.1 Pseudohongiellaceae bacterium
CGGCGGCATCGGGCAGTCCAGCAGCACAGCGATGGCCCGGAACACCTCGGCCTCGCCGGCGGTCACTGATTGATCGGCGGTGATGCAGGCGGCGACGGCCTTGAGCAGTGCCGGCTTCTGCAGGGGCTTGAGCGACTGCAGCTCCTTGATCGCCGCACTCAGCGACGCCAGGTTGATCTGTTCCCGCGCCGGTAACTCCAGCTCCATGGTCAGTTTGGCTGTGCCCGCTGCAAACGCCTGCTCCGGCTCAATCCCCTCCTGCTTGTTGCCGTAGGCCACCATGGCCAGCAGGTGCGCGACCGACTGGGGGCAGCGGTTCAGTTCGCGTCGGCCCAGCTTCGGTGTCTTGCTCAGTTCGAACACGGCATCGAGCTGGGTGAAGACGATTTTTTGCAGGCTCCATTCGAACAGGCTGATGCTGTTGTCCATGGCGATCAGTGTCTGGAAGTTCTCCCGAAACAATTTGTACTGGCGCGCGGACAACTGCCGCAGGCTGGACTGGGCGATCTCCACCAGGGGCAGTCGCGCCGCGACTGGAATCGCCGGGCGTTCGGCCAGCAGGTTCTCCAGTTCCTGGTAGACACCCTGATCCGCCGATTCGCGCAAGTGCGCGAGCTGTTGCTGCAGTTCGTCGTCGTCCTCCGTCAACACCAGCAGGTAGATGACCGCTCTGGCACCGGATGGGTCATGGGCCGCCTTATAGACCTTGTCGGGGATGGACTCTACTACGCGCCCGGCATAGTCCAGGTGTTTTTGCTGCGGCGTGCCCACCCCGGCGAGTTGTTCGGCGCCAATCAGGACGCCGGCGGTGCCGGTGAGAATGGCCGTCAGGCGCTCCCCGGGGTCCGGGGAGGCGCCCCCCGCGCTGGCTCTGGCTGATTCCGCCGCGGCTGAGTCCGCCTCTGAGCGGGCAGACGCTGGTCGGGAGGCCGCCTCATAGCTGCCGTCCCAGTTCGGCAGGATCGCCGCGATACGCACGTCCAGCGGCGGATGCGTGGCATAGAGCGAGCTCAATGCCGAATGCCCGGCTTCCTCGAACAGCGCATGGCTGATCTCCTGGCCGCCGGGATGGTTTATGTAGGAACGCTCCTCGTGGGTGGCGATCTGCATCAGGGCGCCGGCGATGCCCTCGGGGTTGCGGGTGAACTGGACCGCGGAGGCGTCGGCCAGAAATTCCCGCTGGCGGCTGACGGCGGCCTTGATCAGGTTGCCGAAGAAGGTACCGACAAAGCCGATGACCACCAGTCCGAGTCCGAACGCCACGATGCCGCCCGAGCCCTTCGAACGGCGCGAGTAGACGCCGCCGCGCAACAGGTGGTAGCCGACCAGCCCCAGGATCAGAATGCCGTGCAATACGCCGATGAGGCGGATATTGATGCGCATGTCACCATGGAGAATGTGTGAGAATTCATGGGCGACCACGCCCTGTAGCTGGTCACGATCCAGGGTCTCCAGGGCGCCGCGAGATATACCAATAACCGCATCACCCGGTGTGAAGCCGGCGGCGAAGGCGTTGATGCCCTGCTCCTCCATCACGTAGACCGGCGGCACCGGCGTGCCCGAGGCGATCGCCATCTCCTCGACGACATTGAGCATCCGCTGTTCCTGCAGGTCGTTGTTGCCCGAAACCAGCAGATGCCCGTCCATCATCTCGGCGACACGGGCGCCGCCTCCGGACAGCGCGTGAATCTTGTACAGGCTGCCGAGCAGCACCGTGCCGGCGACCAGCGCGCTGACGATGAAGAAGGTGCTCCATTCAAAACGGAGGTAGTCGCCGGTCGCTACCGCCGCCGAGCCATTGGCGGCGAAGCCGAACAGCACCATGACCAGCAGGTTGGTGATGACGATCAGCGATAGCACGGCCAGCGCGAACAGCACGATGAGTCGCGTGGTGTTGCGCCTGGCCGTGTCCTGGGATTCGAAGAAATCCATTGGCGGCTCGTTAT
>JBBDSI010000018.1:2046-5975 GCA_040905005.1 Pseudohongiellaceae bacterium
GAGACTTTTGGCGCTTCCTGAATCTGCTCGCTGTCCTCAAATTCGAGGAGGCTGGCGTCGGAGCCGTGGCCGAATACGCCGGCGATCGCAACTGGCGGGAAAGACTGGCGGTAGGTGTTGTAGGCCATGACCTGGTCATTGAAGGCCTGGCGGGAGAAGGCGACCTTGTTCTCCGTGGCGGTCAGCTCCTCGCTCAGCTGCATCATGTTCTGGTTGGCCTTGAGGTCGGGATAGGCCTCCATGACCACGTTGAACCGGCTCATGGCGCCCGCGAGGGCATTTTCCTGGCCGGCCAGTTCCTGGATCTTGGCGGCGTTGCCGGGGTCGGCGGCGGCCTCGGCCAGACCCGCGGCTGCCGCATTACGGGCGGCGATCACCGATTCCAGGGTCTCGCGCTCGTGCTTCATGTAGGACTTGGCGGTTTCCACCAGGTTGGGGATGAGGTCATAGCGCCGCTTCAACTGCACCTCGATCTGGGCAAAGGCGTTCTCGTAGCGGTTCTTCAGGCTGACCAGGCGGTTATAGATTCCTACCCCGTAGAAGAACAGGATGGCAATGACTACCAGAATGATGATGGTGGATAATTCCATGATCGTCTCTCCTTCTGACCGAATGAAACGGCAGCGGTGACTGCAACCGGGTGCCCTCTGAATTCAGCAGCAGAGGAGCTCGGCGTCATTATTCCACTTCTGCGGGTCAATGTCCCATGCGGCGCATCGCCAATCTACGCTTTCTCCCGGCGCTCGAACTCTGCTAAGCTCAGCCGACCGCCCCTACCACCAGAATAATAGAATAATAATTATGAGTACTGGCGTCCTTGCACTGTTGTCCCTGTTGCCCATCGCCTCGGTGGCCGTATTCCTCGTCCTGCTGCGCTGGCCCGCCAGCCGCGCCATGCCCATCGCCTATGTGGTGGCCGCCGGGCTGGCCTGGCTCGTCTGGCAGGTGCCGCTGACCCAGATCCTCGCCGCCACCGTGAACGGACTCATCGTCGCCGGTACGCTCATCTACATCATCTTTGGGGCGATACTGCTGCTGAACACGCTGCAGCAGAGCGGCGCCATCCAGACCATTCGCCAGGGGTTTTCCGACATCACGCCGGACCGGCGCATTCAGGTGATCATCATCGCCTGGCTGTTCGGCTCCTTCATCGAGGGCTCTGCCGGCTTCGGCACGCCGGCGGCCGTCGCCGTGCCCCTCATGGTCGGACTCGGCTTTCCCGCCATGGCGGCGGTGGTGGCCGGCATGATCATCCAGAGCACCCCCGTGTCCTTCGGCGCCATGGGCACGCCTATTCTCGTCGGCATCGACACCGGTCTGTCCGCGGACCCCGAGATGGCGAGTTATGCGCTGGCGCGCGGCTATGCCGAGTGGGACCTGTTCCTGGCCTACATCGCCACCAAGGTCGCCCTGTTGCATGCGATCGCCGGCACCTTCGTACCGCTGCTGGTGTGTGCGATCATGACCCGGTTTTTCGGCCCGGAGCGCTCCTTCGCCGCCGGCTTCCGGGTGTGGAAGTTCGCCCTGTTCGCCGCCTTCGCCATGACCATCCCTTATCTGCTGGTGGCCACCTTCCTGGGGCCCGAGTTTCCCTCCATGTTCGGCGGCATGATCGGCCTGGCCATCGTCATCCCCGCGGCCCGCGCGGGCTTTCTGATGCCCGACGCGGAGAAGCCGTGGCAGTTCGCCGAGCGTTCGGAATGGGACCCGGAATGGACCGGCAATCTGCACATGGGGGCCGCCACGCTGCAGCGGGAGGCCCCCATGCATCTGGTGCTGGCCTGGGCGCCCTATGTGCTGATCGCCGCCCTGCTGGTCATGACGCGGCTGCCGGCACTCGGCCTCGAGTCCCTGCTGCGCGCCGCCCATCCCCTGATCACCTGGTCGTGGCCCGGCATCTTTGGCAGTGATGTCTCGGCGTCATTCCAGCCGCTGTGGTCGCCCGGCACTATCTTCATCATCGTCTCCCTCATCACGATCGTCCTGCACGGCCTCAAGCCCTCGGAGTACCGCACGGCCGTCGGCAACTCGCTGCGCACCATAGTCCCCGCCTCGGCCGCGCTGATCTTTACCGTGCCCATGGTGCAGGTGTTCATCAATTCCAGCGGCGGCGCCGCCGGTTACGAGCAGATGCCCATCGAGCTGGCCGAGGGAGTCGCCGCGCTGACCGGCTCGGCGTGGCCGCTGTTCTCCACCTTCATCGGCGGACTCGGCGCCTTCGTCGCCGGCAGCAACACGGTCAGCAACATGATGTTCTCCCTGTTTCAGTTCGGCGTCGGCGAACGCATCGGCGTTGATCCCACCTGGATCGTCGCCCTGCAGGCTGTGGGTGGTGCCTCCGGCAACATCATCTGCGTCCACAACGTGGTGGCCGCCTCGGCGGTGGCGGGCCTGGTGGGCAAGGAAGGCGCCGTCATCCGCAAGACCCTGTTGCCGTTCCTGTACTATGCCCTGTTTACCGGGGCCCTGGGTTACGCGATCGTCAACCTGCAAGACGGACTGTTCAATATCGGCGTGCTGATCGTGCTGGCGATCATCGCCCTGTTTGTTTTCTTTATCGTGAAATACAATAAGCGGGACGTTGCGGGGAGTGCTCTGGAATCCTCCTGAGCGTGAGCCGTAACGACGCTCCACCGAGTGCATGACCGACCCGTCCCCACCAACAAGCGCGCAGTCCCTGGTCGTGGCGACCGCCGGTCACGTCGACCACGGCAAGTCCTCCCTGGTCAAGGCGCTGACCGGCCACGACACCGATACCCTGCAGGAAGAGATTGCCCGCGGCCTGACCATCAATCTCGGCTACGCCTATACACGCTGTGAGCCGCCGGACTCTGAACCCGTCTGGCTCGGCTTCGTGGACGTGCCCGGGCATCGCGATTTCATCAACAACATGCTCGCCGGCGTGTCCGCCGTGGAAGGCGCCCTGCTGGTGGTGGCAGTCGACGACGGCATCATGCCGCAGACCCGGGAACACCTGGACATCCTGGATCTGCTCGGCATTGAAAAGGCCGTGGTCGCGCTCACCAAGATCGACCGCGGCAGCGATGAGCGCAGCGCAGAGGTCAGCGGCGCTATTCGGGAGCTGCTGGCGACGACGGCACTCGCGGATGCCCCCATCGTCCCGGTGTCCTCCCTCGACGGACGCGGCATCGACAACGTGCGTGCGGCGCTGCTGGCACTGCGCTCCGGCCCTGCGCACGCGAATGTCGCACAGCAGCAGCGTTTCCGCTTCCTGGTGGATCGCAGCTTCAGCGTCAAGGGCGTCGGCACCGTGGTCACGGGTACGGCCGTGGCCGGCACGGTGGCCGTCGGCGATTCCGTACGTCACAGCGGCTCGGGCGAAGTCTGCCGCATTCGTGGCATCCGCCTGCATGATCAGGCACTCACGACCATCGGCGCCGGTCAGCGGGCGGCGCTGAATGTGACCCTGACGCCGGGGTCTGTGGGCCGCGGCGACTGGCTGGGCGACCCGGCGCGGCAGCAGGGGGTCAGCCGTTTCGACGGCAGCCTGCGCCTGCTCGCTGCCGGCACCGCGCTGAAGTCCGGCGTCCATTATCACCTCTACATCGGCGCCTCACACCGACTCGCGCACCTGCGGGTGCTGGCGGCGGATGCGGATAACGATTCGTTGCTCCGGGTGAGCTGTGACTCGCCGCTGTTCGTACACCACGGTGACCGCTTTATTATCCGGGACCCGGCCGACCGCCACACCATCGCCGGCGGTGAGGTACTGGATTGCCTGGTGCCGGCGCGGCGCGGCAGCAGTCCCGAACACATTCGCTTCCTGCAGGCACAGACCAGCCCGGCAGTGACCTGTCTGCAGTCTTTACTGCGCATTCCGCCCGGCGTGGTCGACATGGACGCCTTCGCCCGCAACCGTAATCTGACCAGCGCCGCGGTGGCGGCACTACTCGACGAACTGGCACAGC
>JBBDSI010000018.1:6075-9805 GCA_040905005.1 Pseudohongiellaceae bacterium
TTCATGGAACGCATCCAGCCGCTCCTGTTAAAAGCCGGACGCGTGCCGCCGCGCACGCGCGAACTGGTTGAGCAGACAGGAATCAGGCTGGAGAAACTGGAGAAGCTGCTCAAGGAACTGACCCGAGCCGGTCACCTGGTTCAGGTCGCCGACAACCGTCATTTCCTGCCGGAGACGCTGCTCGAGCTGGCCGATTTCAGCGTCGAGCTGGCCGAGAATATCGAGAGAGCCGAAAAAGCCGAGAAAACCGAGAAAGCCGGTACGGACCAGGGCTTTACCGTCATCCAATTCCGCGATGCCACCGGCATCGGGCGCAACCTGTGTATCGAGATCCTGGAGTATTTCGACGGCGTCGGGTTTACGCAGCGCCGCGACAATGTGCGCCTGATCCGCGTCCCTCCCGCCAGGGCGTTTCGCTTTCATCCCGAGCATTGAGCGGATGAGAAGTGTTCCTTGCGCCCGATTGATGTACGTCAAGTCACCGGGATATGTTTATTGCGCATTGCCAGCCTCCATCCGATACTGGGCTGATCAACACACCAATAACACACCAATAGAGAACAATCATGCATCACCAATCCCTGCACCGGACTCCATTCCACGCTGTGCTAACAGTAACCATTCTCAGCCTGCTGAGCGCCTGCGGCGAGGCACCGCCCGAAGAGGCAGAACAAGTCACCCTGCCGGTCAGCGTCAACGAAGTCATGGCGTCGTTAATCAACCATTCCGCCGACCCCATCTGGATAGCCGCCTGGCGCAATCCCCGGTCGGAGAGGGATTGGCGTGAGCTGGAACACCTGGCGCGCCAACTCCAGCTAGGCGGCGCGCTGTTGACTATCCCGGGCACCGGTCCGGTGGACCGTCAGTGGACCGATGACCCGAGATGGCAGACTTATTCCATGCAGTTAGCGGACGCCGCCGAACGGGCCGCAAATGCCGCGCGCACCCAGGATGTGCAGCTCATCAGCCGGGCCGGTGACGAGATCGTCGAGGTGTGTGAGAGCTGTCACATCGACTTCAAACCCGACCTCCCCACCATGAACATCTATGGGGAGCTCTCGCCCACGGCGGATGACTTCTGATTGAATCAGAGACTTCCTCGCACACGATCAAGCCTTGCTTTACCCGGAGAAAATAAAGCTGCTACTCTTGTCTAGCCCGGATGGCTAGGGCGGACTAGGGCGTCTTTATTTTCTCTGGCGGATGGGCATGGGACTCGAGATAGATCACACGGACTTCACCGACGAGGATTTCCAACGATTCAGCAAGCGTCTCAGGGCTAACCTCGAAGCACTTCAGATCATGCTGGCGCGCCCCGGATTCGGCGAAGGCGAGTTGTCGTTCGGCGCCGAACTGGAACTTTACATCGTCGACAGTCAGGGCCGACCGCTGCATGTCAATCAGGAGATCCAGAGCCAGCTCAACGACCCCCAACTGACACTCGAGCTGAACCGCTATAACCTGGAATACAACTTCAGCCCCTGCCTGCTGAAGAATCACTGCTTCGAGGCCACCGAGAAAGAAGCCACCGCCGCGATCGCCAAGATCAACGCCTGTGCGGCGCAGTGGGAGGGTCAGGTGGTTCCCATTGGCATCCTGCCAACCCTGGAACAATCCGACACGGGCTATCATGCCATGACGCCGCTGGTGCGGTTTCAGGCGCTGACCCAGGCGTTGACCGAGATTCGCGGGGGCCCGTTCACGATCGCCATCGAGGGTGAAGATACCCTGCAGTTGGCCATGGACGATGTCACCCTGGAGGGCGCCAACACCTCGTTTCAGATTCACCTGCGGGTGCCACCCGAGGAATTCACCGACTTCTACAATGCCGTGCAACTGGTCACGCCCCTGGTCGTCGCCATGGCCGGCAATTCCCCGCTGCTGTTCGGCCATCGCCTCTGGCAGGAGACGCGTATCCCCCTGTTCAAGCAGTCGATCGACTGCCGTCCGAAGGACTCCATGCACCCGATCCCTGCCCGCGTCAATTTCGGCACAAACTGGATTCGCGATGGCGCCTACGAACTCTTCGCCGAGGCATCGCTGCTGTATCGGCCCATTCTTCCCGAATGCGACGACGAAGACCCGGTAGCGATCGCGCGCAGCGGCGGCACGCCGCACCTGCATGAGATGCGCCTGCACCAGGGCTCCATCTGGTGGTGGAACCGGCCCGTCTACGACCCGGCGGGGGGCGGACACCTGCGCATCGAGTTTCGCGCGCTCCCCGCCGGGCCGAGCCTCGTCGATATGCTGGCCAATGCGGCGCTGGCCATCGGGCTGGCCAAGGTGATGCAGGACAGCGTGCGCGAACTGTTGCCAGCCATCCCCTTCACCTATTGCACCGCCAATTTCTACCGGGCGGCACAGCAGGGGATGGAGGCGGACCTGTTCTGGCCTTCGCTGACCCAGAGCGAGCCGCAGTACTTCGCGGCCACCGACATTCTCACCAGGCTGTTGCCGGCCGTCCCCGACAAGCTGGCGGAAATGGGCTTCATCGAAGAGGATTTCAGGCCGCTGATCGGCGTGCTTGAGGAACGTTTGGAGAGTCGCCAGACCGGGTCCAGATGGCAACTGAAGAAACTGGCCGCCCTGCGCAAGGACCTGCACAAGCGTGACGCCCTGGCGGCCATGCTGAAGGAATACCAAACTAACAGCGCCGCCAACATCCCTGTCGCCCGATGGAAATAGCCGAGACAAAGCGGCCGCCGCGCCCGGACGCCGGTCAGTTCTATTACTGGAAGAACCCCGGTCCCGAGGACATCGGGGATTCGGCGCTGGAATGGCTGCACAAACTGCCCGGCCCGACCCACCTGCACCTGCGCGGCGCGGATTCGTCGCGCTGCCGCGCTGTCGTCACGCTGCTGCATGGCAATGAGCCGTCCGGCTTTCATGGCGTCTTCAACCTCATCAAGCAGCAGGTACAACCGGCCGTCGATATTCATATCTTCATACCGAGCGTCTACGCGGCGCGCCAGGGGCCCGGCTTCATCTACCGCATGCTGCCCCAGCACAAGGACCTGAACCGCTGTTTCCAGCCTCCCTATGATGAGTCGGACCAGGACAAGCTGGCTCAGGCCCTGCTCGACAAGCTCAAGACCCTGGACCCGGAATGCGTCATCGACGTGCACAACACCTCCGGCTCCAGCCCCTCCTTCGGCGTCACGACGTTCATGGATGAGCACCACGATGCCCTGGTCTCCCTGTTCACCCACCGCATGATCGTCACGGATCTCAGGCTCGGCGCACTGATGGAGATCAGCGATACCATGATGCCGACCGTGACTATCGAATGTGGTGGCGTCAGGGACAAGGACTCCAATCAGATGGCCACCGAGGGACTGAAGCGTTACATGACGCTGGACAACGTCCTCAACCACAGCCACGGCACCATGAGTCTCGAGTTCTATCACAACCCGATTCGTGTCGAGCTAAGAGAGAAGAGCGCTATCGCCTACGGCGACTACAACCTGATGGAAAATGGCGTCACCCTGTTGCCGGACATCGAGCAGTTCAACTTCGGCTTCGCCGGACCGGAAGACTCCCTGGGCTTCGTCTCCGGTAGCCTGGGCGAGAACCTCACCGCCGTGGATGTCCAGGGCCGCGAATGCATCGAACAGTACTTCGGGCTGCGTGGGGAAGAGCTTTATCCCCGGCAGACCATCAAGCTCTTCATGGTGACGACCAATCCCGAGATCGCGCGCAGGGATTGTCTGTTCTACATCGTCGAGGCGGA
>JBBDSI010000018.1:9905-13484 GCA_040905005.1 Pseudohongiellaceae bacterium
AGACGGTTGCCCATACAGCGGTGCAGCCCGAAGCCAAAGGAGAGATGCTGACGCGCCCGGGGCCGGTCGATCAGGAATTCGTCGGCGCGGGCTATCGCCTCCTCGTCGCGGTTGCCCGAGGCATACCACATGACGACCTTGTCGCCCGCCCTGATCTGCTTGTCTCGCAGCACCGTGTCGACCTTCGCGGTGCGTCGCATGTAGGCCAGCGGCGTCTGCCAGCGGATGATCTCGCTGACCATGTTGGGGATCAGCCCCGGGTCCGCCCGCAGTTTCTCGTACTCGCCGGGATTCTCGTTCAGCGCCAATACGCCGCCCGAGAGTGAATTGCGCGTCGTATCATTGCCGCCCACAATCAGCAGGAGGACGTTGCCCAGATACTCGTGTGATGGCATGGCGCGAGTGGCGTCATCATGGACCAGCATGGAGATGAGATCGTTGCCCGGCGCGCTATTGACCCGTTCCTGCCAGAGCCGGTCGAAGTAGGCCTGGCATTCGCTGATCCCCTGCCAGCGCTCCTCCTGCGTCTCGACGACGCCACCTCCCGGGATGGCGGTGGTGAGGTCCGACCAGTAGGTCAGCTTGTGGCGGTCGGCGAACGGAAAATCGAACAGCGTGGCCAGCATCTGCGTCGTCAGCTCAATGGAGACCTGCCTGACCCAGTCGATCTCCTCTCCCACGGGCAATCCATCCAGTATCGTGCACACGCGCTGGCGAATCAGCGACTCCAGACTCTTCAGGTTCGCCGGCGCCACCACCGGCTGCACCGCACGGCGCTGCTCATCGTGCTTGGGCGGGTCCATGGCGATGAACATGGGCAAGGTGAATTCCTCGTAGGTATCGACGATGCCGATCGTCGGTTCCGAGGAATAGATGTCCGGGGAGGTATCCACGGTCATGATGTCGTCGTACTTCATGACGGACCAGTAGGGCCCGACCGCGGAGTGGCGACAGTAGTGCACCGGGTCTTCCTTGCGCAGGCGCGCCAGAAAAGGCTCGTACTCATTCGCCTGCCAGATACCGGGATGGGACAGGTCTATTTCATCCAGTGGTATGGCATAGGGGTCTTTCCCGACCATGCTCCACTTGCTTCTCGCGACGGTCGCTGCAGCCATCTTCGATCCCCCCGATTAATGTCGCTAATGTCGCTCCGTGCAGGCTTGCGCAGTCAATACTGGAACTCCGGCGTGGTGACCACCAGTCCGTCCAGCGCTTCCGTCACCGGTATCTGGCAGGACAGGCGCGAGTTGGGTTGTCTGTCCGCGCTGAGGCTGAGCATGGCTTCCTCGGTGGGATTGGGAGGCCCAACCGCGGAGAGCCAGGCCTCGTCCACATAGACATGGCAGGTGGCGCAGGAACAGGCGCCGCCACAGTCGGCATCGATGCCGGGCACGCCATTGGTCACCGCGGCTAGCATCACCGACCCCCGGGGCTCCACGTCCACCGGGCGTTCAGTGCCGTCATGCTCTCTGAACAGGATTTTCACCATGACTCCAACTTCCTTATCTATAACTGACTTTTCTGCAACTGAACAGTTTGCCATAAACTGCCCAAGAAAGACCCGGGAAATCATCTTTCTTACTTGAGGTTAGGAGATACCTGACAATGAGGCTGGTCCTCGGACCGAGGGAGTGTTTTAATACCGCGCGAAAGACCTCGGGGACGTATAAAAATGACAAATCCCATTGGCGCTTTGTTTGGCCGATCACCCATTCGGCCCATTGAAGGACACATGGAGAAGGCCCACGACGCCGTGGGGCTGCTCGGGGATTTTCTGCAGTCCTGCTTCGACGAGCAGTGGGACGAGGCGGCCGGCCAGCGCGATGCCATCGTCACGGCGGAGCAGGACGCCGATGAAATCAAACGCGATATTCGCACGCACCTGCCCAGAAGCATCTTTCTCCCCTTTGCCCGCTCTGACTTGCTGGAACTCTTGCGCCTGCAGGATCGACTCGCCAACCGCTGCCGCCATATCGCGCATCTGATGATCACCCGGCACAAACCCGTGCCCGAGCCCCTGCGCGCGCCGCTGAGGGATTTTCATACAGCGATTCTCGAAGCCACGGCACAGGCCAGGAAGATTATCAACGAACTGGACGAACTGCTGGAGACCGGGTTTCGCGGCAGGGAAGCCGAGCTCGTGGAGAAGCTCGTCGCCGAGCTGGATGAGTGTGAGATAGCCTGCAGGGAGCGGGAAACAGCGCTGCGTACGCGGCTGTACGAACTCGAGGAATCGCTGGCGCCGGTCGATGTGCTGTTCCTGGACAAGCTGGCGGACGAACTGACGACCATCATGAACACGACGCACCGAATCGGCGGACAACTGCTGCAGATGATGGCCCACTGAGGACCGCACGCAAGCGAGCCTATAACTGAATGCCCGACATTATTTCCCAATACGGCTTCCTGCTTCTCGCGCTGGCCTGTCTGTTCGGCTTCTTCATGGCCTACGGCGTCGGCGCCAACGACGTGGCCAACGCCATGGGCACCTCGGTGGGGGCTCGCGCCATCACCATCAAGCAGGCGATCCTCATCGCCGCGGTGTTCGAATTTCTGGGCGCCTGGCTGGCCGGCGGCGAAGTCACCTCCACCATTCGTAGCGGCATCATCGACGTGGAAGCCGCCGGTTTCGAGGACAGGCCGGAACTGCTGGTCTACGGCATGCTGTCCTCCCTGCTGGCCGCGGGCACCTGGCTGCTGGTCGCCTCACACTTCGGCTGGCCGGTTTCGACCACGCACTCCATCATCGGCGCCATCGTCGGCTTCGCTGTCGTCGGCATCTCGGTGGACTCGGTGGTGTGGGGCCAGATCGGCTCCATCGTCGCCAGTTGGGTGGTGTCCCCCCTGTTCTCCGGCACCATCTCCTTCCTGCTGTTCATTTCCGTGCAGCGCCTCGTGCTGTCGACAGACGACCCCTTCGCCAATGCCAAGAAATACGTGCCGTATTACATCTTCATGGTGGGTTTCATTATCTCCATGGTCACCCTGGTCAAGGGCCTGAGCCATGTCGGCCTCGAGGTGACTTTCCTGCAGAGCGCGCTGGTGTCCATCCTCATCGGGGTGATGACGATGGTGCTGGGCATATTTCTGCTGCGCCGAATAAAGGAGATACCGGGCGAGAACAACGAGGAACGATTCCGCAGTGTCGAGCGAGTATTCGGCGTGTTGATGATCTTCACCGCCTGCTCCATGGCCTTCGCTCACGGTTCCAACGACGTGGCCAACGCCATCGGTCCGCTGGCGGCGATCAATTCGGTGGTGCAAAGCGGTGGTGTGTTCGATGCCCAGTCACCACTGCCCGTGTGGATACTGCTCCTGGGCGGCGCCGGCATTGTGATCGGCCTGGCCACGCTGGGCTATCGGGTGATCGCCACCATCGGCCGCAACATCACCGAGCTGACGCCGAGCCGGGGCTTCGCGGCCGAACTGGCCGCCGCCACGACCGTGGTCATCGCCTCCGGTACCGGCCTGCCGGTGTCCACCACGCACACCCTGGTCGGCGCCGTGCTGGGCGTCGGCCTGGCGCGCGGTATCGGCGCCCTCAACATCGCCGTGGTGGGCAGGATCTTCGTCTCCTGG
>JBBDSI010000019.1:0-2196 GCA_040905005.1 Pseudohongiellaceae bacterium
GGATCCAGGCGGTGAATGATCGCCACCAGGTGCTCGTTGTCCTCCCGGCCCGACCAGGTCTTGCGGTAAGTGCCTTCCTTGTAGCCCTTGTCCTGGCGGAACATGTTGAGCACATTCTTGCCTACGTACTGGCGGTAGAGCTCGGTCCAGTCCATGGCGCAGTCCGCCATGATGGCGGCGAACACCGCCATTTCGATGCGTCGCACCACGGCGAGGGCGATCAGCAATTCCAGCTTGCTCAGCAGATCCAAAGTCGCCAGTTCATAGCGCTCGCCGTCCAGCGCGATCTCTGCGTCCACCTGCGCCTCGGCAAGGTCCGTCATGAGTGCCTGCAGCGGGTCGCTGTCCCGGTCGGCATGACGCAGGAGAAGCTCGGAGAGGATGAAGTGCCAGATGTCGATCAGCTCCATCTGCAGTTGCGGCAGATCCTTCTCCTGCTTCTTCCACCATTTCCAGCCGTGATGCTCGATCGCTTCCGCGCCCTCGATGGCGACGGCGCGCAGGTAGGGATAGCGTGACCTGATCCAGTCGGGGTCGACCCGGGCATTCATGTCGGCCTGGAGCGACAACATGGTCTCGGCCTGTTCCTTTGACAACATAGACTCAGGTCTGAAAGATGGGGGAATCGGAAATCGGGAATCGGGACGCGACGGAAGGCGAGGTCGGCGGCTCAGTCGGTTGCAACGGACTGTAGCCTGGCCTGGCTGGCGAGGGAGCTCAACATCTCCTTGCGGCTGCGCAGCATATCGCTGTAGGACTTGCGTGCCGCGGCAACCTCGGCATCGGTACCGTCGCGCGCCTCCAGTTCTTCGAGCCATGCCTCGAGCACGGCAATCTCGCTGGTAAGTTGCTGGGTGCCTTCCTCGATCAGTTTCTGATCGATGCTGATTTCCGCGGAAATCGCGCCAGAGTCGGCTCGTTCTTTACCCATGACCCTTGTCCTGTTCTTGACCCTGCTTGATCGCTGCCTGGCCGTGGCCGGTGGCCTTGTTCTTCTTAGCTATTTATTGTTCTTAATGTTATTAAATATTCTCTGTCCGCTTCAGGCGTGTCGTCAAAAGGGGCGCCTGAATATTGCCCTGTTAGCGTCTATTTTGTTGCCGATCCAAACGCTTTTTGGCAGCGCTTCAGGATGTCACAGTCCCCGGCCCTGGTCAAGAAAGGCCGGTGGATCAGTGACCTGCGTCAGGTGTCGGTGGTGCTGAAGGTCTGCCACCATTCGCGGTGATACGTGCGCGGCAACTGGTGTTGTTGCGGTCGCCCCCAGCGCGCCTGCATTAGCCGGATATCGTTCTTGCGCACGAGGCGCAGATGCGCGTAGCCGATGTCCCGGTAAGGGAATGTCAGCGAGTCCAGGCGCGCAAGGTCGAGTTGGCGTATCTGCGCCAGGTTCAGCGTGGGAGTCTCTCCTGACTTGTCGTGCAACATCTCGGCGGTGGCGGCGAGGGTGTAGAGTTGCTCCAGCAGGGCGTCTTGCTGGGCGCTGGCAGACTGTGACTGCTTCAACTGCGTGCGCAGGATGATGCAGGCCTGGTTGTAGGCGCCCCAGAGGGGGAACTCCTGGCGACAGCGGGACAGGGCGGCCACCATCTGGTCTCTGGACTTGAGTGCGTTGACTTCGGCTAGCCAGGGCTGGGTGTTACGGGTCTTCGCCGCGGCGCTGGTCCTTGTCCTGGTCTCCGTCTCGGTCTTGTCGCGGGAGGCCTGTGCCCGGCTCTCTGACTCGCTGTCGTGCCGGTCCGCCGGTTTCGCCTCTCCGGCCTCGATCTCCAGATCGGCTTCCAGCGGTGGCAGCGGCATGGAACGGTCCACCGTGTATTCCACCTCCATGGTCTGGTACCTATGCAGGCCATAGACCGTCAGGCCCAGGAGGGCGACTGCCACGAGTATGGAAAAAAAAGCCACCATTCTGGACGATTCCTCTGCTTCCAGGGTGCGCGATGGGGGTTTTTCTGGCCGCATCCTGGCGACCGTCGACAAGATCGCACGATGCGGTCGAAGGATACTAGCAAATGAGTAGTGACCAGGTCGATCATAGCCACGACAGGAGGACCATCTGGCGGGAAAAAATCGACTTGACTGCCAGTGCCAAGCTCCTTAGAATCCCCCGCTCGCTGAAACCGCTACCCGGCGGTCTTCACGTCCCCTTCGTCTAGAGGCCTAGGACACCGGGTTTTCATCCCGGCAACAGGGGTT
>JBBDSI010000020.1:0-2187 GCA_040905005.1 Pseudohongiellaceae bacterium
CTAGGAGCCCTGGTTTTTACCGCGCGGGTATCATAGCGGGTGCTGCTTGTCAGCCGGGTGTAGCCTGCATCTCCTTCGGCTCGGGCGCGGTGTACGCTACCGTCACGCCGGGGTCGAGTCTGCCGGACCGTCGTCGAAGGTAACCGGTACCTGGGGTTGTCGGTTCACCTGGAGTTGAAACAGGTCCGGCCGGTGGTAATGGCCGGCCACGTCAAGGGTCTTGCGCGATCGCCTTGCCTGCTCAAGATCTATCTCCACAATCAACAGGGCCTTGTTCTCGTGTACTGGACCGGCCACCACCCCACCGAAGGGCTGGACCGCGACCGCGTCGCCCGGGTTGATCCAGCCGTCGTCGGGGAACAGCGTGTCGCGGCCGGGAAAATCGGTGGGGATATCGGAAGCTTCCAACGCGGTGGCCGAGGACAGCACCCAACAGCCGCCTTCGCGCGCGATGTGATTCATGGTGGCCAGCCAGGTCTCGCCGCAGTCCCATGTGGGCGCGATGTAGATCTCGATGTTTTGCGCATACAGGGCGTGGCGCGCCAGGGGCATATAGTTTTCCCAGCAGATGAGCGTGCCTATGCGGCCATACGGTGTATCCACCACTTTCAGCCCGCTGGCATCGCCGCAGCCCCAGACCATGCGTTCGGGGTTCGTCGGCATCATCTTACGATGCCGGTTCAGAATCTCCCCGTCCGGCCCGATAACCGCCACGCTGTTGAACAAGGTCGTGCCGCTGAACGTCGAGTCCAGTTCGTGAAAGCCCATCACGACCACCATCTCCTTTTCCCGGGCCACCCGGCGCAGCGGTGCCAGATCGTCGCGCGCGAGATCCACGGCGTTGGCCCGCAGGCGGCTGTGAATCTCGTTACCGAGGCTCATGTCGCCGCCGGGTCGCAGGCGCCACACCCAGGTCGGATACCCCGGCAGGTAGGCCTCCGGGAAAACAACAATCTGCGCACCCTCGGCGGCCGCCTCTTCCACGGTGTTCACCGCTTGTTCCATGCTTGCCGCGAGGTCCAGCAGGACCGGTGGCTTCTGACTGATGGCGGCTTTGATTTTCATGGATATGTCTCTCCCCGATGCTACTGAAGTGGTCTATGTCAGTAACATAACGGGTTCCTCCGGCAAGTGATATGCGTTAATGCGGGCCGACCCCGCTGCTGACCCCGATCAAGAGAACCGGCCCACCACAAGCGGCGCTATGGGCGCGAGAAACTATGGGACAGCAGTGCCACTGCCCCTTTTCTCATTCAGCCGCTCGTCGCTCTTCCGCTCTCGCGCCGCGCAGGATATTCATCAGGCCGTAGTTGCCTTCCTGGCAGGCGTACTCATAGAGCTGGCCGTCCACCTTGGCCATGGGCAGGATGGCGGTGATCTTGTCGGTGAAGGTGGCGGGGTCTTCCAGCGTCCACTGGTAATCCAGCGAATCGTAGGCGGTGCGGGTGAAGCGTTCGGTGAGGAACTTCTCCTTGCCGGTGCCGATGCTGCGCAGGCTGGGGGTATAGAAGCTGAAGTTGCGCGTCTCCACCACCAGGGTGTCGCCGTCGAAATAGCCGCGGGAATCACCGGTCCACTGCTCGATGTCATCGGGCAGCGGCGGCAGGTCGGTCAGCGGCACGAGGCGGGCGTTGTGCAGCATCTCCGACATGATCACCACGTGGTCACGGTTCTGCACGATCTGCAGATTGTTGTTGTAGCGGCTGGGGCGGTAGGGCGGCAGGCCATTCAGGCCGATGATGCAGCGCTCCGGCAGGCCGCGGTCCTCCGGCCCGTCCTTGCTGATGCCACCCGAGCCCATGCGCACCGGGCGCTGGCCCTCGGCGTCGGCGAGGAAGCCGCTGCGTTCACGCGGTGCGCCCTCGACGATGGGCGGGAGCTGGCCGTCCTCCGGGTAGACGATCTGCGAGGTGCGCACGGTGTCGGCGATGGGTGCCATCTCGTACCAGAAGTGGTCATAGCCATAGACGAAGCGCTCATCGGTGGACGGCGCGCCGCGCTCGGCCAGCTCCGGGTCCGCCACGACCTGCGCGCCCGCGGCGGCCTCGGCGGCGAGCTGCACCTGAATCTCCCTTATTTCCTCTTCGGTCAGAAACTCGCGGCTGCCGAAGTGTTCAGGACGCTCGAAGGGAATCTCGGTGGAGAAGTTCCACACGCCCTGCAGGTCGGGGTGGCCCCACTGGGTCT
>JBBDSI010000021.1:0-2178 GCA_040905005.1 Pseudohongiellaceae bacterium
AACAGAAGCTGGAGAAATACGGGCCGGCCTTCGTGCACGTCATCGCCGAACACGACTCGGCCTGACCACCCTCCGGCCTGCCTTCAATAGCGTCCGGATCCATCAGCAGGCAGTGCCCGCGAAGAAATCTGTTTCTTTGCCTGGCACTGTCTGTTCTCTCGCCAAGGCGCCAGGCACGCAAAGGGAGCGCGGGGTTTCTGCAGACTCGGGAAACCGGCAAATTCTGACGCGCCCGGTCAGGGAAACTACCCTCAGTGCTTACTTGCACAGCGCAAAAAACTATCGGCAATCAGCACCAACACCAGGGAGCTATGCAGAGTAACCCGGAGTTGCCAGACCCACCTTGGCGTGCTTGGCGTCTTGGCGAGAGCATTAAGGTGAATTCAAATAATACTCTGGATTCCAGCCAGGCACTGCCACAACGAAGGGTCACTGCACACTTGCTCATCTGGATAAAGCCGGGCTGGACGCCGCCACGCTGTGGTGTAGACTAGCCGCCCTGCACCTGACCCCATCGAAGTGAACCACCATGCCACTGCTCCGACTAGACAAGGTCTCGCTGAATTTCGGCACCCACGTGCTGCTGGACGAGGTCGATTTCCAGATCGACAAGGGTGACCACATCGGCCTGCTGGGCCGCAATGGCGCCGGCAAGACTACCCTGATGAAACTCATCGCCGGCGTCGTACATCCCGAGAGCGGCGAGCGCTGGCTGCGCCCCGGCGTGCAGGTGGCCTGGCTTGAGCAGTCGCTGCCCGGCGGCGACGAACAGACCGTCTACGAGATGGTGGCGGGTGGCCTGCCGGAAGTCGGTTCCCTGCTCGCGCAGTATCACCAGCTCATCAGCGACTACGAACACGCCGACCTCAAGCAACTCGAGCGCGTGCAGAACCAGCTCGAGGCCAGGCACGGCTGGAGCCTCGGTCAGAAGGTGGACACCGTCATCAGCCAGCTGCAACTGCCGGAAGACGCGCCCATGAAGACGCTGTCCGGCGGCTGGCGCAAGCGGGTGGCACTGGGGCGGGCCCTGGTGCGCGAACCGGAACTGCTGCTGCTCGATGAGCCCACCAACCACCTCGACATACCGGCCATCGAATGGCTCGAGCAACAGCTCAGGGATTTTAGCGGCGCCCTGTTGCTCATCACCCACGATCGCCGTTTTCTGGAAAGCGTGACCAACCGCATCGCCGAACTGGACCGCGGGCACCTGCAGGGATTCGAGGGTAGTTATGAGCGCTTCCTGCGCTTCCGCGAGGAGCAACTCGCCGCCGAGGCCAGCGCCAACAAGCTCTTCGACAAGAAGCTGGCCGAGGAGGAAGTCTGGATACGCCAGGGCATCAAGGCCCGGCGCACGCGTAACGAGGGCAGGGTCCGGGCGCTGGAGGCGATGCGCAGGCAACGCGGCGAGCGCCGGGAACGCCAGGGCAAGGCATCATTCAGCGCCAGCCAGGCCGATCGCTCCGGCAAGCTGGTCGTCGAGATGTCCCACGTCAGCCACCGCTTTGGCGATAACACGGTGATCAGCGATTTTTCCAGCACCGTGATGCGCGGCGACCGTATCGGACTGGTCGGCATCAACGGCGCGGGCAAGTCCACGCTGCTCAAGATCATGCTGGGACAGCTTACGCCCAGCGAGGGCAAGATAAAGTTGGGCAGCAACCTGCAGGTCGCCTACTTCGATCAGCTGCGTGAGCACCTGGACCCGGAGAAGAATCTCATCGACAACATCTGCGGTGGCCAGGAGTTCATCGAGATCAACGGCAAGCGGAAGCACGCGATCTCCTACCTCGGCGATTTCCTGTTCGCGCCCGACCGCATTCGCACCCCGGCGAAGGCGCTCAGCGGCGGCGAGCAGAACCGCGCCATCCTGGCCAAGGTGTTCAGCCGGCCGGCCAACGTGCTGGTGCTGGACGAACCCACCAACGATCTCGACATCGAGACGCTGGAGTTGCTGGAAGACACCCTGCTGGAATTCGACGGCACCGTGCTGCTGGTCAGCCACGACCGCCGCTTCATGGACAACGTGGTCACTTCTCTGATGGTGTTCGAGGGCGAGGGAACGATCGAGGAATACGTCGGCGGCTACAGCGACTGGGTACGCGCCGGCGGCAGCCTGACGGAACTGACGCAGGCACAGCAGGAAGCCGACAGGCAGGCGCGGGCGCAGCCCGCTGCCGA
>JBBDSI010000022.1:0-2170 GCA_040905005.1 Pseudohongiellaceae bacterium
TCAGCTGGCGCAGAAGCGTGGTTCTGCTGGTGATTGGCGGGCTTGCGACTCGCTGGCGCTCGCGTCGCGCATCCCTGCGCTCACTTCTTTCATTTTTCTCTTTTCTTGCCGCCATCCGTCGTAGAGGCGCAGAAGCGTGGTTCTGCTGATGATTGGCGGGCTAGCGTGATTCGCGCCGGGCCTGCCTGGCATAGCCTTACGTATAGGTTGTTCGGAAACACATAAGTTCTGGGCCAGCACCTGATTAGGCAGAAACCTCCTTACCATGACGGCGACGTCAGGCCTGCCCGGCATAGCCTTACGCATGAGCTGTTCGGAGGCATTTAAGTCGCGTGCTAGCACCTGATCAGGAAGAAACTTCCTGACCATGACGGCGACGTCGGGGGGTTGTACACTGTGTCTTTCGCCATTCACATTGGAAAACAAGAGCTGCACTTGGCTGAGCCCAGCATTTACTGGTATGACTTCGAGACCTTTGGGGTAGATCCGCGGCGGGACAGGGCGGCGCAGTTTGCCGGTGTGCGCACCGACGAAGCGTTGAATGTGACTGGTGAGCCCCTGGAGATCTACTGCCGCCCGGCTGATGACTTCCTGCCCAGTCCGATGTCCAGCCTGATCACCGGCATCACGCCACAGGCGGCGCTGGAGAAGGGTCTCAGCGAGGCGGAATTCATCGGCCGTATTCTCGAGGAATTCTCCCGCCCGAACACCTGCGTCGCCGGTTTCAACAGCATTCGCTTCGACGACGAAGTGACGCGGCAACTGCTGTACCGCAATTTTTATGATCCCTATGAACGGGAGTGGCAGAACGGCAATAGCCGCTGGGACATCATCGATATGCTGCGCCTGTGCGCGGCGACGCGGCCGGAGGGCATCGCCTGGCCGGCGCGGCCGGATGGCGGCGTGAGTTTTCGCCTGCAAGAGCTGACCGCCGCCAACGGCATAGAACACAGCCAGGCTCACGACGCGCTGGCGGACGTCATCGCCACTATCGCCATGGCCCGCCTGGTACGCGAGCGGCAGCCGCGACTCTATGACTACGTGTACCAGCTGCGGAAGAAGCGCCGCGTTCTGGCGGAGATCGATCTGGTTACCCACAAGCCGGTACTGCACATCTCCGGCATGTATCCGGCTCATCAGGGCTCCCTGGCGCTGGTCATGCCGCTGTGCGCCCACCCTGTGAACAAGAATGGCGTCATTGTCTACGACCTGCGCCAGGACCCTGACTTCTGGCTGGAACTGGATGCCGGCGCCATTCGCGAACGCCTGTTCGCGCCCGCGGAATCCCTCCCGGAGGGCGAGCCGCGCATCCCGCTGAAGACGATTCATGCCAACAAGTGTCCCATCGTCGCCTCGCCGGCAGCACTGCCGGAGCAGGCGGCGGCGCGCTTCGGCATCGATCTTGTTCAGTGCCGGCGCCACTGGGAAAAGCTCCAGCCCCGGCCCGAGGTCATGGCCCGAGTCCGTGAGGTCTTCACCGGCGAGGGGAGGGATGCCGAAACTGACCCTGATTTCATGATCTACTCCGGCGGCTTTTTCAGCGAGCAGGACCGGGGCCTGATGCGCACGGTGCGGGCGACCCGGCCCGCCGATCTGGCGCGGCTGGACCTGCCGTTTCGGGATCCCCGGTTGGCGGAAATGCTGTTCCGCTATCGCGCCCGCAACTTCCCCGAGACCCTGGATGCGGACGAGGCCGAGCGCTGGCAGCGCTTTCGCCGCCAGCGCCTGGCACAACCCGAGGCCAGGGAGCGCTATCAGGCAGAACTCGCCGAGGCCCAGGAACGCGCGACGCCGGAGCAGTTGCCTGTCATCGAGGCCGTCGAGCAGTGGGTAGCGGCGCTCTGAGCGAAACGCCCTGACGACGTGCAACAATTCGCCAGTTCATGGCGGGTGGATGATCAGGGTTTATCTTTTGGCGCCAGGACTCACAGAAAAGGACCCAGACAGAAGATGCCAGGCAATGATGACGCCAACGCTTCCCGGGGTTGTCAGAGGCAAATGCGGCTTTCTTCTCTCCGGTAGTCTGCGGGAAGGCAGTGTTAAAGACTTACACGAAGAGGCTGCCTGGAGTCGTATCCACAACCGGATCCGATATCGCCTCGGCGGAGCACCCAGCGGAAGACGACAGAGGCGGCGTCCGACTCTGCCATCAGGGCGCGGTGGTACACAA
>JBBDSI010000023.1:0-2142 GCA_040905005.1 Pseudohongiellaceae bacterium
GATGCAGTCGTCATTGCCAACACCTATTTTGTTCAATAAAAAACCCGACCGCCGGGGGGCGGTCGGGTTCTATATAGGGCCGGACGGGTTGATTTCAACCGCCGGCATGAGCTTAAGCAGGCTGGATCGGGCTAAAACCCGTAGCCTTCCACAAGCGCCGGATAGGGCTCGAAGAATTCAATGGAGTTCTGCTTGCGCTCCTGGATAATATTATGCCGCTGTTCGGTGCCGTTGATGAACGTGAGGTAATTGTCGGCAGCTCGACGATCATTCTCGTCGCCGCTGTCCGCGGCCTGCCGAGCCGCCGCTCGGGCTCCCTCGAAGTCATTCAGCTCCAGCAGTGCGCGCGCCAGGGACAGATAGGTTGCCGAGGGATCGCTCAGGCCACCCTTGTCGATCGCGGACTGGAACGCCTCGGCGGCCTCCTCGTACTCCCACAGGACATAGTGCAGATAACCCAGAGTATCGAAACCATCACCGCTGTCCGATATCTCGGCGACGGCACGAGCGGGCTCCAGCCCAGCACGGTAGTCACTGGCGATCATGCGCATCTGTGCCAGTGTTGTCAGGTTATCCTCGTCTTCCTCGACAAAGCCCTCGTCGAGCCCTTCCTGTATCAGCTCGGCGCCGCTCCAGGGGATCTCTCGCCCGGCCATGGACTGACTCAGGTTCAGGTAGCGGTTCTCGTCATCAATATAACCCTTGAGGTAGGCCAGATTCAGTGACTGCACCCGACGTTCTTCCATATCCAGGCTGGCATACACCGCGCTGAGATTCATCCAGTCTGAGCGGTTATCAAATTTCACGATCATCGTCTTGGTCAGCTCCAGCGCCGAGTCGAAATCTTCCATCGTGAAATAGATGCCGTTGAGGTAGGCATAGTCGTCACGCCCCAACTCCTCGCCGTTCGAGATCGACAAATTCATATAGTCCAGCCAGTACGGCAGGGCTTCCGCGAACATCTCCTGTTGATAATAGCTGTAAGAGAGGCCACGGTAGACGACGATGTCTTCCTCGGGTGACAACGCGCGCCAGCGATCATAGGCGCCAATGGCGTCCTGCCAGCGCTCTTCGGCCATGTAGAGTTGGCCAAGCGAACGCAGGGTACGCATGCGGGTGTCTTCGCGCAGATCCTCGATGGTGAGAATCTCCTCAAAAATCAACAGGGCGTTCTCGTAGTCCTCCAGGGAGAGGTAGTAGTTGGTGTAGAAACTCAGCAGCGTTGACTTCTCAAAATCGTTCATGCGATCGAAGCGACGCTCGCGGAGCTCATCCAGCTCTTCCTTGGCGCGGGCCATGTCGGGCTCATCGCCCTCGTCTTCCGGGTTCATCAATTCCTGGATCGAGCTGATGGCGCGCATGACCTGGTCACTCAGGGTGCCGGAGGTACGTGCCTCCGGCGGCGCACGCTGGCCGTCATCATCCTGCGCGTAGACGCCAACAGGCAGTAATGGCGCCGCCAGAAGGGCGGCCAGAAGCGCAATTTTTATTCTCTTCGCTGCGGTCATTGCTACTCCTCGAGCTGATAGCGGAACAGGTACTGCACGCCGGGCACTAGTACGCCCTGCCCCTCCTCGACGCGCGGCTGGAACTTGAAGCGGGCCGCGGCGCGGACGGAGGAACGGTCGAAGATATTCGGCGGCTCGGCATCCACCACCTCGATAGTGTCCTCAAGGACATTACCCTGGGGATCCACGGTGAAACTCACCAGGCACCAGCCCTGAATGCCACGCTGTGCCGCCCGTGTCGGATACTGGGGCGCGATTGCCACCAACGGCAGGTAGTCCCCGTCGGTGGCGGAAATCTGGGCGCCGCCGATATCCAGGCCACCGCCCACTTCCACCTGTGTACGCTCGATATTCAGTGCCGGTCCACCGTCGAGATTCACCTGGCGGTCTGGGACATCGGGCGTCTCCTGATCGATTTCCTGGATCGGATCCGGCCGATCGATCTCCTCGATGACTTCCATTTCAATATCGGGCATGGTCGCATCGACGATTCTTACCACGTTGACACGATCATCTTCTTGCTCGCCAGTCGCGATGAGGAACTGCATGAAATAGAACAGTCCCAGCGTGATACCGGTAGCCATTGCCATGGAGATTAACCAGCGGACAAATATCATCGTTTATGCCTCCGCAG
>JBBDSI010000024.1:0-8190 GCA_040905005.1 Pseudohongiellaceae bacterium
TCGTTCGTGCTGGTGCTGCGTTGGGGCAATCTGATTCTCACCGGTCATTTGTCGACTCGGTTCTTTGCCTTCTTTGCCATTCTTTTTACTTCTGGTCTCGATGTGGGACTGATCATGTTTCCGCTGACCGAGTTTCCCGTTTACAGCAGCGAGCCGGTTTATGGATTTACCAACCCGCTAGCCATTGAGTTCGGTTTCTGGGGCTTCATGATCTGGATCTTCTACTTTCTCACCACGTTCTACTTCAGCGTGCTGGAGCCCCGCCTGCAGTTGTTTCAGATACCCTGGGTCAAGCTGATCAATAATGTCATTATCATCGCCACCTGCGCTTTTACCGGCTATCTGTTTCTGCAATACCTGCCGGACTATATTCCGGGTATTAGTGCACCGCTCAGGTTCGGTCTGGTGGCGGGGCTGGTGTTGCTCGCGGTCTTCTCCAGCACCGATATCCGCTATGTAAAAATTCTCAGCCTGTCATCCACCTGGCTGTTCTTTGCACTGATTGTGTTTGTCTGGTTCAGTGGCGAGCTGGGACTGTCAGGGCTACTTGCCAATCTGCAACAAATAGGCGGTTATTTTGGCAACCTGCACCGGTTCGTGCTGCCTTTCAGTGATTATCATGCGTTTTATCTCTTCTGGTGGTTTGCCTGGAGCATCATGATCGGCCAGTTTGTAGCCCGCTTCGTGACCAACCTGAAGACCTGGCAGTTATTGCTGGCCTTGCTGATCATCCCCTCCATACCCATTGCCCTGTGGTTTTCCGTGCTTTATGGAGTCTATGAACAGGGCCGGGAAATCACCGGCCTGTTGAATATGTTCATGGTGGCCGTGGGCATCATCTTCGTGGTCAACTCGCTCGACTCCTTAACCAGATTATATAGTGATAACCTGGCACTTACCGCCGATCGCCTCGGCCGCTGGCGGTATATGGCTTTGCACTGGTGTCTGCTTTATGGCCTGATTCTGCTTTATCAGTTCACGCCCTTGCAGATCGAGTGGATAGGCCTGGCGGTCATCGCCCTGTACGGGGTGATCGCTGTGCTGATCGTGCAGCACAGGTCAAGCCTGACAACAGCGGCATGATTGCAACTGGCTCAGTGCTATCGAGGTCCCCGTGAAGCAATATGACTACATCATAGTAGGCGCCGGTTCAGCCGGTTGTGTGCTGGCGCATCGCCTGTCAGAAGACCCGGCCAACTCGGTGCTACTGTTGGAAGCCGGCGGCAGCGACCGCCATATTCTGGTGCAGATGCCCAGCGCCCTGTCCTACCCCATGGCCATGGATCGTTTTAACTGGGGCTACGAGTCGGACCCGGAACCGGGTCTGGACGGCCGCCGCATTACCTGTCCGCGCGGCAAGGGCCTGGGCGGTACCTCGTCCATCAATGGCATGGTGTACGTGCGCGGCAATGCCCACGACTACGAGGAATGGCAGGCGCGTGGCGCCCATGGCTGGGGCTACCGTGATTGCCTGCCCTATTTCAAACGCGCGGAAACCTGGGTGGACGGCGAGAATACCTATCGCGGCGGCGACGGGCCGCTGGCGGTGTGCAAGGGCAACGAGATGCGCTACAACCCGCTCTACCGCGCCTTTATCGATGCCGGTGTCCAGGCCGGGTACCCCGAAACGGACGACTACAACGGCGAGTATCAGGAAGGCTTTGGTCCCATGCACATGACTGTCAAGAACGGTGTGCGCGCCTCCACCGCGCAAACCTATCTGGCGTCGTGCAAGCACCGACCTAACCTGGACATCGTCACCCACGCCCTGGTGCAGCATCTGGATTTTGAGGGTCGGCGGAGCGTGGGTCTGAGCTATGCAAGTCGCGGTGTCGCCCAACGGGTGCGCGCCCGTCGCGAAACCCTGCTCTGCGCCGGCGCCATTGCCTCACCCATGTTGCTGCAGCGCTCCGGCATCGGCAACCCGGCATTGCTGCAGTCACTCGGTATCGAGGTTTTGCATGCACTACCGGGTGTAGGGGAGAACCTGCAGGATCACCTGGAGGTGTATTTTCAGTACCGCTGTATCCAGCCGGTGTCCCTGAACAGCAAGCTCGGCCTGCTCAGCAAGGCCCTGATCGGCGCTCGCTGGCTGCTGTTCAAGGATGGCCTGGGAGCCACCAACCATTTTGAATCCTGTGCCTTTATCCGCTCCCGGCCGGATCTGCAGGCGCCGGACATCCAGTTTCATTTTCTGCCCGCCGCCATGCGTTACGACGGCACGCCCTCCATCAAGGGCCACGGCTTTCAGGTGCACGTGGGACCCAACAAGCCGCGCAGCAGGGGGCGGGTGCGCATCGAGTCAACCGACCCGCAAGCCGCGCCCAGCATTATCTTTAACTACTATCAGCATGAAGACGATGTGGTCGCCTGGCGCCAGTGTATTCGCCTGACCCGGAAGATCATGCAGCAGCCGGCCATGAACGACTATCGTGGCGAAGAGATCCAGCCGGGTGAGGACGTACACACCGATGCCCACATCGACGCCTGGGTGAGGGCCAATGTGGAGAGCGCCTACCACCCGGCCGGCACCTGTCGCATGAGCGCAGAAGCGGCCGACGACATGGCGGTGCTGGACAGCGCGTGCCGGGTGCGCGGCATCGACGCCCTGCGCGTGGTGGATGCCTCGGTATTCCCCAGCCTGCCGAACGGCAATATCAACGCCCCGGTCATCATGGTGGCGGAGAAGATTGCCGATTCCATCCTGGGCCGGCCACCGCTGCCAGCGGCGGATGTGCCGATTCACGATTAGCCTGAGTATTTCGCCGATCCGGTTGCCACGGTTCACCCACAGGGCGATTACTGGTAAAACGGGTACTTCGGCACACAATGAAAATCAATCAATGCCTCTGACTCCTGAGAGATTACCCACGGTTAGCCGGCGCCTGCTGTGCTGCAGCCTTGTGCTCAGCCTTGCGCCGCTGCCGGTCCCGGCCCAGGAAAACCCGGCCGGCCCGGTGACCGATTCATTGCTGCAGAACCCACCGGCTGAATCCTGGTTGCACTGGCGCGGTGGCCCCGATGCCTGGGGCTATAGTCCCCTGGACCAGGTCAACACGGACAATGTGCAGGAACTGCGCCTGGTCTGGTCCTGGGCCATGGATGATACCGGGGCGGGCGAAGCGGCGCCGCTGGTGCACGACGGAGTGCTCTATCTGCCCAACCCCCGGGGCGTAATCCAGGCTCTGGATGCGGCTACCGGCGATCTATTGTGGGAGTACCGGCCCGGCCTGAGCCCGGTTGCTGAAGGCTCGACGACGCAGCCGATTACCGCCGCTTCGCTTGGCGAGGCGGCGTTGCCAGCCAATGCCTACGCCGGCGTGGGACGCGGCGTACAGAAGAATATTGCTATTTATGGCGAACGCCTGTTTGCCGCCACTGAAAATGCCAGCATCCTGGCGCTGGATATCCAGAACGGTCATCTGCTTTGGGAAACAGCGGTGGCTGACCCGGCCCTGGGATACCACTATACCGCCGGTCCTATAGTAGCCGATGGCGTCCTGGTGACCGGAATAACCGGTTGCAGCCGCTACAAGGAAGATGTCTGTTTTATCACCGGCCACGATCCGGACAGCGGCGAGGAGCTGTGGCGCACCTCTACCGTGGCCCGGCCCGGTGAACCCGGCGGCGATAGCTGGGGAGATCTGCCCCTGCGCTTTCGCGCCGGCAGCGATGCCTGGATTGCCGGCAGCTATGATGCCGACACCGGCCTGGTGTACTGGGGCACCGCCCAGGCCAAACCCTGGGCCAGAGCCGCTCGCGGCACCGACGGCGATGCGCTGTACAGCAATTCCACGCTCGCGCTCGACCCTCACAATGGCACTATGCTCTGGTATTACCAGCATCTGCCTGGCGAAAGTCACGACATGGATGAAGCCTTTGAAAATGTGCTGGTGGACATCGACGGTCGTCGCTCCCTGTTCAAGATCGGCAAGCTGGGGATACTGTGGCAACTGGATCGGGTCAGCGGCGAATTCATCCGCGCCACGGACCTGGGATATCAGAACATCGTCAACGTGGACCCGGTAAGTGGCCAGGTCCGCTACCGTGACGGCATGTTGCCGCGCATCGGCGAGCAGCTGGACTTCTGTCCCAGCACCTCCGGTTTCAAGAGCTGGCGGGCCATGGCCTATTCACCCGAGACCACCGCGCTGTACATCCCCCTTACTCTCAATTGTGAATTGGCCACCTTCGGTCCGGTGGAACGGGTATTGGGCGGTGGCGGTGTGGGCCCGGTGCGGCGTGTGAACTATCCACATCCCGAGGCCGGGGCTGACCTGGGCGAGTTGCTGGCGATCGATCTACCGGAGGGCGAGGTACGTTGGCGCTACCGGTCCCGCGCACCGGTCAACACGGCCGCCCTGACCACCGCAGGCGGACTGGTGTTTATAGGCGACTGGGATCGCTACGTCATGGCCCTGGATGCAGCGAATGGCGAGTTGCTGTGGCGAACCCGCCTGGCTACTTCCGCACAGGGCTTTCCCATCAGCTACGCGGTGAACGGCCGCCAGTACATCGCCCTGCCGGCCGCCACCAGCGGCGCCAGCTGGGCCGCCATGCTGCCCCGGGACATGGCACCGGAACTACGGCGTCCCCGCAACGGCAATGCGCTCTATGTGTTTGCACT
This sequence comes from Pseudohongiellaceae bacterium, assembly GCA_040905005.1. Classification (GTDB taxonomy): domain Bacteria; phylum Pseudomonadota; class Gammaproteobacteria; order Pseudomonadales; family Pseudohongiellaceae; genus UBA9145. The sequence goes on from JBBDSI010000024.1 coordinate 4,628, forward strand.
CCCTGAAAACTAGCCGCTCATTAATCGGGCTTACCCTGCTGGCAGTTCTGAGCAGCGGTCCGTTGGGCGCGCAACAAGGCAATGCATTGCGCAACGGCATCTTTAGCCAGGATCAGGCCGAGCGTGGTGCTGAGGCTTACGGTCAGCACTGCAGCGCCTGCCACGCCAACGACCTGCTCGGCAACGCCACCAGCCCACCACTGGCTGGCATGGGATTTCTGTTTCTCTGGGAGGGCCGCCCTTTGGCTGAACTTTTCGAGCAGATACGCCGGAACATGCCCACCAATGCGCCAGCCAGCCTGCCCGAACAGGAATACGCGGACATTCTCGCCTACCTGCTCGCGCGAAACGGCTTTCCGGCAGGCGGTCAGACACTAACGCCGCTGCTGCTGAGTCAAGCAGAGTTGACGATTAACGCACCGAACTGACTTCCCGGCTTCGAAGCCGCCTGTCAGTGAAAATATCACCTCGCCTGCAAGTTTGGTCCCGCTGTTGGCCTTCAGACTGCCTGTACTCTCAGAAGTTCTCTCGATTGATATCCGTGACATGACGCGAAGGCTCATCACTCCCCCTTTGAATCCTTCCCGGGCGCCTGTAATTGCCGCCGCAGATCGGCAAGCTGTGCCTCGGAGTATGGCGGACCGGGCGCCCTGCCCCAGACCGGATCGGGCCAGGCCTTGTCGGCGGAGCGGCGCACGATGTGATGCAGGTGCAACTGTGGTACGACATTACCCAGCACCGCGACATTCATCTTATCGCCACCGAACAGCGCCAGCATCGCCTTCGACAGCGCGGACGATTCCCGCATCAATTGCTGCTGGTCGTCCTCAGCCAACTCATGAATTTCGCGAATTCCTGCGCGCCGGGGCACCAGGATACACCAGGGAAAGTCGCTGTTGTTCATGAGCAGCAGGCGGCACAGATCGAGATCGCGAATGGTAATGCAGTCCCGGGCCAGGCGTTCATGAAGACTGAATTCCGGCATCAACGTGTCCTCGCGGAGTGGATGGGTGACCGTCGCCGCTCCCGGACAACGGAGTGCCCGCCAGATTAACCGACGTTGTCTTGCACAACAATGACGTCGCGGCGCACGCAGTCTGCGCTGGCATGCGCGACCCCGGAGCGCTCTACCTTTTATCCTGAAAACGCTATCATCGGTGCCGTGTTTGCAAAGTCAACAATTGCGATCTGACAGATCAAGTGAGGCAAGAGTGGCGACTATCACCTTTTATGGCGCGGCGCAGCAGGTCACCGGTTCCTGCTATCTACTGGAATCCCCGTCATTCGGGCGCCTGCTGATGGAGTGCGGGATGCGCCAGGGCGGCGATGCCGTGCACCGGGTGGAGAACACACAGTTCCGATTCGAACCGGAGTCGCTCGATGGTGTGATCCTCTCGCACGCGCACCTCGATCACTCCGGCTTGCTACCCAGGCTGGTCCAGGCCGGCTTCGATGGACCGATCTATTGCACCCCGGCGACGCAAGAACTGTTGCGCATCATGCTCGAGGACGCCTGGGGCCTGTACGAGCGCGATCTCGAATTTGAAAACCGGCGCCGCCAGCGTCGGGGGCGCAAAGTCCTGCAACCGCAATACAACCTGGATGACGTCAAGCGCGTGCTGAAACTCTGTCATACCCTGCCCTACAGGAACGAATTCGAACTGGCGCCGGGGACGCGACTGCGCTTTCTCGACGCCGGCCACATCCTCGGCGCCGCGATCGTGGAGCTGTGCTGGAGCGAAAAAGGGGAGTCCCGACGCCTCGTGTTTTCCGGCGACCTCGGCAACAAGGATTCGGTATTGATGAACGATCCGGAGCAGCCGACCGAAGCCGACCTGGTCATGATGGAAGGCACTTACGGTAACCGCAACCACCGCAGCATGACCGAGACGATGGCGGAGTTCAGGGATGTGCTGGCGAGCGCCTGGCGGCGCGGCGGCAACGTGATGATCCCCTCTTTCGCGGTCGGGAGGACTCAGGAGATCATCTTTCATCTCGGGCGCCTGCACCAGGACGGTGAACTCGACGACTGGCAAGTCTTCCTCGATAGCCCCATGGCGATCGAGGTAACCCACGTCTACGACAACTGGCTGCAGATCATGGACAGCGGCGACGTGCACTCCCTGACCAGCCAGGGGCGCGAATCGCTCGCGAATTTCCTGCCCACCCTGAAACTCACTCGCACCCCCGAGGAGTCCATGGCGATCAACCGCATCAAGCAGGGTGCACTGATCATCGCCGGCAGCGGCATGTGCACCGGCGGCCGCATCCGCCACCACTTCAAACACCGCATCTGGGACGAACGCAACACGGTGATCTTCGCCGGTTTCCAGGCCCAGGGCACGCTCGGACGTCTGCTTGTCGATGGCAGGAAAGACATTCGCATGTTCGGCGAGAAGTTCAAGGTGAAGGCGGAGATCGCTACATTGGGTGGCTTCTCCGCCCATGCCGGGCAGACGGAGCTGATCGACTGGGCGAAGAACTTTCAGCCGCCACCACGCCTGCTGCTCGTACACGGCGAAGCCGGCGCCCTGCAGATCCTCTCCAGCAAGCTGTCACAGGACCTCGGTCTCGACAGCGAGATCCCGGCCGAGGGGCACACGATAGAGATCTGACCCCACAAGCATAGGGTGGAATCCATTTATGGGCGATCAGGTAAAGACCTAATGCCGCTTCGAACAAACCCTTAATACAGGTTGCGGAATTCCCCAAATAGGCGGAGTTATAAGGGGAACCAGTAACGGGGGCGATCGCCGGTGTATGGAAAGCCTGGATACTGAGGCTCTGATAGAGAAATTCCAATCGGCTGCGGTGGCCGATGCGATGGAACAGCTAAGGTCGCAGAACGGCTATGGATGTGATTCGGCTGCTGGCCTTCAGCCTGCCGATGCTCTCAGGAATTCTATCGATTCCTGTTCGTGGACTTGCGGCCCACGTGACGGGAGCTGCATACCCCCACTGGCGGCACTCCGCCACGAATGACCTTTCACCACCCTTTAGGGGAATTATCTGCACCTGTTCCGGTAATCACCGGATGGGATGGCATGCCTGGATCGCATAGTCTTATGTTAACTGACGCACGCTTTACCCTCCACCGCATCAGAAACGGGAGACATGTTCAAATTTTCCAGACAAGAACAGAACGTGCTGCTGGCGTCGCTGACTGCGGATTCTTCCATGATAGGCAGGGAGTGGACGAAGCAATGCACAAATTTACCCTTTGAGGGCCTGGACTTCGCCGCGCTGTCGAATGACTTGCCCGAGACACTTTTTGAAGCGCCACGCACTGGAATACACATATGAACAGGAGCGCCGTGGATCGCAAGAGCCACATTGAAGCGAAAATGTTTAACTTCTTCAAAACCCTGCTATGGCAGCCCCAATGGATACCTCTGGTTTTTGTCATGGCGCTTGGCCTGTTAATCGGATTGAGCGAAGCAAAGGCCGACGATAAAATAGAAATGCCAGAAGAGTCTTGGCCCGGGAGAACCACCTTTTTCATGCACAGCAGCTGCGATGATGAGACGAAAGAAAGAATACGGTTTGCGGCTAACGAGGCGTCA
>JBBDSI010000024.1:8290-11383 GCA_040905005.1 Pseudohongiellaceae bacterium
CAGCTGCGATGATGAGACGAAAGAAAGAATACGGTTTGCGGCTAACGAGGCGTCAAGTTATAGCCTGCAGATCGTGCACACCGGCACCTTCAACAAGTATGAACAGGATAATCGAAACACCATAGGCTGCGCCCTCGACTCACCCTTCGTCGCTTCTCTTATGCCGCCCTCAGCGGATGGCCTGGTGTACGAAGATCAGCACCTTATCAAGATGATAGAGGAGCAGCTTTTTATCCTCGGCAAAACGCGAACGTGGCATTACCCGAGCACCGGAGAGATAGTCGAGTTCGACATATGGCTAAACGAATTGTGGACGTTGGTTGATCGGGTTGCCTGGCAAACGATAAGCCATGAATGGGGTCACGCACTTGGCCTGCCTCACAGCCAGTACGGCGAGAGCCTGATGGCTCCCTCTGATGGCTGGCACAGCGAAGGGACGACATGACCATATCGCATAGTCTTTCGTTATCTGAGGCACGCATGACCGCCATCGCATCAGGAAAGGCAGACTTGACCAGGTTGGCCAGGCCTGAGCAGAATCTACTGCTGGCATCACTCACAGCGGCGGAGAAGGAACGGTTGCGCCCGCACATGAATCTGGTAGACCTCCAGCTCGGAGAGATGCTTTACGACCGCCACGAAACGATTGGCAATGTCTACTTCCCTACTGACTCGATAGTCTCCCTGCTCTATGTGATGGAGGATGGCGCGTCGGCGGAGATTGCAGTCATCGGCCGCGAAGGTGTGACTGGCGTCGAGCTGTGCATGGGCAATGACAAGTCGTCCAGCCGCGCGCTGGTCCAAAGCGCGGGCTCGGCGTACAGGCTCAGCGGTAGCGTGCTCCAGAATGAATTTCGCCGCAGCGGCCAGTTTCATGACCGGATGCTGCGATACACACAGGCGCTGTTGTCCCAGATTGCGCAAACCGCCGTCTGCAACCGTCACCATACAGTCGATCAGCAACTGTGCCGCTGGGTGCTGTTGTCGCTCGACCGCCTGCCTTCGAACAGGCTCGTGATGACGCAGCAGTTGATCGCGAACATGTTGGGCGTGCGCCGCGAAGGCGTTACCGAGGCAGCCGGGAAATTGCAGAAGCTTGGCATCATTCGTTATAGCAGAGGACACATCGCGGTACTCGACCGCGACCGCCTCGAGGAACGCTGCTGTGAATGCTATTCGGTCGTCAAGCGGGAATTCGACCGACTCGTCGCCGCGCCGCCGCGCGAGTTTGCATAACCCTGGAGGAATATACGATGGTACCTACCCGCAACCTGCGCAACCACTTGCTCGACGCGATGACCAGCGCCGAAAAGGAGCGGCTGCTCCCGTATCTCGATTGGATACCGCTGGAATTCGGCGATGTCCTGTACGAAACGAACGAGAAACAGCAGCATGCGTTCTTTCCGACCGACGCGATCATCTCGCTGCTGTACGTGACCGAGGACGGCTCATCGACGGAGATATCGATGGTCGGAAACGAGGGCATGATCGGAATCTCGCTGCTCACAGGCGACGGGACGATGCCGAACCGGGCTGTTGTACAGAACCCGGGGTACGCGTTCCGGATCAAGGGCAGCGTGTTGCGACGCGAATTCGTGCGCGAGGAACGGTTGCACGACATGTTGTTACGCTATGCGCAGACACTGTTTGCACAGACTGCACAGACCGCCGTGTGCAACCGCTTCCACAGCGTCGGCCAGCAGCTGTGCCGCTGGCTACTATTGTCAATGGATCACCTCGGCAGCGACGAGATCACTATGACGCAGGAATCCATCGCCAGCATGCTCGGCGTGCGCCGCGAGGGCGTCACGGAAGCAGCTGGTCGCCTGCAGAAAGCAAATGTGATCATGTACCGCCGTGGGCATATCAAGATACTCGACCGACTGAGCCTCGAGAAGAGTTGTTGTGAGTGTTACGAAGCGGTGAAGCGCGAGACGGAGCGCATGCTCGACTTTCCACTGCCAGCCAGAGACCCCGCCGTACCCGTACCCGCCCGAGTGGCAGCAAGATGACTCGGCTTGTCACAGTCAATTGAACCGAGATCACTACACACTGAAATGACCCATGCATTATCGTAGGGAAGTAGACGGCTTGCGTGCCGTGGCTGTTATCCCGGTGATATTTTTTCACGCAGGCTTCGAACTGTTTCAGGGCGGATACGTGGGCGTTGATGTTTTTTTTGTCATCAGCGGCTATCTCATCACCGCGCTTATCCTGAAGGAAAAAGAAGAAGGTCGCTTCTCCCTGCTTGAATTTTACGAGCGCAGGGTGCGCCGGATTATCCCTGCCCTGTTCCTCGTCATGATGTGCTGCATCCCCTTCGCTGTCCTGTGGATGGCTCCGGAACAGCTTAAGGCTTTCTCACAGAGCGTCCTTGCGATGTCGCTATTCGCTTCCAATATCCTGTTCTGGAGGGAAAGCGGCTACTTCGACACGGCCGCCGAAGAGAAGCCCCTGCTGCATACCTGGAGCCTCGCCGTGGAAGAGCAGTACTATCTGTTCTTTCCGCTTTTTATCATGCTGTTCTGGTTTCTCGGCCGCGGCGGCCTGGCCCGTCTCACCGCCGCAGTCGCTTTTATCAGCCTGTTGCTGGCCGAATATGGCTGGCGTTATGAGCCCGATGCCAACTTCTATCTACTCCCGACCCGGGCGTGGGAGCTGTTCGTGGGTGCGCTCTGTGCGTTCTACTCGTTCGGAAAGGCGCCGCGAAACAGTGAGCCCCTGGCGCTGCTTGGCCTGGCGGGCATTCTGCTGGCGATTTTCTTTTACTCGGAGGCCACGCCGTTCCCATCGGTTTACGCCCTGGCGCCAGTACTGGGAGCGGCCTTGATTATTCTCTATGGCGGGCAGGCGACAGTGGTGGGACGGCTGCTATCGACTCCGCTTCCGGTGGCTATCGGGTTGATAAGTTACAGCGCCTATCTTTGGCACCAGCCGCTATTCGCCTTCGCTCGAATCCGCAGTCCGGGTGACCCCGGAGTAAGTTTGATGCTGGCCCTCAGCGGCGCCTCCCTCTTATTGGCGACGCTCTCGTGGCGGTATGTGGAGATCCCCTTTCGCCGTCGAATTCCGGGGCAAAGTCCGGGGCAAAGT
>JBBDSI010000024.1:11483-13080 GCA_040905005.1 Pseudohongiellaceae bacterium
CGGGGCAAAGTGCGGGAGAAAGCTCGGAGCATAGCCCTCGGCGATGGCCGGGGCGGTGGCGGCCCCTATCCAGGCCGGCGATCTTTACCGCTGCGCTTTCCTGCGGCACGGTGTTGGCGGCCGCAGGATACTACGGCGGCTCAAGCGACGGCTTTACCCCGATTTCGATGCGCTTGCTGGGAGAGGATGAGCGAGCGCGCTACCAGATGGCACAGAACGCGGTCGCGAGTCATCGTGAACTGGCTGTTGCGGGTGAATGTCGTCTCATCGATGCGGCAATAAGCCGGGAATATCTCAGCGCTATCGAATCCTGTTATCAGCGCCACGGACCGGCCACCGTAATATTGGGAGATTCCCACGCTGAGGACATCTACCATGCGCTCGGACTCACCACACAGCAACCGTTTCTTGTTGGACTTGCCCAGGTCGGCTGTCAGCCCTATACCCCGAATACAGAATGTCCGTACCAGGATTTCGCCGACTTTCTTCGTCACAATCCCGACAGGGTCGACCGTGTAATCTATAAGCAATCCGGTTCGTTTCTGGTTGCCGATGCGCGTGGGAATCCTGTCAATATGGACCTCTACCGTCAGCGTGATCTACCGGTGCAGACCACCCACGATGACAATGTCCACCAGGTGCTGTCCTATCTCAAGGAAATCGCCGCCTATACCGAGGTCGTCTGGCTGGGTCCGCGACTGGAACCACAGATCGATATCTGGAATATCGTACGGTCGGACTGCGAATGGGAGTCGGGGTCTCTCAAGCCTGCCATGGTAGAGACCTTTCTCAAACTCGACCGGCATCTCCAGGCGCTGGTTTCCTCGCCCGGGGCTGCCGTGGATGGGGGTTCCCTGGCTGCGCGATTGAGCTATGTCTCGGAGATTGATCTCGTGAATTTCGACGTGAAAGAAGATTTTTGGGATTGCGAGGCCGTGTACTGGCGGGACGGTGACCACTGGAGTGTGTTCGGGGAAAAGCGATTTGGTCAGCGTATAGCTTCCATTTTGGCCGACACGAGATAAGGCTGGCCGGGATGTTTCACCAGTGCTCCTGCTCGGCTTTGACTCCTGCGTCGCTCTAACGCCTACTTCCCTTTAGGCGTCCGGGCGTCCCAGAGCACGCCCTCGCTACAGATCACTGGTGAAACATTCGGGCTAACGGGCGATGGCCCCGCGAGGGGCCTCGGATGCGGGACTCTCGGGGAGCTTGACGACAGGCACGTCAGAAGCGATAACCGCTCGACGCTGGGGTAGATAGTGGAGGACCTGCTCCGTTTCCACGCGCACCACCTCGTAGCACTCGCAGGCGGCCTGCTCGAGCTTCGTCCGGTCCAGCACCTTGATGAGGCCGCGTGAATAGGAGATAACGCCCGCCTCACGCAGCTTCTTTGCCGCCGCGGTCACGCCCTCGCGGCGCACGCCGAGCATGTTGCCGATGAACTCCTGCGTCATGGTCAGATGGTTGTGCGACAGGCGATCAATGGACAGGAGCAGCCAGCGGCAGAGCTGCTGATCGATGGAATGGTGACGGTTGCAGATCGCGGTCTGGGATACCTGGGAGATCAGGGCCTGCGTGTAGCGCAGCATCAGCCCCA
>JBBDSI010000025.1:0-2119 GCA_040905005.1 Pseudohongiellaceae bacterium
ACCAGCGCAGTAGATCAGCGTGAGTCCGACAGGCTCCTAGCGTACGGTGACGCGCTGATAGACGTTGCTCCAGCAGCACTGGTCGCCGTTGGAGCTGTCCGGGGCGTTGTGGCTGTCCACCTTGGTCCAGATGATGTAGTTACCCGGCTCGGAGAAGGTGGCGTAGACACGGGCCTCACCGGACGGGCCGGGAATCTCCATTTCATTGGCCTCGGGCTCTTCCCAGAACTCGAAGCGCCGATCACCCTCGCTGTAGGGGTTTTCCGGCACCACGGAACTCTCGTGACGGGTCCAGGTCACTGCGCCCGGTCCCTGGTATTTAGTCCAGGTCACGCCCATGGCCAGGGGCTCTTCGAAGCGCGGGTCCGTGGCATCACGCTCGGCTGGGTCGGTGGCGGTCACTACCAGTTCCACCTGTTCGCCGGCGCGTACCGGATTGCCGGGATAGTCGTCGATATGGGCATAGAGGCCAGCCGCCTGTTCGCCGCCCTCACCGATGCCGACCAGCGGCTGCAGGGCTCCCTGCGGGCGGGGAAGGATGAAGTCCAGCTCATAGGCGCCGATGCCGCGACGGCCTGGCACCTTCAGGACATCGGAATCACCGGTCTGCAAATACCACCAGACATCGTTTCCCTGCTCCGAGGCGGGAACAGTGACCGTGAAGGCACCGGTAGTGCGACCGGCAGGGAAGTGAGTGGGCTGGATGCCGCTGTACTTCGCCGGCTCGATATAGTTGTCCTCGCCGAGCGGGATCTCCACGGCGACTTCATTGCGGTTGATGATGCCGAAGGAAAAGCTGGTGGTGCCGTCGGGATTGGCAATCCAGCCTTCGAAAACGGGGATGATGGGCAGGCCTTCCGGTCCATGCAGCGACAGGAACCGGGGTTGCCCAATCGTGCTCTGGGCCTGCACGGTCAGGGCGAATGCCGCCATCAGGCCCATCAGCAAGGCTGCTAGTGTTTTAGTCGTAGTCCGCATTGAATCGCTCTCCAAATACTAGTTCGAAATTGTATTGTAATTATCTCATCACTTCGTATCCCTGGGACACGCACGATGAACATTTTTTCCAGGTAACTGAATATTTCGCAGGGACGCTAGGATAAACGGCAAACCCCCCGGCGTCCAGTGACGGCAGGTGCCAATTGGTGCCACTATGTCTTTGTTTTTTTACAAATTGTTACAGGCTGTCCCGTCCTTATCCAATCCTGGCGGGAGTTATTCTGCCCTCATGTGAAGCGCTGATTTTGTTCTGCATCAATAAATGCTCCCGTATGCGCTCCAGTGTGCGACCCCGGGCTCGGGCAGGCTGAGGCGGGAGGAATCTGGACCGTTTTTGTGGTGTCTGTCTGCTATGCTTGCTCCGGGAAAACCCGTGCGCCAGCCCGCGGCAACGCACCCGTGCAACCACCACCCGACTACCAGGAAAGGTATTGATGACAGCAGCATCCCCGGAGACCCGCTACTACGGCTGGACGATAGTCGCGGCCATTTGTGTGGTGCTCACCTTTGCCGCAGGACTCAGCTTCTACAACCACGCCATTTACCTGAATGCCCTGGCGGCACGCCCGGGTTTCGATGTCAGCAGCGCTTCAGTGGCGGTATCCATCTTTTTCCTCAGTGGCGGTGTCGCCGGTCTGGGTGTGGGGCGCTGGGTGCGCGACTACGACCCGCGCATCTGCATCAGCGCTGGGGCCATCGTCTCCTTTCTGACACTGAGTGCTCTGGCTTTCATCACGACGCGCTGGCAACTGTATGTCGTCTACGCGTTGTTCGGTACCGGCTTTGCAGCGACCGGTCTCATTCCGGCAACGACCCTGGTCACCCGCTGGTTTCAGCGCCGCCGCGCCATGGCGCTGTCCATCGCCTCCACCGGCCTGTCTCTCGGTGGCGTGGTGCTGACGCCTCTGTGTGTTCTGCTGGTGGACTCGCTGGGCTTCTCCACGGCAGCTCCACTCATGGGACTTATGTACCTGGTGGGCATCCTGCCCGTGACCTGGCTCTTTCTGCGTCCCAGCCCCGAGTCCATGGGCATGCGCCCAGACGGCGATCCCGCCCCCACCGCGACCGATTCCGAGACGGCCACACCCGAGGTGGAAGCGCGGCGCAGTCATGATTACGG
>JBBDSI010000026.1:0-6299 GCA_040905005.1 Pseudohongiellaceae bacterium
AACTGCCAGGCGAAATGATCGCCGGGGCGGGGATTGTAGCGGAAGCTGATGTCGACCCAGTCCAGTTCCGAGTCGCGCAGGGTCAGCTTGACCAGGCGCACCTGTGACGGAAAATGCAGCAACAACTGTGACGGCGCCTGCGCCAGGACGGCATCGTCCATCGGCTCGGTTTCAGTTCGCACGGCGATTCCGCTACTATCTGGCTGCGCGGCCCCGCCATGGCCGGCGTGCTGGGCCGCCAGCGGCGCACTACCCAGCAGCAGGAGCAGGCCGGCCAGCAGAGTTCGTCGATTGCGGCAGCGAGGGAACGATTTCATACGAGTTTTATCGATCTGAAGAGACTATCGGCGAAAGCTTAGCATGAAGGCGCATGCCGGCGAAGCCCGACAACCGCCATTTACCGCAGCAGGGACAGGGACTGCATTATGACAGCCATGGACATGGGTACCATTCTGCAGGGCCTGCAGGACGATCCCGACAACCGTACCCGATTCGATGAGCAGTGGACACAGGGGCGCTCTGCCTTCGGCGGACTGTCCGCGGCGTTCGCAGTCACAGCCATGGGCAAGGAGCTGGAGAAGAACCTGCCGCTGCGCTCGTTGATGGTGTCTTTCATCGGCCCCATCCCGCCCGGGGAGATCAGTGTACGGACGCGACGCCTGCGCCAGGGCAAGAACGTAACACAGTTACAGGCCGACGTGCTGGTCGGCGACGAGGTCTGCCTCCAGGCCATGGGCGTATTCGGCCGCGCCCGCGAGGGTCTGACGGTACCCGCGCAGCCGCTCGACACGCCGGTGCCCCGGGAGCAGGGTCTGCATTTCGCCGCGCACCGCAAGCGCCTGCCAGCCTTTCTCAGCCAGTTCGACGGCTACTGGGTCAGCGAGGGAATGCCCTTCTCCGGCAGGCCGAGCCGGGAGCTACATATGTGGGCGCGCCATGAGAGCGATCTGGCCCGATTCCCGGCCGAGAAACTGGTCGCCATCGCCGACATCCCGCCTCCGGTCATCCTCTCCTACTTTGACAGCCCCACGGTGCCGGCCAGCTCCCTGACCTGGTCGCTGGAATTCGTCAAACCGCCGGGCGCGGTCAGCAGTGACTGGTTCTATATGGAATTTACCGCCGAGGCCGCCGCGGAAGGCTACACACAGCAGTCCGGGCGCATCTATGAGGAAAGCGGAGAGCTCTGCGTCCTGTCACGCCAGTGCATGGTGTACTTCGAGCCAGCGAAGAGCTAACGGAAGGTAAACCCCTGTCCTTCCAGAAATTCGCGCATGTGCGGGCGCGATTTCTCCGCCAGCAGCGTCGCCACCTGCTGAGTCCAGCTAATGCCGTGTCCGCCGCCGGTACGGGTGCGATAGTATTCCTGAATCTGCTCGTCGTAGGCGGCGATGGCCTCCTCGTCACCCTCCTCGTTGTAGCGGTTTTCCTTGACCACGACCTTGCTCGGCAGCCGCGGCTTGCATTCCGGGTCCTGCGCCGGATACCCGAGACAGAGGCCGAACACCGGGTAGACGCCGCGCGGCAGTTCCAGCAGCTCGGACACCGGCCCGGGATTGTTCCTTATACCGCCGATGTAACAGATTCCCAGCCCCACCGATTCCGCGGCGCTAACCAGCGACTGGGCCATGAGCGCCACATCCACGGTGGCGATAATGAAATGTTCGGTATAGTCACCGGCGAAATCCTTGCCGTATTTGCGGCAGTAATTACCCGGACGCTTGAGATCGGCACAGAAGACCAGAAACTCCGCCGCCGTTTCCACGTAGGCCTGATTGCCCGCGAGCTCGGCCAGTTGCGCCCGTTTTGCCTTGTCAGTGACGCGGATGACCGTGGCGCCCTGCAGAAAGCTGGAAGTGGCCGCCGCCTGACCGGCGGCGATGAGTTCTCCGAACAGCGCCGCATCGATCGGCTCGTCAGTGAACTTGCGGATACTGCGGTGGGACTTCAGCAGCTCGATAACTGAACTCATCATCGATTCCTGTGCTTGTGGGATTAAAGAGAAGAGGTGAGATAGTCGAGAAAGGTGGGCACGACGTCGTTGGCGAGTTTTTCCTCGCCGTTAAAGAGCAGGACCATGCCGATATTGGCCTCCGGCACGAAGACCATTTCCGACCGGTAACCACGCACGCCACCGCCATGATGAATGGCACGCACGCCGCGAAAGTCGAATACCCGCCAGCCAATGCCGTAGTAGGCCTTCTCCAGGCCCGACCAGCGGTTGAAATAATTGCCGTAGGGCGTCTCGATCACCGGATTGTGCATCTCACTGAGCGAATCTGCCGGCAGCACGTCGGGGAAGGCACCGAGATTGGCCCTGAGCCAGAGGGTCATGTCGTACACACTGGCGTTGATGCCTGCGGCCGGGGCGGCGGAGTAATAAGCTGGATTCGTGGAGGTTTTGCTCCAGCGGCCGCGTACACGCCTGTGCGGCGCCGTGGCCTCGTCATCTGTGAGGTAGGGCTCAAGCCCGACGCTGGCAGTGACCATGCCCAGGGGCTGGAACAGTTTTGCCTCCAGATAATGCGCATAGCTGTCGCCTGTGCTCTGCTCCACGACATCGGCGATGAGCGAGAACACGACATTCTGATAGCCGTAGCAGTTGCCCGGTGCGCACACACTGGGAATCTCGGTGAACTTGTCCTTGATGCGCTCGTACTCCACGCCCGCATCGAGCAGATTGGAATAGGAGTGGGGCATCAGGCCCGTGGAATGACTGGCGACGTGACGCAGGGTAATGGCGCGTGAACTTCCCGGCGGCCCTACAGCGAGGCCGGGCAGGAGCTGTGTCAGCGGTGTGTCCCAGGAGTGCAGCTGCTCGTTCACCACCAGCGTGGCCGCGGCGCCGGCGAAGGTCTTGGACATGGAGGCGATGCGGAAGACCGAATCCACCGAAACAGACTCCTCCTCGCCCAACTCCTTAACTCCCCAGGTGTACAGATGGCGAACCCCCTCGCGTGAGACGATGGCCAGGGCCGCACCGGGGATGCCACGCTCACCGGCGGTGTGCTGCACCCAGTCGATGTATTCGCTGAAGTCGTAGTTGTACTGCGGCAGCGGCCGGGGATTGGCGGTGGCCAGCACCGGGTCCATGGCGGCCACAGGCCAGGCCAGCAACAGGCCTGCCAGTAACACCGGCAGGCGCCCTGGGCATTTTCGCAAGACTCTTGAGATTGGCTGCATAGACACGAAGGTGGATTCTTGTTGTTGTATTTAACAGCTCCGGCCCGCTATCCGCGACAGCGCGCTGGGCCGACAAATTATCAATAAAATGAATGACTTCTAGGGTCACCTGGGCAGCAGAAACTAGCACGATGTGACCTGCAGTGGAAGCGCTGTCCCTGCAGCCACAAAAAAAAGCCGACTCAGCTGCTATGTGCTAAGTCGGCCAAGGGGGGCATGGCTTAAGGGCGCTGTGCGCAATTACGGGAGCCTGCTGTCTGCAGAGGGTCCCCGTCGTTTGTGCTGACGCGCTTACGGGATGAAGAGCAACAGGCGGCGTCCCTCGCGCAGAACGGTGACGGCGGTCAGCCTCTCGGCATCCTCCACCGCGGCATTGAACTCACCGAGATCATTGATGGCGCGGCGATTCACCTCGACGATCACGTCGCCAGCCCGCAGCCCACCGGCGGCGGCGCGGCTGCCACTCTCGATCTCCAGCACCAGCACGCCGCGATCGGCGAAGTCAGCCTCATCCGCGGCCAGGCTGCGCAGCCGGGCGCCGCGGAAGCCGGAACTCAGTGCCGGGCGGCCATCCTCGGTGGTGGCCACGCCGGTGGGGCCGCCGATGACGGCGGTCAGGGTCATGGGATCACCGTTGCGGTACAGGCGCAGGCTGACTTCCTCGCCTCGGCCCATGAGACCGACCATGTTGCGCAGGTCACGGCTGCTTTGCACCGCCTTGCCATCCAGCTCGACGATGACGTCGGAGGTCTCGATGCCCGCATTTTCGGCGGCACTGCCTTCCAGCACACTGGTCACCAGGGCGCCGTCGAGGATGTCCAGGCCCAGGGCCTCGGCCACGTCAGGGGTGACATCGGCGATCGTGACGCCGAGCATGCCACGGCGCACTTCACCGTCGCGCTCGAGGTGCTCGATCACGGCAGCCATCATGTCCACCGGCACCGCAAAGCCGACGCCGTTGCTGCCGCCGCTGCCACTGATGATGGCGGTATTGATGCCCACCAGATTGCCCTCCAGATCCACCAGGGCGCCGCCGGAGTTACCCATGTTGATGGCGGCATCAGTCTGGATGAAGTCTTCGTAGTTCTCGTTGTTCAGGCCGGCACGGCCGAGCGCGCTGACAATGCCCGAGGTCACGGTCTGACCGATGCCGAAGGGATTGCCGATGGCAACCACGTAGTCGCCGACATACACGGTCTCGATGTCGGCAAGACCGATATCCACCAGGTTATCCGCCTCGATGCGCAACAGCGCGATGTCGGTGCTGGGATCACTGCCGAGCAACTCGCCGTCGAAGCTGCGTCCGTCACTGAGCTGGACACTGATGTTGGTGGCGTTGGCCACCACGTGGTGGTTGGTTACGACATAGCCCTGTGCGGCATCGATGATGACGCCGGAGCCGGCACCCGTGGCGCGCGGCGCACGGCGGCCTTCACGCAGGTCGGGAATCAGGCGGCGCAGCTCGTCGGGGATGTCCTGACCGCCGAAGGGTGCGGCCGTGGGCATGGCCTTGGCTACCCGGATGCTCACCACCGAGGGAGTGACATCCTCCAGCATCGGCGCCAGCGTGGGAATTCCCTGGCGCCGCGCCTCGTCACTGATGGCCAGCACCTGGGTCGACAAGAGCAACACCAGGGCTGCCGCCAGCGCCTGTAGACTGAATTTATTTTGCTGTAATTGCATTGTTACCTCCTCACTACCTGCTGTTGACTTGCAAGCCACCCGTTGCGTCGACGGGCGAGATTGCCATGAGTCGCAATCTAGGGGTGTGACAGGGCAAATACCTGAAAAAGACGTGAACTTTTTGTCCAGAAAAGCTGCACAGGCGCAAACGCCCTTCCCTGGCGGCGTGACGCGGGTAAACTGGGGCTCCTGTAAATGATGCAGAGGTTTCCAGGGATAAATTGGGGCTTGAGCTGCAACTTTTTGCCCCTATAAACCATCTTATAGAGAGTTAGTAGAGAGGGTGCATGCCGAGGAAAAGGCAGTAGCCGCCCAAACAAGCGACTCTGCAGGGGGTTTTATGAGCACAATGTCCACCTTGACGCCGCCGCACAGCGCGCACCGGGCGCAGCCACGCAACCCGGAACAGGGCCTGCACAGGCCGCTGGACGCGCCCTTTCGGCTGCAGCGCTGGCTGGTGCAACCGGACCTCAACCAGGTCCGGCTGCCGGCACAGGGCGTCACCCGGCATCTCGAACCCCGCCTGATGCTGCTTTTATGCTACCTGGCAGCCAATCCCGGCCGTGTCATGCCCCGGGAGGCCCTGATCCAGGCACTTTGGCCCCACGTGGTAGTCAATGAGAACTCGCTCACCCGCGCGCTCTCCGAGCTGCGCAAGCAACTGCGCCATCCCGAGGGCGAGGCCTGCCGAAGCATCCAGACTATCCCCAAACGCGGTTACCGACTGGACGCCGCAGTTTCCCCGAATAGCACCGGGATGGCGGTCATTCCGGCGCCTGTGCTGCAGCGCGGACCCGCTCGCTGGCGTCTGGGCACGGGTGTTGCCGCGGCCTGCCTGGGTCTGTTGGTGGGACTGGGAATGCTGACGGAAACCGGCAGCAGTGGGCCCCGGTGGGACTCGCCCCTGCTGGCCGACGAAGTGATCAGCAGCGGCAACCCGATCCTGGGTCGGGTCAGCCTGAGTTCGACTTCGGCGCTGCCGGACGCGGCTCAGGTGATCGAGAAACCGGTCGTTGCCAGCGACGGCAAGCGTTTTGCCTACATCAAGCGTGACCTGGCCGCGTACACCCTCTACCTCGGGGAGATGGACAGCGAGACCGAACCCGTCGCCCTGCTCACGAGCCAGGTACGACTGTCCAATCTCGCCTGGTCGCCGGTGGGCAACGCCCTGTTATTCGCTCGCCATGACACGATGACGCCCGCGGCGGTATTCGACGGCGAGCACGAACAGGCCGAACTGCTCAGCCTGAACCTGGACAATGGCCGCCTGCGCAGGCTGGTGGAAGACAGCGTGTCGTCCGGGGACGAGGCGCCACGGGTGAATCTCACCGCACTGGAGCCGGCCTGGAGTCACCTGCTCAGGACGCGTATTCCGCCGGGCCTACCAGGGTAGACAGCCAGGCGGTGAGCGTCAGTATAAGCACCGCCACCCCCAC
>JBBDSI010000026.1:6399-12794 GCA_040905005.1 Pseudohongiellaceae bacterium
CCGATCCAGGCCGCGAACGCGAACACATGCAGCACCAGGCCGAGTTGCGCGAGAGCCGGCAACACCGAGACATGCCCCGCGGCACGATAGCTCCACAGTAGCAGGGCCAGGCTGAGCAGCAGCAATCCCTGCAACACATGGCGCAGTCGCCGATCAGGCGGGCGCGTCAGACTACGGATCTTCCACAGAAAGAACGCTGCCAGGGCCAGGCCGGCGACAAAGCCGGCGAGCCGCCAAACGGTGCTGGCACCATTGGGTGTATCGAGGAGGAAGGAGGCCATGGACCAGTCGAACATGCCTGCGAGGCCGCGGGCATTGATCTGGCCGACCTGGACGAGAAACTGGATGAGTGCGGCGTGAAATCCCAGCAGCGTCGCCGCCAGCAGGTAGAGCAGTTGCCGGTCGAGAAGACGGCGACTGCCGTCGTCATAGTAACGCAGATGCAGCAGAACCCCGGCGCTCAGCGCGGTGGCGCCGTACACCAGCAACTTGCAAACGAGCGTGGCGATTTCCCAGGCGGTAGGCAGCATAAAACCCCGGAGGCGGCTGATCAGGCCGTTCGGGAGCGTACGGCAGGCAGCGGCCGAACGGTCAGGGGGCCGAGCCAGCGGCGGCTGTCGGATCTACGACGAAGCTGAAGGCATTGGCAACAGTATGACCATCCGCGCCGATAACCGCCCAGTCCACGGTGTACTTGCCGGCCTGCATGCCCTCAGCCTTGATGCTGTAGCTGGCTGCCGCCGCGGATCCCGGCCGAAAGTCGGTGACCAGTTCCTGCCCGTCCTTCTTGACCTGCAACCTGACCAGGCGCACAGAGGCGGTGAATACCAGTTCAATGGTCTCGGGAGCCGCATTCACGGTAGCGTCCGCGGCCGGCGTGGATTCCTTCAGGCCCGTGTGGGCATGCGCGAACAGGGGCAATAGGGACAGCAGTGCTACCAGTCCCATTTTTTTCAGATTCAGGCTCATGTTTAGGCTCATGTTTAGGCTCATGTTTAGACTTCCTAAATTCCCCGGCTGCAGGCCCTCGCCCGCACCTTGTGATGGCGAGGTGACGCCAGTGCGGTGCGCTAATGTGCCGCGTGGCGCTCCTGCTACTATTCATATTATCGCAGGGCGGACATCTAACCGCCACGCTTCCCGTCCCAACCAATGCGACAAATTGTCGCAAGCAGTACGGCGGGATTATCGGCGCCCGGGTTTCCAGGCCCGATACAGCGGCGTCAGTTTGATTTCGTCGAGCACGGCATCCCAGCAGCGGCGGCTGTAGCTGCCCCATCTGTTACCGAAGAATCGCGTTCCCGGGCGCCGGTCACCTCTCTGACTTGTTGTACTGAGCCAGTTCCTTCCTGGCTACCACGCGGCGATGCACCTCGTCGGGGCCGTCCGCCAGGCGCAGGGTCCGTTGACTCGTCCACAGCGCCGCCAGCGGGAAATCCTGGCTGACGCCGGCGGCGCCATGAATCTGTATCGCCCGATCTATAACCCTGAGCGCCATGTTGGGTACGGCCACCTTGATCTGGGAGATTGCATCGCGCGCGGCCTTGTTGCCGATGGTGTCCATCAGCCAGGCGGTGCGAAAGACCAACAGACGGCACATCTCGATCTCGATGCGGCTGTCGGCGATCACATCGTAGTTGCCGCCCAGCTCCGCCAGCGGCTTGCCGAAGGCTTCGCGACTCAAGGCGCGCTGGCACATCAGTTCCAGTGCCTTCTCGGCGGCGCCGATCGAGCGCATGCAGTGGTGAATGCGACCCGGCCCCAGTCGGCCCTGGGAGATCTCGAAGCCGCGGCCGCGGCCGAGGATGATATTACTCTCCGGCACACGAACGTTATGAAATTTGATATGCATGTGCCCGTGGGGCGCATCGTCATGTCCGAAGACATGCATCGGTCGCACCACCTCCACGCCCTCGGCATCCATGGGCACCAGGATCTGCGACTGGCGATTGTGCTTCGGCGCCTCGGGGTCGGTGACTACCATGACGATCATGATCTTGCAGCGGGCATCGCCGGCGCCGGAGATGTAAAACTTCTCGCCGCTGATCACCCACTCGTCGCCGTCCAGAGCGGCAGTGGTGGAAATATTGGTGGCGTCGGACGAAGCCACGCCCGGCTCGGTCATGGCGAAGGCGGAACGAATCTCGCCCGCCAGCAGCGGTTCCAGCCATTGCTCCTTCTGTTCATCGGAGCCATAGCGTTCCAGCACTTCCATGTTGCCGGTGTCAGGGGCCGAACAGTTGAAGGACTCCGAGGCGAGGCGGCTGCGCCCCATGATCTCTGCCAGGTGCGCATACTCCAGGTTGCTGATCCCGGCACCGCCCTGGCTCTTCGGCAGGAAGAAATTCCACAGCCCCTGCTTGCGCGCCTCTTCCTTGAGGCTATTCATGATCTCTTCCTGTCGTGGCGTGTGTGACCAGCGGTCACCGACGTTTACTTCCGCCTGATACTCCTTCTCCACGGGCTCGACTTTGTCGCGGACGAAGGCACGAATCTTTTCGCGTACCGCGACCATTTCTTCCGATAGTCCTAGATTCATGCTGACTCCACTCGATTAACTTATTTGGCCGTTAGCCGGCGATTGTACCACCGCCGTCGATCACCAGTGTTTGCCCGGTGGTGAAGCTGCCAGCCGCGGAGGCCAGGAACACGGCCGCGCCGGCGATCTCGTCGGGCTCGCCGATGCGACGCAGCGGATATTTCGCCACCGTGGCCTCGTAGATCTTCGGGTTCTCCCACAGAGCGCGGGCAAAATCGGTACGCACCAGGCCCGGGGCGATGCAGTTCACGCGCACGTTCTGCGGACCCCATTCCACGGCGAGATTGCGGGCGATCTGCATGTCCGCCGCCTTGGAGATGGCATAGGCGCCCAGGGCGTCCGTGCCTTTGAGGCCGCCGATGGAGGAGACGATGATGACCGCGCCGCCACCCCGCTCCGCCATGCCCGGTATGACCAGTTGGCAGAGGCGATGGACGCTGCCGATATTGGCATGCATGATCTTGTCGAAGGCCTCGTCGGGGATGTCCTGGGACGGGCCGAAATAGGGATTGAGGGCCGCATTGCAGACCAGGACATCGATCCCGCCCCAGGCGCCGACCGTCTTGTCCACCAGCGTCGCCAGCTGCTCCGGATAATTGATGTTACAGGCGACCGCCAGGGCCTGCCCACCCGCCGCCTTGATCTCGGCGGCCACCTCATCACAGGCATCCTGGTTGCGACTGGAGATCACCACCCGTGCGCCCTGCTCGGCCATGCGCGTGGCGATGGCCTTGCCGATGCCCTTGGTGGACCCGGTAATCAGGGCGACCTTGTCTTCGAGACTGAATAGATTCATGTTAACTCCCTAAGGACTCTCCCATTCCTTGATTCGAACAGGGCGTCCTGATCTGTTGTATTCTTGCCCGAGAAACGCTGACGCCACTGTGCACTCAGTCGTCCCCGTCCGCGTCCATCCAGGGGCGCCTGCCCTTGTACAGATGCGTACCACCGTCCACTGGAATCACCGCGCCATTGGTGTAGGCGCCGGCGCGGGAGGCGAGATAGGTCACGATGCCTACCATCTCCTCCGGCTGACCCACCCGCCCCAGCGGACAGTCGTTCTCGATATCCTCACGGTACTGCGACAGCACGTAGTCGGTCATGCGGGATTCGAAGAATCCGGGTGCGATGGCGTTGACGGTCATGTTTCTGGGGCCGAGCTCCACTGCGAGGCAGCGGGTCAGGTGATGCAGGGCCGCCTTGCTGGCGGAATAGGCGAACGTGGGCACGCGCTGCACCTGTGGCACGTGCAGGCCGTCCATGGAGCCGATGTTGATGATGCGGGCGGGGTCGCCGGCACCGGCGGCCATCTCCAGCAGCGGCACCGCGTCCCGGGTCAGTGAGAACACCGCATTGAGGTTGGTGTTGATGACCTTGGCGAAGCCGTCGTCGGGATACTCCGCCAGCGGCGCCCCCCAGTTGGCGCCGGCGTTATTGATCAGGACAGACAAAATTCCCAGACGCTTGCCGGTTTCCTCCAGCAGGCGTGCGCGGTCGTCCGCGCTGGTGACATCCGCCGTGATGGCGGCGACGTCGCCGAGCGGCCGCAATTCCTCCAGCGCCTGGTCGCACTTGTCCTGTCTGCGTGAGGCGATGACGACCCGGGCTCCGTTCTGCAGCAGCCCTCGCGCCAGCATCAGGCCGATGCCGCTGGAGCCGCCGGTAATCAGGGCAGTCTTGCCTTCCAGGTCGAACAGTCGCGCTGTGGAGTAATCGCCAGTCACCAGTCTCTTTATTCCTCGTCCGCGACCTTGATCAGCTGTTTGCCGAAATTCTTGCCGCGCAACATGCCACGAAAATACTCCGGTGCATTCTCCAGGCCAACGCCAACGCTCTCACGGTATTTGATCCGACCCTCGTCGACCCACTTGCCGAGGAGCCGTGTGGCCTCCACCCAGCGGTCCATCCACTCGGTCACCACGAAGAAGCGATGCTCGGGGACCGGGTCGAGCTGTTTGAGTATATCGAATGGCGTTTCGGCTTTAGTGATGTCTTCATCGTTGTAATTCGAGACATAGCCGCAAATGGGCACCCTGGCCCCTTCCTTGAGCAGCGGCGCGACGGCACGGGCTACGTCGCCCCCGACGTTCTCGAAATAGATGTCGATGCCATCGGGACAGGCGGCCTTGAGCTCCGCCTCAAAGTTGTCCGCCTTGTAGTCGATGCAGGCGTCGAAATGGAGATCCTCGCGCACGTAGCGGCATTTCTTCGCGCCGCCGGCGATGCCTACCGCGCGCAGCCCCTTGATGCGGGCGATCTGCCCGACGACCGAGCCGACGGCGCCGGAGGCGGCCGCCACCACCAGGGTCTCGCCGGTCTGCGGCTTGCCGACCTCGGTGAGACCGAAATACGCCGTGCGGCCGGGCATACCCACCACGCCGAGGTGGGCGGACAGAGTACCGTTGGCGAGGTCCACCTTCATCAGACGGGGGTCGTCATCGGCGGCGACGATATAGGACTGCCAGCCCTTGTGAGCGGTGACGCGATCTCCGACCGCGAACTTCTCCGAAGTTGACTTGATGACTATACCGGCGCTTTCGCCGACCATGACGTCGCCGATCGCCATCGGCGCGGTGTAGGACTTGACGTCGTTCATGCGCCCGCGCATGTAAGGGTCCAGCGACAGCCAGCATACCTTGATGAGGATCTGACCGTCGCCGAGCGGCGGTACTTCCACGTCCTCAAGACGGAAGCATTCGTCATCCGGTTCACCCACTGGGCGCCTGGCGAAAATGACCCGGGTATTCTTGATCATGACTTAACCTTTTCTTTCCTGTTACTGGACTGTTTTTGGACCGTTTTTTGGACTGTTTTTGGACTTAGCCTTGCAGTGCGCTGCAGTCTAACGCAATTTCCGGAGCAGGCACAGCCGCCGCCAGGGCCCTGTCCAGTTCGACAATGGCCGTATCAATCTCCGCGCGCGAGACCAACAGAGAAGGCAGCAGGCGGATGATGCCGCCCCGTGTCGGCGTCACCATGAGGCCGTTTTCGAGACAGGCACGAGTAACCTGGTCTTCAAGCCCCGTCCGGGGTCCCTCTAGCACACGCACGATCGCCGGTAGCCTGAAGGCGCCATAAAAATCCTCGGCCTCTCGCATCAGGCTTTCTGGACAGAATTCCCGTGCCCGGACCGGCGTCATGGAGTTGGCACGGCGGCTGACCCCGGCGGCAAAGCGCATTACGCCAGTGCTTCCCTGGTATTCCTGTAGTGCCGGCCAGGCATCCCGGGCGGCCTCTTCCAACTGTTCGATGTCCATGATGCTGTCTTCCTGTTGCCGATCTGCAGCCAAAAAAAAACCTCCAGGGTCGGAGACGCCTGGAGGTTTTTCGTGTCGGTAGAATTTAGTCAGTTAAAACCACGGCGCTCCTGGGCGTGCACCACGTGCACGCGCAATACGGCGGGCTGCGGCGGCGGCAACCTGGTTGCGGAATGCTTGAGTCGTGGCGATAACGTGGTTCATTGGGTCTTATCTATACAGTTTCTTAACTGTTGGTTCCAGTCAGGCCGGCAACTTTAGGCCAGCGCGAGTCGGCTGTCAATCTCTGCCAAAGAAACTCTTCTGCAATTTTCACTGCCCCGGATCAGTCCGATTCTCTTCATCGCGCATCCGTTCCAGCGCTTCCCGGCTCACCTCAAAGTCAAAGAAGGGATTATCAAAGTCGATAACGCGCGCATCGCGGCCGGTGATCGCCCCCTCGATGACCAGCACGCCCATGTAGAGTGCGAGTGTGGCCACCAGTACCGTGTAGCGGTTTTTGAGTAACAACTCTCGTAGTTTATCCATCTCAGGTCTCCCGTTGGGCTCAGTCCGTGAAGCGGCGCATCAGCACGGCGCCGCCGAGCAGGATGGCCCCG
>JBBDSI010000027.1:0-2073 GCA_040905005.1 Pseudohongiellaceae bacterium
GGGAAAAATTCAGGGATGAATTTTTCCTGCCAGTAGGTAAAGGGATAAATTGCAGTCCCAGCAAGCAATCAGCATGCAACAGGCACAATACCCAGAAGCGGCACGAATTGAGCCCAGGGATGGGCGACGCGAGGCGTAGCCGAGGCGCAAGCCGGCCAATCACCAGGAGAACCGCGCTTCTCCGCCCGGGATTGGCCGGCGCGGCAGGGAAAAATTCAGGGATGAATTTTTCCTGCCAGTAGGTAAAAAGTAGATGGTGGAGCCTACCGGGATCGAACCGGTGACCTCAACGCTGCCAGCGTTGCGCTCTCCCAGCTGAGCTAAGGCCCCATGATGCTTACGCGAGGGAACGCGAATTCTACGGGCCGCCCCCTGCCCTGTCAATCTTGTGATTCCAGCCCCTGGTAGTCTTTTTCCAGACGTTTCAGTTGTTTATTGGAGACGCCGCCCAGAACTTCCAGGGCGTGGCGCAGCCGGGCGCGGGTGATGTCCAGCCCCAGCACGCTGATGGACTCGATGACCGAGGTGGAAACGGGCCGGCCACTCATGGCGACGAACAGCGGGAAGAGGAAGTCGCGAATCTTCAGCTCCAGCGCCTGGGCCAGCGCTTGTAGCGTCGCCTCGACGTGCTCGCGGTCGAAGTCTGGCAGGCTCTCGAGGCGCCAGAGGGTGAATTGCAGAATTCGCTGGACGGCAGCTTCGTCCAGCTTCTTGTGCTGGAAGGCGGCAGTCTCGAGAGGCATGACGCCGGCGACGTATTGCAGGGCCAGATCACCCACATCGCAGAAGCGTTCCACCCGCTGCTTTAACAGGGGCGCGATGCGACTTAACTTGTCGGGCTGGAATGCCCACTGCGCATAGGCGGCGATGAAATCCTCGTCACTGAGATCCTCGCGGATGTATTTGCCGTTCAGCCAGTCCAGCTTCTCGATGTCGAAGATGGGGCCGCCGAGCGAGACGCGCTGGATATCGAAGGCGGCGGTCATCTGCTCGACAGTGAACTTCTCCTCGCCCTCCGGCATGGTCCAGCCCATCATGCCGAGATAGTTGGTGACGGTCTGAGGTAGGTATCCCATATCGCGATAGTAGTTGATGCTGGTGGGATTCTTGCGCTTGCTCAGCTTGCTCTTGTCCGGGTTGCGCAGCAGCGGCATGTGACAGAACACCGGCTCCTGCCAGTCGAAATAGCGGTAGAGCAGTACGTGCTTGGGCACCGAGTTGATCCATTCTTCGCCGCGGATCACATGCGTGATCCGCATGAGATGATCATCCACTACGTTGGCGAAATGATAGGTGGGCAGGCCGTCGGACTTGATTAGGACCTGCATGTCCACCTGCGACCAGGCGATGCTGACCTGGCCCCGCAACAGGTCGTCGAACTCACACTCGCCCTGTTCCGGAATCTTCATGCGAATGACATGCTCCTCGCCTGCCGCCAGCCTGCGGTCGATATCGTCCGCGCTGAGTGTCAGGCAATGGCCGTCGTATCCGGCCTGTTGCCTGTTCTCGATCTGTTGCCGGCGAACCTGGTCCAGGCGCTCGGCGCTGCAGAAGCAATGAAAGGCATGCCCCTTCTCGACTAGTTGCGCGATGTGTTCCTGATAAATGGCGCTGCGTTCGCTCTGCCGGTAGGGCCCGTAATCGCCGCCGCGATCAGGCCCCTCGTCCCAGTCCAGGCCCAGCCAGCGCAGGGAAGCGAGGATATCCTGCTCCGATTTGCGCGTGCTGCGAGCGCGGTCGGTGTCCTCGATGCGCAGAATAAACTCGCCCTGCTGCTGCCGGGCGAAGCAGCGGTTGAACAGGGCAATATAGGCTGTGCCGACGTGCGGGTCACCTGTAGGAGAGGGGGCGATTCGGGTACGGATCCTGGTCATGACACTCGGCTGATCGACTTGCTGAAGCTGAGGCGCCGATTATACGCGAAACCGCCGCGAATCCCACGCGACCGCCTGCTTTCGCTCCTCTCCTTCCGGCTCCCTGCTGCGCATCTGCCCGCTCCTGGACGGGACTCTGGCGAGGGTAGTGGCTCAGTTTGAAAATATCACTGGATTCGCCGGGCTGGGAGAGGGCAGG
>JBBDSI010000028.1:0-2070 GCA_040905005.1 Pseudohongiellaceae bacterium
GCGGCTGCAGCCGGTATTCCCTCGGTGTGGGCCACCCCTTGCCGTCCAGCCGATTCGAGAAGATGCCCATGGGATCATTGTCCGGGTCGATACCGGGGAATTCATCGCAGATGCCCGAGCGCAGCACCGCCTCGTAAGCCGTCGTCCCCCTGGGCACCGCGAGGGGAATGATTAACTGCCGCTCGGGGGTGGCATAGGCTATCTCCACCGCGATGGTTTCATTGGATTCCTTTCCAGGACCGGCGCGGCCCTCTTTGTCATTCATCCATATAACTCCCCTGCCCGACGCACGACGGCATCCATCTGCTCGCCGGCGACATTGGCGAAAAGCTTCGTCGCCGCGAAGCCCAGCAGGCGGGACTTGAAGGCGAATTCCATGGTGAAGGTGACCTTGCAGGCGGCGGCGCCAAGCGAAGTGAATTCCCAGCGCGCGGAAAACTGTGAGAAATCCCCCTCTACCAGGCTCATGGTAATGGACTGCGGCCGCACCAGTCGATTGCGCGTGGTGAAGCGCTGGCGGATGCCCGCCCTGGCCAGGCACAGCTCGCCCACCATCTCGTCCGCTGTGGCGCTGATGATACGCGCCTCGACACAGCCGGGCATGAAGCGCGGGTACTGCTCGATGTCGTTGACCAGGTCAAACATCTGCTCGGCCGAATGCTCGACCAGGGCAATGCGCTCGATTGTATGCATGGGAAAGCAGTCGTTGTGGAACGATCAGGCGAAGTAAATCTGTGACACGGTGCTGATGAACACTATCAGCAATACGGCGGGGATCACCGTGCCCAGGGAGAAGTTCATGTATTTCTCGAGCAGCGACCCATCAAAGCCGGGATCGCCTATCACCAGTTCCTCTTTCAGGCCGGACACTTTCCAGCGGTAGGCGCAAAAGAGACAGACGGTGAAGCCGACGAAGGGCAGGATGGTCTCGTAGAACACATCGGACACCAGATCGAAGAAGGACTTGCTGAGACCGCCGTAGCTGGTGAAGTTGGTGAAGAACTCGGAGATACCCAGCGACATGGTGGCCGGGATGGCAAAGATCGTCAACAGCACCGCCTGGGTGGCCACCGCTTTGCGCCGCGACATGCGCAGCTCGTCGATCCAGCAGGCGATAGGAATCTCGATGATGGACACCAGAGAGGTCAGCGCGGCGAAGAAGACCAGGGTGAAGAAGACGGTAGCCACGATGCTGGCGCCGACATAACCCACCGCTACCTGCATGGACAGGAATATCTTCGGCAGGAAGCTGAAGATCAGGCCGACGCTGGAGGTGGACAGGTCATCGGTGTTGGTGTTCGGATCGAAGGCGAAGATCGCCGGCAGGATTAACAGGCCGGCGAAGAAGGCGATGCTGGTGTCCGCCACAGCCACCATGCGCGCGGAACCGGGAATGTTGTCCTGGCGCGAGAAATAGGAGCCATAGGTGATGAGGATGCCCATGCCCAGCGACAACGAGAAGAAGGCCTGGCTGAGGGCCCCGTTGATAGTCGCCAGATTGATGCGGGTGAAATCCGGCACGAGGTAGTAGCGTACGCCGACGCCGGCGTTGTCGAGGGTCAGCACGAAGATGGTGAGCAGGACCAGCATCGCCGCCAGGGTGGGCATCAACACCCGCGCCAGCCTTTCGATGCCGCCCTTGACGCCACCGAGCAGGATGAAAAAGATTATTGCCAGCAACCCGGCCAGGTAGATGAACAGCGTCGGCCGCGCCACGAGCTCGCCGAAGGTGGCGTCCTCCGCCAGCAGGCCCAGGTTGCCGATCAGTATCTCCTTGATGTACACCACCAGCCACACCGTGATGACGGTGTAGAACACCGCGATCATGAACGGCGTCAGGATGGCCAGCATACCGGCCAGGCGCCACTTCGGATCGCCGCCGGAGATCTCCGAGAAGGCGCCGACGGGATTACGGGTGGTACGCCGCCCCATGGCGATCTCGGCCATCATGACCGGGTAGCAGATAAAGGCGATGAAGAAGAGGTAGATGACCAGGAAGGCAGCGCCGCCGTTCTTCGACGCCATGACCGGGAAGGCGACGAGGTTGCCGAGTCCAACAGCGGAACCCGC
>JBBDSI010000029.1:0-12632 GCA_040905005.1 Pseudohongiellaceae bacterium
CATGCAAGGAGAAATAGATAGAACGGCTGCTTTGGGTCAGCAGCGGCCGGCCGACGCCAATTTTAGCGACCGTCCGCTTTCGGGTACGTAGCATACACTCGGATACGACATACTTTCTGCTGCAGCCTAACACCCTTGTTTTGGCGCGAAGCTATCTTGGCGTGGAGTTTGCGTAAGCAAAGGCCGTGACAAGATAGCTTGGTCGCTCAGTACGCATCGGTGACTCCTGTCATCGGGCTTCCTTCGGGGTAGTCAGTCCAAGAGTCTCAGGAGGGCCCCAGCATGGATTCCGGCCGGACCAGTTCATCGTATTGTTCACCCGAGAGCAGCTCCAGCTCCAGCACCGCCTCGCGCAGCGTGATGTTTTTCTCGTGTGCCAGCTTGGCGGCGCGGGCGGCATTGTCGTAGCCGATGTGGGGATTGAGGGCAGTCACCAGCATCAGTGAGCGTTCGGTGTAGCGGGCTAGCTGTTCGTCGTTGGCGGTGATGCCGGCCAGGCAGTTGTCGGTGAAGCTGCGCATGGCGTCGGCCAGCAGGGTGATCGATTCCATGACGCTGTGGATGATCACCGGCTTGAAGACATTGAGCTGGAACTGGCCCTGGCTGTTGGCGATGCTGACGGTGGTGTTGTTGCCCATGACGCGGCAGCACACCATGGTCAGCGCCTCCACCTGGGTGGGGTTGACCTTGCCCGGCATGATGGAACTGCCGGGTTCGTTGGCCGGAACGGTGAGCTCGGCCAGGCCACAGCGGGGACCGGAATTCATCAGGCGGATGTCGTTAGCCATCTTGAACAGCGCCGTCGCCAGCAGGTTGAGCCGGTTGTGCAGGTCGAGCAGGGCGTCGTGTCCGGCGAGCTGGGCGAACTTGTTGGCGGCGGGAATAAAGTCCATGCCGGACAATTCACTGATGTGACGCACCACGGTCTCGGCCCAGTTGTGTCGGGTGTTGAGCCCCGTGCCGACCGCGGTGCCGCCGATGGCCAGCTCAGTCAGCCCCTTCAGGCTCGCCCGGATCTGCTCGCCGGCATTGCTGAGCTGAGCCCGGAAAGCACCGAATTCCTGACCCAGGGTGACCGGGGTGGCATCCATCATGTGGGTGCGGCCGCTCTTGATCTTGTTCTCGAACTCCTTCTCTTTGGTGGCCAGCGCGTCGATGCTGTGGTCCAGGGCCGGCAGAAGAAACGTCTGCACGAGGCGCGTCGCCGTGATATGCATCACCGTGGGAAAGGTGTCGTTGGAGGACTGGGAGCGGTTGACGTGATCGTTGGGATGCAGGGGGTGGCCGCTGCCCAGCTCCGCGCCGACCTCGCGGTTGCCGAGGTTGGCGATGACCTCGTTCAGGTTCATGTTGGTCTGGGTACCGCTGCCGGTCTGCCAGACGGAGAGTGGAAACTCGAGATCGTGCTTGCTGGCCATAATCTCGTCGCAGGCCAACTGAATCAGCCGGGACTCCTCGGCGCCGAGGTCGCCCAGCTCCGCGTTGGCCAGGGCGCAGGCCTTCTTCAGCAGGGCAAAGTCATGGATGAATACGGGGGCGAAACGGTCGCTGCCGATGGCGAAGTTGCCGAGAGAGCGCTGACTCTGCGCGCCCCAGAGTCTGTCCGCGGGGATCTCGACCGGTCCCAGGCTGTCCCTCTCGACGCGCATGTTGTTTTGTTCACCCATGTGGACTGCTTCCGCTCACCCGGCGCCGGCGAGCTTGTCCACCACGAAGGGCATGATGCCGCCGCTGTTGAAGTAGGCGACTTCCAGGGCGGTGTCCAGGCGGCAGATGAGGGTGCAGCTGTCTCTCTTGCTGCCTTCGTCAATGACCTCCAGCGTGACTTCCATGCCGGGACTGACTGAATCCAGGCCAATGAGATTGATCTGCTCGTCGCCGGTAAGTTGCAGTGACTTGCGTGTCACGCCTTCGGGAAACTGCAGGGGCATCACGCCCATGCCGGCCAGGTTCGAGCGGTGGATGCGCTCGAAGCTCTCCGCGATCACCGCGCGCACGCCCAGCATGCGGGTGCCTTTGGCGGCCCAGTCGCGACTGGAACCCGTGCCATATTCCTTGCCGGCGATGACCACGAGCTCTTTCTTTTGCACGGCATAGTTCATCGCGGCCTCAAAGACACTGATGGCATGTTGTGCGTTCGCCATGCGGGTGTAGCCGCCCTCTACGCCACCCAGCATCTCGTTGCGGATGCGCACGTTGGCGAAGGTGCCGCGCATCATGACTTCGTGGTTGCCGCGGCGGGAACCGTAGGAGTTGAAATCCGCCTTCGCGATGCCGTGACTCTTCAGGTATTCGCCCGCGGGGCTGTTCTCGGCGATGGCACCGGCCGGCGAGATGTGGTCGGTGGTGACCGAGTCGCCGAGCAGCAGCAGGATGTTGGCGTCCTCGATGTCGCCACTGGGCTTCTCCAGCTCCACGAAGGGTGGCTTCTGGATGTAGGTGGAATCGTCGCTCCACGCATAGGTCTTTCCTGATCCGGACGACAGGTTCTTCCAATCCTCGTCGCCCTCGAACACCTCCGCGTAGTTTTTCAGGAACATGGTGCGTTCGACCTTGCGCACGGCGGCGGCGACCTCGTCGTTGCTCGGCCAGATATCCTTCAGGTAGACATCCCGGCCATCCTTGCTCTTGCCGATGGCCACACTGGACAGATCCAGGTTCACCGTGCCGGCCAGGGCATAGGCGACCACCAGCGGTGGTGAAACCAGCCAGTTGGCGCGTACCTTGGCGTGGATGCGTCCCTCAAAATTACGATTGCCGGACAACACCGAACTCACGGTCAGCCCGCCCTCGTCGATGGCTGCCTCGATGGCATCGGCCAGGGGACCGGAGTTACCGATACAGGTGGTGCAACCGTAGCCCACGAGGTTGAAGCCGAGCTTGTCGAGATCGTCCTGCAGTTCGGCACTGGCCAGATAGTCGGACACCACCTTGGAGCCGGGCGCCAGCGAGGACTTCACCCAGGGCTTGCGCTCGAGCCCCAGTGCCACCGCTTTTTTCGCCACCAGGCCGGCGGCCATCATCACCGCGGGATTGGAGGTGTTGGTGCAGGAGGTGATGGCGGCGATCACCACATCGCCGTCCCTGAGCTTGTAGTCTTCCCCCGCGACGGCGATGTCCTTCGGCGCCTCGCCATCCAGCAGTGTGTCGAACGCTGCCGCCATGTCGCTGACCGCGACCCGGTCCTGGGGTCGCTTGGGCCCGGCCAGCGAGGGTACGACCGAGTCCAGATCGAGATGCAGGGTACTGGAATATTCGACGTCCTGGTCCTCGCGCCGCCAAAGTCCCTGGGCCTTGCTGTACTCTTCCACTAAAGCCACGTTGTGCTCGTCGCGGCCGGACATGCGCAGGTACTCCAGGGTCTTGTCGTCCACCGCGAAGAAGCAGCAGGTGGCGCCGTATTCCGGCGACATGTTGGCCAGCGTCGCGCGGTCGGCCACGGTCAGTGATTCCAGGCCCTCGCCATAGAACTCGACGAACTTACCCACGACGCCGTGTTCACGCAGCATCTGCGCGCAGGTCAGCACCAGGTCCGTGGCGGTGATGCCCTCGGAGAGTCGACCGGTGAGCCTGAAACCGACGACCTCCGGGATGTTGATGGAGATGGGCTGGCCCAGCATGGCGGCCTCCGCCTCGATGCCGCCCACGCCCCAGCCGAGAATGGCCAGCGCATTGATCATGGTGGTGTGGCTGTCGGTGCCCACCAGCGTGTCGGGATAGGCGAAGAGCTTGCCGTCCTCCTCGTGGTGCCAGACCGACTTGCCGAGGTATTCCAGGTTGACCTGGTGGCAGATGCCGGTACCGGGCGGGACGACGCTGAAATTCCTGAACGCCGTCTGGCCCCAGCGCAGGAACTGATAGCGTTCCCTGTTGCGCGCCATCTCGATTTCCACATTGTCGGCATAGGCCTGGGGACTGGCGAACTTGTCGACGGTGACCGAGTGATCAATAACCAGGTCTACGGGATTGATCGGATTGATGAGTTCGGCATCCTTGCCCCGGGCGGCCACGGCATCGCGCATGGCGGCGAGGTCGACGACCGCGGGAACGCCGGTAAAGTCCTGCATCAGCACACGCACCGGCTTGAACATGATCTCGGTATTCTGGTGCTGGGTCTGTTGCCAGTTGATGAGCGCCTTTACGTGATCGTCGGTGACGACTTCGCCATCGCAGTGCCGCAACTGATTTTCCAGCAGGACCTTGATGGAGATCGGCAGCTTGTGGATGGCCTCGTTGCCCTTTTCCGCCAGCTCTTGCAGGCTGAAGTAGTGGTAGGTCCTGTCATCTACCTGCAGGGTCTTCCTTACATCGTCGTTGATCTGGCTGGGGCACATAGACTGTTTCTCTCGCGTTGTATTGCCGGGCGTGGGGGCCGCTGCTGAATGAATAAGAGGGTCCTTGGGAACCTCTAACATTTACATATCGGGCTGCACTTGTCGACACCCCGGTCTGGGCTACCCGGTGGTGTATTGCTGCGCCGTCAGTCGCTGGCGATCAGTTCCTCGAACTTGA
Source organism: Pseudohongiellaceae bacterium (assembly GCA_040905005.1). Taxonomy (GTDB): domain Bacteria; phylum Pseudomonadota; class Gammaproteobacteria; order Pseudomonadales; family Pseudohongiellaceae; genus UBA9145. Next base: position 4,513 of record JBBDSI010000029.1, read on the forward strand.
TGTGGGGCAGCTTGAAGGTTGGCAGTTTCTCTACCACAGTCTGGTCCGGTTCCAGGCGTCTGCCGGTCTCCCCCTTCTGCTCATAGTGTATCCTGTTGAGCACATAGCGCATGGATTCCAGGCAGGCCTTGTCGCGATCATTGCCCTCGACCACCAGCCAGGGATTGTCGGTCGTCGAGGTCCTGGCGAACATGGTTTCCTTGTAACGGGTGTATTCGTCCCACTTGGCCTGGGCCAGGGCATCCACCGTGCTCAGCTTCCACTGCTTCAGCGGGTTGGTCTTGCGCTCCTCGATGCGCTTGGCCTGCTCGTCCTCGTCGATGGAGAACCAGAACTTGACGATCTGCACGCCGTCCTCCTTGAGCATGCGTTCCAGCAGCACCACCTGTTCGAGGAAGAACTTGTACTGGCGCTGGGTGCAGAAGCCCATGACCGGTTCTACCACCGCCCGGTTGTACCAGCTGCGATCGAAGAAGACGATCTCGCCGGGGTTCGGCAGCTCCCTGACGTAGCGCTGAAAATACCACTGGCCCTGTTCCTGCTCTGAGGGTTTGGATAACGCCACGATGCGGTAATGGCGGGGATTGAGGAAGCGCACGAAGCGCATGATCGTGCTTCCCTTGCCGGCGGCGTCGCGGCCCTCGAAGATGATCAACAGGCGCCGGCTGGAGGCGCGGATCGACGCCTGCAGGCGCACCATCTCGGTCTGCAGGTCCAGGTATTCGGGTTCATTCTCGAGCGCAAAAAGCATGGTTGACTTCTACACGTGATCCGGAAGAAGGTGAATAGTAGCAAATTTTCGTGGCCTCAATACGCCAGCGCCCCGGCCGACTGAAGCATCCGGCAGGACCGATGCTGGCAGCATTGTCGCCCACACGATCGCTGGGGCCTGGAGTGGCAGGATTGAGAGCGTGATCTGATGCCGGTATTTCTGTCCTCAACCTGTTTATAATCGGTCCGAACAATGACAGAGAACAGGGACCGGGCACACCATGATGGAATTCGACAGTAACGCGGAACGCGATGCACGTCTGCTCATCGTCGACGACAATGCCGACATCACGGACATTCTCGAAGAGGTCGGCCTCGATGCCGGCTTCTCGGTCAAGAGCGCACACAGCCTGAGTGAACTGAAGGACAGCTACGCGGACTTCAGTCCGGGCGTCATCCTGCTGGATCTGGGCCTCGGTGGGGAAGCGGATATCGATGAACCGGGGTCCGATGACGACGGCCTCAAGGCGCTACAGTATCTGTCCGCGGAAGGCTGCAAGGCCCGTATCCTCATCATCTCGGGGTCGTCGCGGCGCAAACGGGAACTGACCCAGTACCAGGGCCAGGGCCTGAACCTGCGAGTGATCGGCCACCTGCCCAAGCCATTCGATGTCGATACCGTAGAGCAGACCCTGGTGAAGCTGCGCGAAAAGGGTCTTTAAGGGCTCTCTGAATCAATTATCGAGTTCTTAACCCGCACTCTTCATGAATAGTGCGGGTTAAGCAGGCGTGCTGTATCGAATCGCCCCGTCGCATCCCCTATAATGGTGATTTCTCCGGCAAACTGTCCATCGGTGAACTCGCCCAACCCCGCACAGGATTCCACGCCATCACTTTCCCTGATGCTCTGCCTGCTGGGCGGATTCCTCGGTGTCATTCTCAGTTACGGTGTCCTGTCCGGCGATGCGCAGGGCCAGGTGAACCTTCTTTTCCTGTTGCTGTTGTTCGTTTTTCTGCCGGTTTTGGCGCTGCTGGCGACTGTGCTGTTCCTGTTGCGTCCAAGCGGCAGGGGCATCGTCGGCTGGCTACTGGAATTGCCAGTCTGGCCAGCGAGCCAGCGCGCCGCATTGATGACGATCCTGACACACAGGGAACGCAAGGCCTGGCTGATCTACCAGGCCCAGTTCTTCAGTCTGGGTTTCTCCCTCGGCTGCCTGCTGCTCTACCTGTTGCTGCTGCTGGCGACGGATATCAGCTTCGTCTGGCGCAGCACCCTGCTCGAGTCCGGGCAGTTACTCCCCGTGCTCGAGACCCTCGCACTGCCCTGGTGGTTCTGGGACAACGCCCAGGCGTCTTTGGTCCTGCTGGAGCAGACCCGGGATTTCCGTCTCGACCTGGAGGGTGACGCCCGGGGCCGGGTGGGTCTGTGGTGGCGTTACATCCTGGCGGCGCAACTGGCCTATAGTCTGTTGCCGCGGACCGTCGCTCTGCTGCTCGCCCGCCGCGTCCTCGGAAGACGGAGCTCAGTCGCCACCGGCTCAGATAAAACCGGGCAACGGGTCAGGTATCCCACCCAGGATCCCGTCCTGGCGGCGGTGACCGGAACGGTCGCTCCACCCTTTGTGCTGCTCGATTGGGCCGCTGCGCCGCAGCCCGTATTGGCGTCGCTGCAAGAACTTCTGGGCGCGGCCGAGCGCCTGCAGTCAGTCGGCCCCGGGATGCCGGAAGGGGAGCTTGCACAGTCGGGCAGCCCGGCGGCGCTGGTGGTCCTGGTCAAGAGCTGGGAGCCACCGCTGGGCGAGCTGGCCGATTTCCTGCAGGCCCTGCCGAGTGCCCCGCAACGGCTGCTGCTGCCGCTGGACTTCGATGCGCGTGGCTTGCAGCCGCTCCGGCAGGCGCATCTCGATGAGTGGCGCCGTTTCGCCGCCCACGTGGGCGACTGGCAGATCCTGCAGCCGGGGGAGGAGGGCACATGATTCCCGCATTCGCCGTCGTTGGTCACCCCAACAAGGGCAAGTCATCGATCGTCAGTACCCTCGCCCGCGATGACAGCCTCGCCATCTCGGCGCAGAGCGGCACCACCGACAGCGTGCAGAAGCTCGACGTCCGCGTCGGCGACTGCCGCTTCACCCTGTATGACACCCCCGGCTTCCAACGGCCGACACGGGTGCTGGCCTGGCTGCAGAAGCGGGCAGATTCTGCCGCCGACCGCCGCGAAGCCGTGCGCGAGTTCCTGGCGGACCCGGAATGCCAGGAGCGTTTTCCCGAAGAGGTGATGCTGCTCGGGCCCATCATGGAGGGCGCCGCGATCCTCTACGTGGTCGATGGCTCAAGGCCCTACGGTCCGGAATACGAGGCGGAGATGGAAATCCTGCGCTGGACCGGCCAGGCCAGCATGGCATTGATCAATCCCATCGAGAACGAGGCCCACGTCGAAGCCTGGGAGCAGGCGTTGAGTCAATACTTCCGCATCGTGCGCGTGTTTAACGCCATGCAGGCGAACTTCGACAAGCTGGTCTCCGTGCTCGAGGCCTTCTCGCATCTGCGCGAGGAATGGCGGCAAGACATCGACAGACTCATCGCCGCCTACAAGACCGAGCATCGCCAGCAACTCGAGGAGGCCGCCAGGCTGCTTGCCGAGATGCTCGTGGAACTCTGTTCGTACCAGGTCACCCAGAAAGTACTGAGCAAGGCGCAGGCGGAGGGTCTGCAGCCGGTGCTGGAGAAGAAATACTTCAATGACATGCGCGCCATCGAGCACCGCTATCACGAGGCGCTACTGCAGGCCTATCACTATCATCACCTGGATTATTCGGCGAGCGCGCTAGCGGTCGCGGAGAGCCTCTTCAACACCGAGAAGTGGATCCTCTGGGGACTGAATCGACGTCAGCTCACTACCGCCGCCTCCATGGCGGGCGCCGCCACCGGTGCGGCGGTGGATCTCGCCCTCGCCGGCAGCAGCCTGATGCTGGGCGCTCTCGGCGGTGGCATCCTCGGCGCGGCGGGAGCCTGGCTCGGGGCCGAAAAACTGGCCGATTTTCGCCTGCAGGGCCTGCCCATGGGCGGCTACGAGGCCCGCCAGGGGCCCATCCGCAACCGAAATTTCCCCTATGTCGTGCTCAGTCGCTTTCTCTTCCTGCTGGATTCGATGCGCCAGCGCACCCATGCCAGCCGCGAGCGCATCAGTATCGCCGAAGGCGATCTCTCCAGCCGCATCGCGCGGCTTCAGGACGGGCAGCAACGCCGTCTGCATAGCGCCCTCGAGCGGCTCAGTCGCCAGCGCAGCGTGGAGGACCTGCAAGGGGCATTGCGGCCACTGCTCAGCGGGCTAGACCGCGCCGGCTGATCACTGGTGGCGCACAATGCCGCCGCCTGAACCGACTTTGTGCAGGTGACAACCGGCCGGCGCCCGCCGCGGCGGTGTCTTCGCTGGCATGGCAATTGCTTTCTTCTGGATATCTTCTGGATAGCCGGGCTCCGCTGAGCCCGGCGGTCGGCCTGCCCGCGGCCCGGCCTTTTCACCCCTGTCGATCGAGGAAACACCGATGCCCATGCAGCTTCGGGGCTTGCGAACGTTCTGTCTGGCCGCCCATCACCTGAGCTTCAAGAAAGCCGCCGACGAGCTGTGCCTGTCCGCCAGCGCGGTGAGTCACCAGATCAGCGATCTCGAGGATGAACTCGGGACGCGTCTGTTCGAGCGCCACACCCGCTCCATCTCCCTGACAGCACAAGGCAGTCAGTTCTATGAGGAACTTCGGTCTCATCTGGACGCTATCGAAGCAGCGGCCACGCGCATGAAGAAGAACGCCGGTCGCGTACCGCTACTCGTGCAGATGCCGGAATTCTTTGCCAGCGAACTGCTCATGCCGATCATCAGCGACTTCTCCGATCGCCATCAGGACATCGACCTGCGCATCGAATCCATGGATTCCTCTGGCGATGCCAATCCCGGGGCGGACATCAACATCGTCCTGTCGCGCCATCGACCGGCGGCGGCTGTGGTAGAGAAACTGTTTCCCATCCGCTACATCCCGGCGTGCAGCAAGTCGCTCCATGCCGACTGGCTGCGGAAGGGCTTTACGAGTCTCGATGCCATCAATGTCTCCACTATCCTGCTGCACAAGGCGCGCCCTCACGCCTGGACCCGTTGGGCGCGACACGCCGGTATCGGCAACATGAGACCCAAGCAGATCATCTTCGTGGACAGCATGTTTGCCCTGGCCCGTGCCGCGCAGCAGAGCGCGGGTATCGCCCTGGTGCCGATGCCGGTGAGCAAGGCCTGGTTCGACTCCGGCGAGCTGGTCCCGCTGCACAGTACCGCACTGACGACCGAGGACTATTACTGGATGACACGTAATGATGAATCGTGCGCAACCGAGGCAGCCGATGTCTTCTGGCGCTGGATAGGGGAGAACTTGCAGCAGTATGCCGACACCATGGATGAACTGAATTCATCCGTCGCCTGATGAATCATACTTTGTCAGTCCGCCGCGACCTCACTAACATGATCTGCAAATAACGAGAGCAAAGACACGCACCGAGCCAATTTAATTAACTGATTTTTATTTGAGGAATCGCACAATGAAACTGATAGCCAAATCACGCATCCTGTTATCCACCGCGAGCCTGAGCCTGGCCCTGTTCGCCGGCTCCGCCAGTGCCGAGTACCGCGTCACCGCCTTCGGCTATTCCAGCGAGTATGAAGCACTGCTTGCGAAAGACGTGGCGTCCGCCAAGTCCATTCTCGGCGACCGCGCCGTCACCCGCTTGGATTTCATCGAAACCAACAACCTGTGCGTCACGCAGATCCTGGCCAGCGAACTTGAGTCCGCCTTCGCCAGCTGCGCCGCCGCTTTGGAAAAAGTGGATTCCGACGCAACAATCACTCAGGCGACGGCACGCGCCGCCAAGGCATCGATCTACTCCAACCTGGCGGTCGCCAGGGCCATTAGCGGTGACATGATGGGCGCCAGCAGCGACCTGGAAGCGGCGCTATCACTGAATTCCCGCGATCGCAATGCGGTCAGCAACTACACCCTGATCCATGACCTGGCGACCGTTGCCGAGGTGGCCCAGAGTCTCTGACATTCGATCTTTGCAACCTTAGTTAATCCCTTGCCGGAGTAGTCACGAAGATTCACTCTTCCTGGTTGCTCCGGTTTCTTTTTGTTAGCTGCAGGGTAAGGAGAAATTACTGATCTGGAAGGAGCGCTCGCCGGGTCACTGCGAACAGCTGCCACCGCCGAGCACGCAGAACTTGGCGCAGTGCGGATGGTTCAGCTGGATCGGCCGCCAGGCCTCGGCCAGGGTCCGGCCCAGGTTGAAGCGCTGGTCGTAGGGCAGCAGGGTGCAGGCCATCACCGAGAGGTGGTCGTCACCCTTGTGCTTGACCACCATGCGTGAGGTCGCGCACATGATGTCTGCAGGGTCCTTGTTCAGGATGCCCCAGCAGGCGGTGGTGATCTCCGGGACGTCCGCCGTTTCATCCATCTCCGGAAACAGTATCAGGTCGCCCGGATTTGCGGCATCGAGGGCAATGTCGTTGGCGGCGAACATGGTGGCATAACCGCGGCGCATGCCGCCCTCGCCCTCGTTCCAGAAGGTGCGGCCGGCGACGCTGAAGCTGAGGCCGTTCTCCGATAGCCATCGCAGGCCGCGAATGGCCGGCTTCCAGGAGCGCGGTCCGCGCTCCTCGGCGTGTTTCTCTGCCTCGTAGTGATCGAGCGAGACGCGCAGTTTCAACCGTGCGCCGTGGGCCCGATGCAGGGCGAGCAGCGCGTCGCGTTCGCGATACATGGTGCTCATGGCATTGGTGAGCACCAGCACCGCGAAGCCGCGCTCCAGGCATAGGGTGAGGATGGGTAGCATGTCAGGATTGAGAAAGGGCTCGCCGCCGGTGAAGCCGATCTCCCGCGTGCCGAAGTGTTCCTGTGCAATCTCGTCCAGCAGGCGCTCCACCTCGGCCAGAGATATATAGGAGAGGCGATCGTTGGTGGGCGTCGATTCGAGATAGCAGCGCTCGCAAGCCAGATTGCACAGGCTGCCGGTGTTGATCCAGAGGGTCTCCAGATGACGGGGGGGCACGCTGGCGCGCCGCTCGCCGGCGGCGGTGAGTTCCGGGTCGGTGAATTTCCGGGGCGGAGTGATGTCGGTCACCGCCAGCCGGGTGGCGGCGGAGAAATCCTGCTTCTCATTCATCGATTCAATCTACACAGATAGAGCGCTCAAGGGAAGAGACCCGGCATCGCCCCCGTGTCTTTCAAAGCTGCCTGGCAGGGGCGCGGTGAGCGCAGCTCTGGCGCGGTGTAATACGGCTCTGGCACTGTTTTTCCCGGCCTCCATGGGTTACATTCAAGGACAGAATCTCGATGATTCAAAACTGAAGGGGGTTACACCATGATCTTACGCAACTCATTGTTCTCGCTGGCCGCAGCCTCCCTGCTGCTGTCGGCCGGGGCCCAGGCCCAGGACACCGAGCGACCGCAACTCACCGGCACCTGGTCCAACAAGTCCCTCACCGGCCTGAGCCGTCCAAGCGGCGTGGACAAGCTGGTGGTCACCGCCGAGGAGGCGGCCGAGATCGCCTCCGGCACTTCCATTGCCGGCCTGCCCGCCGGGGAGGTGGATGGCGACCACATCATCGACCCGGAGACCGGCGCGCCGCCGGCCGGCAGCTTCGACTTCGGCCTGCGCGGTTACAACGAGTTCTGGATCGATCCGGGCAGCACTCTGGCGCGGGTCAAGGGCGAGTTCCGCAGCTCCTACGTCACCATTCCCGAGAACGGGCAGGTGCCGCGCCTGGAGAATCCCGACCTCGATTTCACCCCCAAGCGTTTCGGCAGTCGCTATGTCACCGGCGTCGGCGACACGACCGGCCCAGAGGCCATTCCTCTGGCCGAGCGCTGTCTGCTGGGATTCGGCAACACTTCTGGCCCCGGCATGATGGGTACGCTGTATAACAGTACCTACAATTTCGTGCAGACCGACGACTACGTCGTGATCGCCGTGGAGATGGTGCATGACGCTCGCATCATCCCGACCTACGACTCCGCCGAAGAGGCCCGCGCCAACCGTCGGCCGGCAGTGCTCGAGCAGTGGCTGGGCGACTCCGTGGGCTGGTACGAGGGCGACACCCTGGTAGTGGAGACAGTGAACATCAATCCCCAGCAGATGGCGGAGAGCTCCATCCCGGTTACCAGGGACGGGCGCATCGTCGAACGCTTCACCCGCTATGCCGAGGACGAGATCGTCTACCAGTTCACAGTGGAAGACCCGAACATCTACAGCCAGCCCTGGACGGCCGAACTGGCCTACTACCCCCAGGATGAGCCCATGTACGAATACGCCTGCCACGAGGGTAACTATGCCATGCCGGGCATCCTGGCCGGCGCCCGCCGTCAGGAAGTGGC
>JBBDSI010000030.1:0-11217 GCA_040905005.1 Pseudohongiellaceae bacterium
TGGGCCACTTCGACCGCACCGGCGGCGGCGCCAATCCCACCTCCTGGAACAGCGCCCACGGCTCCCGCGGCTGCAGCCAGGCCGACCTGGTGGGCACCGGTGGCAATGGTTATTTCTACTGCTTCGCCATCGACTGAGCACAGCTTCTCGTTTAACAAAAATGGTGCGATGAGCAACTCTCATCGCACCATTTTTCGTTTGGAACCGCAGCAATGTCTGACAAGCATCTGACTTTATATGGCATGGGCCAGTCACGCTCCTTCCGCTGCCTCTGGGCACTGGAGGAGAGCGGCCTGGCCTACGACTACGTGCCGGTCAACACACGAACGCCGGCCAGCGAGCCGGGTTCGACGCGCACGCCGGACTACCTGGCGCTCAATGTCCAGGGCAAGGTACCGACGCTGGTGAACGGCGACCTGGTGTTGACCGAGAGCGGCGCCATCCTCTACTACATCGCGCGCTGCGTGCCCGCTTCCGGGCTGCTGCCCAATGCCGGCATGGACGTCTACGCCAGGCTCGACGAGCTGGTCTGCTTCGTCCTGACGGAACTGGAACAGCCGTTGTGGAGCAAGGGCAAGCACTGGTTCGCGCTACCCGAAGAACAGCGCGTTCCGCAGATGCTGGAGACCGCGAAGTTCGAGTTCGCCAAGGCCGTGGCCAGCCTGGAGCGCCTGCTGCCGGACCGGGAGTTCGCCGTAGCCGGGCAGTTCACCCTGGTCGACATCCTGCTCGCCCAGACCTTCAACTGGGCCATCCGCTTCGAGTTCGACGTACCCCGCAAATACATCGAGCTGCGCGACCGCCACTACGAGCGCCCGGCTGCCCGGCGAGCCTTGCAGGTCATCGGCTGAGCATGTCCGCACGCGCCTTTGCCATACCGCTCCTGCTCGCCACGAGCCTGGTCGCGCCGAGACTCGACGCGCAGTCTTCAATGACGGCGGAGGACCTGGCATTTTACCGGGTTCAGGCATTCACCGCCGGTCCGGCCGAGCGCCGTCTGCCACTTAATCATATCGGCATCGCCGGGCATGTGGAGGCCGACGGCTTTCGGGTTACGGCCGTGCTGGACGACTATCCCGCCCATCGCGCCGGTATCCTGCGCGGCGACCTGCTGCTCACCGCCGCTGGCGAACCCTATCACCCGATAGCTGCTTTCAATCCCGACGAGCTGACAGCGGAGCGCTTGACGCCTCGGCCCCACGCCGTGGACATCGCGCTGCTGCGCCATGACAGCCGCCTGACGGTCACGGTCACACCGGTGTTCGAGAATCTGTATGACAGCTATCGCAGCGCCTCGCTGGCGAGCGTGCAGCGATTTCCGTCGGGCAACAAGACAGTGGGTTATGTGCGCCTCTGGGCCCTGTCCCGCGCCACCGCCGACCTGCTCGCCTACCGGCGTCTGTTCGAAGAGCTGGCAGGCAGTGACGGCATCATCCTCGACCTGCGCGATGCCACCGGCTACTTCAGCCTGCAGCAACTGGACCTGGTCTACCGCGGCCGCGCCGAGCTGCTGAGCAGCAGTGCCCCGCCCCACTGGCCGACCGGCATGGCGGAGCCGGGCTGGCCGCTGGCCATGGAGCCTTACCGGAACCCCGTGGTCATCCTCATCAACGGCGCCACGGAGGCGGGTGCGGAGCTGCTCGCCTATCAACTGGGCAAGCGCCCGCGCGTGACCGTCGTCGGTAGCAACAGCGCCGGGCGGCTGGGGAACTACCGCCGCAGCGATACCGCCGCAGGCGCCGCCTTCACCTATGAGCCGGCCTCGGGCGTGCTGTTCGATGGCGTGGAGAGAGAAGGAGTGGGCTTCGCGCCGGAGCGGGAGGCTCCCTATCCGGAGGCGCAGCAGGGCCGGATCGACCCCCAGTTCCAGATCGCATTCGATATCCTGATGGGAGTCATCTAGCCCGTAGTGGATGCTGAGTCCGTGGCACCACCCGCGCCCTTCTGCGGCAATTCATCACGCCACTCGAGGGTCCTGAAGTCGAAGCCGTGCACGATTGTCGGCTTGATGACATTGAAGTAAGGCGAGAGGTCGAAATCCCTGGGCGTAAAATGGGTGAAGTGGCGCCTGTAATAATACTCGGGCAATGCGCCTCCCCGCCCCACATCACGACCGTGCAGAGGCAGTATCGGATAGTCGATCGACTGAAACGCCTCGGCAATCATCGTCGAACAAATGGCGCGCGTCGGTTCACCACTGCCAATGCCCAGCATCATGCGCCGATAGCGGTTCGGCACCGCCGGCTTCTGAATGAGATAACGGACCAGGTCAAACACATTCTTCAGATCATACTGGTGCCCGAGCCGCTCGCGCGCGAAATCCACCACCTGCTGGCGTTCCTCCTGCGTCAGGCCCTCCGCCCGGCAGATACGGAGATTGAAGTCAGCATAGTGATCCAGGCTGACCAGGCGCACGCCATGACGCAGATCGGCCTCGAGTAAAAGCGGCTCGGAGGTCGCGGCGCCCGGGCGCCCGACAAACAACGAGGAATGGGACCAGGAGGACTGGCTCAGATACTTGATGGCGACGCTTATGCGGGTATTGCCCTCCACCAGCACGATATCGCCGGTCTGCAGCACACTGGCGATGTTCGCCACGGGTACCGTGTCGAGGCGCTGGTAGCCCGGCAGCGATTTGGTCAGGAAGGTGGCCAGGCGCCTGCCGATGGCTCGATTGATGCGGTGCAGCATGGGTTACTTCTGAACGGGTTTGATTCTCGTTATACTCGATTCTCTCATACCAGGGACCGTACCAGGGACCGTACCAGGGACTCCCTGAGTACACCGGCTCACCGGGACGCAGAACCCGCAGTGTATACGCTATGCCGCAATAATCCGAGTACCGGGTGACGCGGACAAGCCACGACCAGCAACAGGAGCAGGACAATGACCAAGGCCTACACCAAGTTCTATATCAATGGAGAATGGACTACGCCCGCGGGACGCGGCACGCTGGACGTGATCAACCCGGCGACCGAGGAAGCCATCGCCAGCATCAGCATGGGCACGGCGGATGACGTGGATGCGGCGGTCAAGGCCGCGCGCAAGGCCTTCGGCACCTGGTCCCAGTCGAGCGTGGCGGAGCGCCAGGAAGCACTGAAGAAGATCATCGCCGGCATCAAGGCGCGCAGCGAGGAACTGGCCAAGGCGATCTCCAGCGAGATGGGCGCGCCCATCGGCTTCGCCAAGGCGGCGCAGGTGGGTGCCGGCCTGGCCCACTTCATGACTGCCAGCAAGATCCTGGACGACTACGAGTTCGTCGAAGTGCGCGGCACCACCAAAATCGTCAGGGAGCCGGCCGGTGTCTGCGGTTTCATCACGCCCTGGAACTGGCCGCTGAACCAGGTCGCCTGCAAGGTCGCGCCGGCGCTGGCAGCCGGCTGTACCATGGTGCTCAAGCCGAGCGAGCTGTCCCCCATCAGCGCCTGTATCCTGACCGAGATCATCGCCGAGGCCGGCCTGCCCCCTGGCACCTTCAACCTGGTCAACGGCGACGGGCCCACAGTCGGGGCCGCCATTGCCGCCCACCCTGACATCGACGTGGTGTCCTTCACCGGCTCGACCCGTGCCGGTCGCGAAGTGGCCCGGGCGGCGGCGGACAGCATCAAGCGCGTGACCCAGGAGCTGGGTGGCAAGTCCGCCAACATCATTCTCGACGACGCACCGGATTTCGCCAGGGCCGTCGCCGGCGGCATCAGCGCCTGCTTCGCCAACAGCGGCCAGTCCTGCAACGCGCCCACGCGCATGCTGGTGCCCGCCGCGCGCATGGCGGAAGCCATCGAACTCGCCAAAACCGCCGCGGCCAAGGCGACGATGGGCGACCCGCTCGATGAAAACACACGCCTGGGGCCGGTAGTCAGCCAGCAGCAATTCGAAAGGATTCAGAGCCTTATCGAGAAGGGCATCGCCGAAGGCGCCGAACTGGTCAGCGGCGGGCCGGGCCGTCCCGAGGGCCTGGACAAGGGCTGGTACGTCAGGCCCACGGTCTTTGCCAACGTCAGCAACGACATGACCATCGCCCAGGAGGAGATCTTCGGACCGGTCCTCAGCATCATCCCCTACAAGGATGACGCCGACGCCGTGCGCATCGCCAACGACACGGAATACGGCCTGTCCGGTTATGTCTCGGGCGCCCCGGAACATGCCCAGCAGATCGCGCTGCAGATCCGCACCGGCATGGTCCACATCAACGGCGCCGGTCCCGATTTTGCCGCCCCCTTCGGCGGCTACAAGCATTCGGGCAACGGCCGCGAGTGGGGTGTCGAGGGATTCGAGGAGTTCCTCGAGGTGAAATCCCTGCTCGGTGCGGCATGAGGGCCTCTTGAATGCCAGCCACGACAGACATCGCCAAACCCGCCGTCGACATCGGCATCGTTACCAATAACCTGCAGACTATGCTGACGTTCTATGGCAATTGGGTGGAACTGCTGCACAACAGCGCCTGAGTGCGCCACGGGACAGCCGCATGAATTCAGTCGCAAGAAGCCCGCTCTCGGCCCTGATGTGGCCGGCCCTGCTGCTGTTCATGCTAGGCTCGCTGCTGGCCGCCCTGCACTGGTACTTCAGCCAGGACCTGGAGGATTTCTCCCTGGCACAGTTTGCCCCTGGATACCTGATCGCCGCCGTTCTGCTGCAGGTAATCGCCATCGCCGCCGTCATCGTATCCTGGCATCTGAACCTTCTGGGTCAGGGTGTCGAGCGACTGCGAATCAGCCAGTCGCTGGCCATGGTCGGCATCAGCGTCATCGGCAAGTACACGCCCGGCAAGGTATGGGGCCTGCTTGCCCGCGGCGCGGTGCTCTACCGGCACGACGGCCGCAGGATGCCGGCAGTGGTGTCGGCACTGGTGGAGCAGGCCGCGCTGGCGCACAGCGCCCTGATCCTGGTGATCACCACCTTCCTCGTCTATCGCTACAACCTCGCCCTCGGGGCCCTGGCGCTGGCGCTGATGCTGCCCTCCGTATGGTGGGCCGCCCGCAGCGAGGCGCTGCTGACCTGGCTGGTGCGGCGCCTGAGCAAGTACAAACAGTTCGAGATCGGCGGAATCCGTGCCTGCTATCCGGCCGTGTGCCTGACGCTGCTCCTGATGTGGACCCTCAACTCCGCCGTGCTGTGGCTATTGACACTGGCCTACGGCGTTGAGCAGATGCCCCCCGTCTCACTGCTGTTGCTGGCATCCATCCTGTCCTACCTCGGCGGCTTCGCGGCCTTCTTCGCGCCCGCCGGCATCGGCGTGAGAGAAGGGCTGCTCGTGGCCATGATCGGCCCCTTCGTCGGCGTCAGCGTAGCCATCTACATCTCCCTGCTACAGCGGCTCGTGACCACCGGCGTGGATATCTCCCTGGGAGGCGCCGCCTTGCTGATGCTGGGCTGGCAACGGGGTAGCGGTAAATAGTGGAGACTCATTTTTCATGGGCTCCATGGTGCCGCTGCAGGGCAGCGAAACCCTGCTCGCCGATAATCCCCGGATACGCTTCGTCCTCATCGGCGAAGGCCAGCAGAGCCCGCTGATCGGGGAGTTTCTGCGCACCCATCCACACGTCAGGCTCTGTAGGCGGCTGCTGTCGGCGCCGGAACTGGTCACCGAGATCGGCTGCGCCGAGGCAGCGCGGACACTCCATGAGCAGGAACTGAGCGGCGCCGCCCAGGCGCAAGGATTGATGGCCTTGCTGAGCGCCGACATCCAGGACACGCCAGCGCCGCAATCCGGGCGCCGACTCGTCTTCGCCGATAGCCTTGCCGTACCGGGACAGGCCGGTTATTGTCACACCTGCGTAACCATCCTGACATATGCTGAGCCGACATGCTCACAGCCTTCTTCTACGCGGCCAGACTCTATTTCACACTGTGCCTGCAGTCCCTGCGCCGCCAGAACAATATCGGGCAATTGACGCTGCGCGGTCGACTCTTGCGACTGCTGCTGTTCGTTGCCTTCCTGCCCATCTGGCTGATCCACTGGATCGGCCTGCTGCTGGATGAGATCCTGTTTCCAGGCTATCGCAAGACGCCTATCGAAGCCCCGGTCTTCATCCTGGGTGTACCGCGCAGCGGCACTACTTTCCTGCATCGCACACTCAGTGAGGACAGCGAACGCTATACCTCCGTGGCCACCTGGGAGGTGTTCCTGGCACCTTCGATCATTCAACGCAGGTTCTGGTTGGCGCTGGCTACCGTCGACCGCTGGCTGGGCCGACCCGGTGCCCGCCTGCTCGGCTGGGCGGAGAAGAAGCTGTTCAGGGGCCTGGAAGGCGTCCACGACGTCTCGCTGGAGGCCCCCGAGGAAGACTACCTCCTGCTGCTGCCGCTGCTATCGTGCTTCATCCTCTTCCTGCCGTTTCCGGAATCCCGGCATATATGGCAACTGGCACGTTTCGACTGGGAAGCCTCGGAGAAAGACAAGCGCATCATCATGAAGTTTTACCGCGCCTGCCTGCAGAAACACCTGTATGTTTGCGGCAAGGGCAGGCGCTACCTGTCCAAGAACGCCGCCTTCGCCTCCTGGCCGCAGACCCTGCACGAGGAGTTTCCGGACGCGCGCTTCGTCGTCTGCATGCGGGAACCGGAAAAGGCCGTGCCCTCGCTGCTGGGCTCCCTCGCCGGCGGCGCCCGTTTCTTCGAACTGGACCTGGAGCGGGGCGAGATGCCGCGTCAGCTGACGGAAATGATGCGGGACTATTACCGGCACCTGCTGACCGCCTTCCCCCTCGCGGCGCCGATCGTCCACATGCACAGACTGAGAAAAGACATTGTCGGTACGGTACAATCGCTCTATACACGCTTCGGCGATACCATGGATGGGGACTACAGCAAGACACTGCTGGCGATCGAGACCCAGGCGCGTGGCTTCCAGACCCGCACCCGGGCCATCAGGCCGGGAGACGCCGGGGATCCGGATTTCTACAGAGAACGCTTCCCCTGGTATGACAAAACCCTCACGGAAACCGTGCCGACGCGCAAAATCTCCAGCAACGGCTGAGTCCCGGGTAACGAGAACAGGATGAACGAACAGCCCTCCGTCTCCACCGCCGCGAATACGTCCGCCAGTCAGGCAGCGATCCCGCTGTCGGCGGCCGAGCTGCGTGTGGCGGTGGTATCCGACGCCCTCAAGGACCGCAACGGCGTGGATACCTACTATCGCGACCTGGTCACCCACCTGCGGCGACACGTGGCCGACATCCGTTACATGTCCCCCAATCCGGAAGACGGCGAACTCTATACCCGCTTCCGCTTTCCCCTGCCCGGCGACGCCACCCAGCAGGTGGTTTTCCCCCATGCCACCAGTCTCTATGCCGAGCTGAAGGCACTGCGCCCGCATGTCATCGTCGCCGCCACCAACGGACCCTTCGGTATGCTCGCGCTGTACGCGGCGCGACGACTGGATGCACAACTGGTGGCCGGCTTCCACACACTGATCGAGGATCTCTGCAACATGTACTGGGGGCGCGTGCTGGGAGGCGTGACTCGTGGCTACATGGAATTCCAGAACTGGCTGCTGTTCAGGTATTCCGCCCGGGTGGTGGTCAACAGCCAGAGCATGATCGAGTCTGCCCACAATCTCTCCAGTACCCCGGTAACGCTCATGGGCACGCCGCTGGACGAGTCGTTCCTCAGCAAGCCCGTGCAGGAACCGACGGCATCCCTGCACCGCATCCTCTACGCCGGGAGATTGGCGCCGGAGAAAAACCTCGAGGCGCTGATCGATTGCGCCAGGACGCACACGCATCTGCAATTCACCATCGCCGGCGCTGGTCCCCTGCGCCAGGAAGTCGAAACACAGAGCGCCGCTCTGCCCAACCTGAATTATGTGGGACACCTGCCACGACAACGAATCGTCGATGCCATCGACGAGCACGACCTGCTGGTGCTGCCCTCACACCTCGAGGCATTCGGCACCATCGCCCTGGAGGCCATGGTGCGCAAGCGCCTGGTATTGGTATCCAGCCATTGCGGCATCCTGAGCTGGGAGTCTCTCGTGCATGGGCTCTATCAGTATCCGCCGGAGGAGTCCCTCGCCGAGGCGGTGGCCCGCATCGAGGCCCTCGATCCCGCAGAGCGCGCGGCGACCTGCGAGACGGCCCGCCGCACCGCCCTGGAGATCCATGACACCGCCATCAGCGGCTGGCTGGACCTGTTCGTCAGACTAACCAGTGAGCGCTGAGCAGCACAGACTCCTCGGCCTGGTCTCCATCCACGATGTGATGCCGGACACGCTGGACCGCTGCCTGTCCCTGATCGACTCTCTTGGGCGGCGGGGCGTCAAACCGATCACCCTGCTGGTAGTACCCGGCCTGCCCTGGTCCGACGCGCAACTGGCGACACTGAAGTCGTTGCAAGAATCCTCTCTGGTGCTGGCCGGACATGGCTGGCGACACCGGGCCGCTGCGATCCGTGGGCCCTATCACCGCCTGCACAGCCTGCTGCTGTCGCGCCGCGCGGCGGAACACCTCAGCCTGTCAGCGGAGGAAATACGTGCCCTGATCGCCCGCTCATTCGCCTGGTTCGGCGCCCACGACCTCGCCAGCCCAACCCTGTACGTACCCCCTGCCTGGGCCCTGGGTCGCCTGGACCGGGCCGAGTTGCCGCGCCTGCCGTTCCGCTTTTACGAAGTGCTGAGCGGCGTGCTCGCCCATGACGGCCGGCTCCAGCGGCTGCCGCTGACCGGCTACGAGGCGGACACCCGCTGGCGCGCGGCCATGCTGGCTCCCTGGAACGCGCTCAACGCGCAACGGGCGCGGCGCAGCGGCAAGCCGCTGCGCATCGGCCTGCATCCATATGATGACGAGATGTTGCTGCGCCGGCAGATGCAGGCACAGATCGACTCCTGTGACGGATTTGTCGGCTACGATACTCTGATGGGAGGGGGGATGGGAGGGGCGATGGGAGGGGCATGAGAGGGGCGATAAGAGATTCCAATGGAGAGCCCGATGGGCGAGGAAGCAGCGGCTAATCCTGGAGGGACCGCACCTTCAGCAGCAGCTCGGTGCGCTGATCGCGCATCAACACACTGCGATCAACCTCGAAATACCTGAGCAGTGCCAACAGGTCACTCTGCGCATGGGGCTGGTAGCCAGGCGGGATCTGTAGCCGTTGCCGCACGCTGAGATGCTCGGCATCGGCGATGCCATAGTATTGCTGGTCCGCCGGGGCCCGGGTGTTGTGCACCGAGAAGCAGTGGACGTTGCTGTTGCCATGCAGGTGTGGTTTGAGCTTGCGCATGAGGCGACTGATGGCGTCGCGGCTCATATAGTTGAGCACATCCCAGAAGAACAGGATATCGAACGTGGTGTCATCGGGGAGGACCAGGGCCTGCTCGAGTTGTTCGTCCAGTCTGGACTCTCGCGCCCCCTCTTCTCGCTTTCCTTTTTCATCACCTTCTTCTCCCTCCTCTTCATTGGCCAGGGAGGGAAGATCTCTATACAGATCGGTGATGTGGAGCCGGCAACGATAGGCGGAGAAGAACTCCACGGTTTCCGGCAACGCGGGGCCCAGGTTGAGCACATTGAGACGCCTGTCCGGATCAATGTGCTCAACCAGGCGTGCCAGTAACCGCGATGGCTGACTGTCAGCCACAGTATAAGGCAAGGGATGAGCGGCTGCCCCCCGTCCGTGTTCCATCATCGTAGTGGATCAGCCGTTTTTTACATTCAGGCCCGGGCCGTCGTTACTCGCCTTTGATTCAGGCTTGGCCCGGGATACGGAAGCGCCGGACTGACGGCCGGCATTGTCACCGGGGTCCATGTCGATACTGCCCTTGAACACGGCGCCGTCCTCCAGAGACATGCGTGGAGTAACGATATTGCCGCGCACGTCGCCGGTCTTGGAAATAATCACTTTCTCACCGCCGTTGATATCGCCGGTAACCTGACCGTTAACGATGACTCGCTTGCCATTGATATCGGCCTTTACCTTGCCGGATTCGCCGACGGTTACCTCGTGTGCTGAAAGCTCAATCGCCCCTTCAACGCTGCCCTCGATGAGCAGGTCCTCGTCGCCGGTGATCTCACCCTTAATCTTTATAGTCGATCCGATCATCGCCTGGCTCCTTGAGGTCGTTGGTTCGCTTTTAGCTTGGGTTGACGGTGAAGCTGGAGTCGAAGCCGGGCTTGACGCACCCGATTCCACTTTGCCGGACGAATCCGGCGCTTGTTTGTGTTTGTCTTTATTGCGATCAAACATATCAATCACCTCGATAACAGGTGTGAATGAGTTATCCTGTCAGGCCGCCAATACTATCTCTATTTGTAGTCGCGGCAAAGTTACAAAATAGTTCCGTAGCGACCTCTCTTCCCAGCCAGGGCCGCATTGGTGTTACGTGTGATACATGGTACTTACAAAAATGATACATACGAAAATAGTTACTCGGCCATCATTCATCCGATTCTCGCCACATTTGCGGAATAGGGAAAACCGATACAGTAGCCGCTTCGGCAACGCACTGACTCTGCACCTGTTGTTGCCGACGCAGAGTCCGCTGTATACGGGCTCGTCGGCTACGACGCCCTGACGAGCGTCCGAGCGCAGTACCGCCTATTCCCAGATGCTGCGCGCCGTCAGCGGGATATCCAGTACGTTGCCATTGGCCTGACCCACATGAATCATGAAGCTGTCGGGCGTCGGGTTGCTGTAACCCAGGGATGCCATTCCGCCCTCGGTGACCGCTCTGAAGCGCACACTGTTGGCGGTGATCTCCTCGAGGACCATCTCCTGGGGTTCGGGGGTACGCGCCTCGAAGCCGGGATCGAATTGCTGGATGTGTAAACGCAGCGTACCGTCGACTTCCTCGATGGTAATCATCTCGAACATGCTGGTGGCACCGTTGCCGGTCATGCGCACCATGGCGGCGATTGAGCCACCCTCGGTGGCGATCCAGTTCTCCTCGAGCTGGTTTGGGCCGAGCTGGCCAGCCCAGTTGCCGGTCATCCAGTCGAGCTGATCGATGGAGGCCGCGGGCTGGGCATGTAGCGTGACGGTCGTCAGTGCCGCTAGGCTCAGCAGGCAGAGTGTGATTGTTTTCTTCATTGCTTGCTCCGGTTTAGATATCAGATTTTTTGGGTCTTGTTCGTAGTGGCTCCACAGGCGTGTACACGTTTCCACACGGCGTACGTATTCAGATGCCTTGAATGGCGGGCTTTCTGGGTCAACTCGCCAGATGGTTCCCCAGTCGTGCAGACATCAATTCCGGGATTATGGACGCCGGAGTACCTGCTCGAGCCAGGG
>JBBDSI010000030.1:11317-12597 GCA_040905005.1 Pseudohongiellaceae bacterium
TCATAATCATCCGTCTTGCGCCGGATATAGGTCAGCACCTCCGGATGCGGCAGGCACAGGAAGCGCTCCTCCGTCAGGGTCTCCACCACGGTCTGTGCCAGTTGTTCCGGTTCCAGCATGCCGTCCACGGCGGCGACGCCGGCGCCGTCGGCGGTCATGGCCGTGCGCACGGCCTGGGGGCAGAGCACCGAGACCCTGATGCCGCGATTGCCGTAGGTGATGGACAGCCATTCGGCGAAGCCGACGGCAGCATGCTTGGTCACCGCGTAGGGCGCCGAGCCGACCTGGCTGAGCAGACCGGCGGCGGAGGCGGTGTTGAGCAGATAGCCCCCTCCCCTCTTCAACATGCCCGGCAGCACGGCGCGGGCGGCGAGGATGTGGGAGAGCACGTTGATCTCCCAGATACTCTGCCACTTCTCGAGACTGACGTTTTCGTCGCCGGGGGTGAAGATGCCGGCGTTGGCGCAGAACAGGTCGATGTGGTCGAAGCGGGATTCGGTTTCGCGTACGAGCGCCTGCACGTCAGCCTCGCTGGCCACATCACAGGCGACGGCCAGGGTCTCGGTCGACTCTTTCAGTTTGGCAACGGTCTCCTCGGCGCCCTCGAGATTGATGTCCGCCGCCACTACCGCGCGCGCGCCCTCGGCGGCGAAGCGTTCGCACAGGGCGCGGCCGATGCCGCTGGCGGCGCCGGTGACGACGATGACCTTGTCGCTAATCTCCATCAGTGCATCCGCTTCATTGCACGCTCTCGAGGGCCGCTTCCGCCGCACGGCCCGCGCTCACCATCCCCGCCAGGCGCTCGCTGATGATCGTCTCCGCCTCGGCGACGATGCGCTCGATCAGCTCCCTGCAGGTGGGAATGTCGTCGATGAGGCCGATCACCATGCCGGCGGACCAGATGCCATGCTCCAGCTCGCCCTCGTCGAACAATTCCTTGCCCCTGGTGCCGGCGACCAGGGGCCGGATGTCCTCGAAATCGGTGGCGCCGGGACGGGACTCGATCTCCAGCACCTTCTCCGCGACGCCATTCTTGAACACGCGGGCAGTATTGCTCAGGGTCCGGAAGATGAGCGCCGTGTCGAGTTCGGTCGCCTCCACCATGGCCTGTTTCACTTTCTCGTGTATGGGCGCCTCCCGGGTCACCATGAAGCGGGTGCCCATGTTGATGCCTTCGGCACCCAGCGCCAGCGCGGCGGCGAGGCCGCGGCCGTCGCCCAGGCCGCCGGAGGCGAGGAAGGGAATCTTCAGGCGCCGCGCCGCCAGCGGCAGCAGGATCA
>JBBDSI010000031.1:0-2045 GCA_040905005.1 Pseudohongiellaceae bacterium
GACCCGTGGCGCGAGACCAACGAGCGCATTTTTGCCTTCAATGATTTCTTTGACAGGAACCTGGTGCGTCCGGTCGCCAACACCTACATGACGTTTGTGCCCCGCGTCGCTCGCCAGGGCATCGGTAACTTCTTCAGCAATCTGAACGATATCAACGTGTTGGTCAATGACCTGCTACAGTTGAAGTTGGCCGACGCGCTGTCGGATTCCGGCCGCTTCCTGCTCAATACCACGGTCGGGGTGGTGGGCATCCTCGACGTGGCCAGCAGCGTGGGGCTGGAGAAGAACGAGGAGGATTTCGGTCAGACTCTCGGATTCTGGGGAGTGGGAAGCGGACCCTATGTCGTGTTGCCTGTGTTCGGCTCCAGCAACGTGCGCGACACGTTCGGGCTGATCCTGGATACGGCCTTCAACCCGATCCAGTACCATGACGAACCCTCGCTGCGCCTGACGCTGTTCGTACTGGAGCAGACCGACACGCGAGCCTCGCTGCTATCCCTGGATGAACTCGTCACCGGTAACCGCTATCTGTTCTTCCGGGAAGCCTATCTGCAGCGCAGGCAATACCTGGTCACTGATGGCCAGGTGGAGGATGAATTCGGCGGCTTTGACGACGACTTCAGTTTCTGAGCGGCGGCCGGATCAGCCGTCGCCGCTGTCGCGTACCTTGAGCTTGGTGCGAATGAAGTCGCTGTGGGAGACGTAGGTCAACTCCGAGATCTGGCGGATAAGGCTCTCCTCGTACTTGTCGAGCTTCTCGTCGGAAAACGCCACCCGCCACATGTTCTCTATCAGCGCGCATTTCTGGGCGTAATCGTAATTGTCATTGATCAGCCGGGTGAACTCATAGAGCGAGGTGGCCTGGCGGGCTTCGTCTTCGGCGAGTTGCTGTAGCTGCTCGATATCTTCGCTGGAGATGTCGAGGCATTCCTTGATCACCGCCAGGAATTCATCGGTCTCCCGTTCATCCAGTTGATGGTCGGAATTCATAACCTCGATCAGCAGCGCTGCCGACGCCAGGTCCGCTGCCGGCACCAGGCCCTGCGAGCTCTGCGTGGGCTCGGCCTGGAGGCGTGTGTCGAAGAAGTTTTTAATGGTCTCGAGCATGGGCTAATCGTCCTGTCCGGCGCCAATGGTGCCATATCAGCTCACAAAAGCAATGGCATCCTCCAGCACCGCCAGGCCGGCTCCCGGGCGATGGCTGTTTTCGCTCAGGTGACGGCGGAACTGACGGCCACCGTGCTGCCCCTTGAAGAGTCCGAGCAGGTGGCGTGTCATATGATGCAGCGGCGTCCCTTTCTCCAGCTCGCGTCTGATATAGGGGAAATATCGCCGCAGGTGGTCCAGCCGGCTCGCCTGCTGCGGCGGTTGTGCAAACAGCAGCGAATCCACTTCATGCAGGACATAAGGATTCTGGTAGGCCTCGCGGCCGAGCATCACGCCGTCGACATGGGTCAACAGACCCTGCACCTGCGCCAGAGTCGTAATGCCGCCATTGATGACTACCTCCAGTTCCGGGAAGGCCCGCTTGACGGCAAACACCCGCTCGTAATTCAGCGGCGGAACCTCCCGGTTCTCCTTCGGGCTGAGGCCCTGAAGGATGGCCTTGCGAGCATGGATGATGAAGGTAGTGCAGCCACTACCGGCCACCGTCTCGACGAAATCCATCAGGTGCCGCTCGCTATCCATGTCGTCGATGCCGATACGACATTTGACCGTCACCGGCAAGTCCACCGCATCCTGCATGGCGCGCACACAGTCGGCCACGAGCCCCGGCGTAGCCATCAGGCAGGCGCCAAAGGTGCCAGACTGCACACGATCACTCGGGCAACCTACGTTGAGATTGATTTCATCGAAGCCCGCTTCCTCGCCGAGCCGCGCGGCGGCGGCGATTTCGTCCGGGTCGCTGCCGCCGAGCTGCAGCGCGACAGGGTGCTCGCTGGGATCATGCTGCAGGAGATAAGCGGCATCGCCGTAACGCAGTGCCGCGCCAGTGACCATTTCCGTGTACAACAAGGCTTCCCGACTGATCAGGCGCAAGAACA
>JBBDSI010000032.1:0-2043 GCA_040905005.1 Pseudohongiellaceae bacterium
TCGTCCCGCCAGGTGACGATGATCTCGCCATCGTGCACGTGGATACCGTGCTGCGTCTCGCTACGGGCCTGGAAATTGGGGACGCCGTCTTCGCCTTCGTCGATGTCTTCGACCGCCGCAAAGCGGTCGGCGTTGGCGGCAACAATGATGGCGGTCCGATAGACGCTGACGGCCAGTAGCGCCTCGGAGAAGCGTGCCCGATTCGTGTACTGTTCGTAGGCGGGCAGGGCCACGCTGCTGAGGATGCCGATAATGGCCACCGTCATCATCAGTTCAATGAGGGTGAATCCGTGTTGCCTGTGCTTGTTCAACTCTGGCCCTCCACCATGACCACGCGATGCGACTCGTTGGTCACGTACAATGCCTGGAGGCCAAACAGGCCCGGATTGGGGTGGGAAACCCGCACAAGGCTGCCGTCGCGGCTGACGATATTGGGAATATTGCTGCCCGGGCAGCGCATGTTGTCTTCGGGCAACTGCCCTTCAGACAGCATGATACCGATGGCCTGGAATACCTGGCGACACTCTTCGAGCCGCACCTGTTCCTGCTGCGCCGCCAGCACCACATCGTCGATCAGCAGGTCGGGGAAGGCATACAGACCCATGGCTGCGAACAGCATCAGCGAGGCTCCGCCGACGCCGGACCAGATGAAAAAACGATCCCGGTCCTGTGACTTGTTCCTGGTCTTCACTTCCGCATCGCGCGCGGCCGTTGCCTGGGCCACTTCGGCCTGGTGCACTTCCTGGCTGCGATTGCGCTTTCTCAGATAGGCATCGGCTTCCGCGACCACGGCGCACTTTTCACAGTATTCGCCGGATTCGAGGAAACGGGTACAGGTACCACAGAGTTCGACGCCGCAGCTTTTACAGCTCGCCGCGGTGGGCACACTGGGATGGTTGACACAGGCCAATACAACAGTCCTTACCAAATAGGAATTGGTTTGTCTCGATGCATTGCGACAGACACATTGGGAGATGTGTCAGCTAGTGCGGAAAAACCGAGCGAATGATAACTGACTTTATGGGGACTGGGAAAGACTGATTACACACGGAGAGGGGGCCGGCGACCTGGGCATCTCCGGTCACCGGAACGAGCGGCCAGTAGGCGGCCAGAAGAACGATGAGCGCTAGGTCAGAGCTCGCCTTCCGCCGCCATTCGCTCTTCTACCCGGGCTCCGCGCAACACGTTAACCATGCCGTAGTTGCCTTCATGACAGGCATATTCATAGAGCAGGCCGGCCACCTTGGTCATCGGAACAATAGCAGTGAACTTGTCAGTGTACGTCGCCGGGTCCTCCAGCGTGAACTCATAGTTCACCGTATCATAACCCACACGGGTGAAGCGTTCTGTTAACACCTTCTCATCCGAGGTGCCGGACGAGCCGAAACTGGCCGCAAGGCCATTGAAATTGCGTGTCACCACGACCAGGGTGTCGCCGTCCCAGTAGCCCTTCGAATCGCCGGTATAGAGGCCAATGTCTTCTTCGAGTGCTGGAAGGTCTTCTGCGGAGTCGTAAAGCGGCACGGTGCGGGCATCGTGAATCATCTCTGTGAGAATGATGGCCGTATCACGACTCTGCACAATCTGTACGTTGTTGTTGTACAGGCTGGGGGTGAAAGGAGGGCCTGCGTTGAAGCCCACCAGACAGCGCTCGGACAGGCCCCTGTCTTCGGGGCCGTCGGTGCCGATACCGCCGGCGGCAATGCGCACGGGCCGGGATTCGCCGGTCGTGGCGCCGCCGTAGACGCCCTGATTGGCGATGGCGCCCTCCACCAGTGGCGGCAGGCGCCCGTCTTCAGGGTAGATGATGTGTGAGGTGCGCACGGTATCGCCGAGGCCGGCACTCTCCACCCAGAAATCGTTATAGGACGCATCCACACCCTCCACCGCGATGGCGGCATCGGTGCTGGCATTCTGCGCCGCGCGGGCGGCCTGTATCTCGGCGATCTCGTCATCGGTCAGGAACTGGCGGGTACCGTAGCGTTCCGGCCGCTGCATGGGCACATCAGACGAGAAATTCCACACACCCTGGAGATCCGGTTG
>JBBDSI010000033.1:0-4288 GCA_040905005.1 Pseudohongiellaceae bacterium
TACTCCGGCACCGGGGGGTCAGTCTGGCAGGCTGAACACGTACAGTGCGTTGCCGTGATCGGGATAGGTGATCTCGGTGGCGATCACGCTGGGGACTGTGCGTGGGCTGGTGCCGCCGAGCGCCGCGGTGACGGCGATGTACTGCTTGCCGTCGACGGCGAAGGTCACCGGGTGTCCCTGTACCGAGGTGCCCAGGCGGGTCTCCCACAGGACCTCGCCGGTGTTTACGTCGTGGGCACGGAAGTAGCGGTCCAGGTCGCCGGCGAATAGCAGGTCACCGCCGGTGGAGATGGTGCCGGTGTGGTAGGACGCTCGCTGCTGAAAGTTCCACACTTCCTCCAGCGTGTCGGCGTGATACGCCCCCAGCTTGCCGAGGTTGCCGTTGGTCCCCGGCATCTCGTAGAACTTGCGGCTGGCTCCCACACCGCCCCCGCCCTGCACCAGCGGCACCTCCCGAGCGGCGTTCTCCAGGCAGGTCTGGCTCAGCGGAGCGATGATCAGCCCGCTGGGTGGGTGGTAGGTCATGGAATGCCAGTCCTTGCCGCCGGCACTGGACGGGCAGGCCGACGTCCACTCATCCAGTTGAGCATTCTGAATGTCCTCGCGGTAGGTCACCTCGCCGGTTTCCCGGTCGATGTGGCTGAACGCATTCTGGAACACTGTCTCCTGTAAACCGAGGAATTCGCCGGTCACGCGGTCGTGCTTCCACAGGATCCCGTACTTGCCGATGGAGTAGACCAGGCGCTCATCGCCGCGGTTCACCAGCACCCGCTCGAACACCTCATCCAGATCCAGCGCCTCGGCCGGCACGTGCTGGAAGTACCAGTCCAGCGTGCCGGTATCCACGTCCACGGCCACGGTGGCGTTGGTGAACAGGCCGGCATCGTCGATGGTCAGGTGGCGGCTCACCGGCACCCAGGGCTTCTGTTGCGCGGTGCCCCAATAGGTCAGGTTCAGCTCGGGATCATAGGAGCCGGTGATCCAGGTCTCGCCGCCGGCACGGAAGATGTTCTCCAGATCCCCCCAGGTGTCGCCGCCGGGCTCACCGGCCTTGGCGATGGTGTTGAAGCGCCAGACCAGATCGCCGGTGCTGGCGTCATGGGCTGAGATGTAGCAGTCTTCCGGGATGTAGCGCGCGCAACCGGCAAGGCCGGTGATGACCTTGCCGTCGGCTATAATCGAGCCGGAGGAGTTGGCAAAGCCCAGGCTGGCATCGGCGATCTGAGTCTCCCACACCTGCTCACCGGTACGCGCGTCCAGCGCTACCAGGCGGGCGTCGGTGGTGGCCTGGATGATCTTGTCCTCGTACATGGCGATGTTGCGCATGTCCTGGCCGTTGGCCGGGCCTGTCCAGTGCTCCCAGATCAACTCGCCGCTGGCGGCGTCCAGCGCCTGAATCACATTGCCCGGGTTAATCAGGTAGACGATGCCGCCGTACACAAGCGGCGCTGGCTCGGAATCGCCCTCGTGCATGTTCCACACCCATTCCAGAGTCAGGTTGCCCACATTGTCGGTATTCACCTGGTCCAGCGGGCTGTAGCTGTGGGCGTGGGGGTTGCGTCGGAACGCCGGCCAGTCAGCCGGGTCCGGATTGTTGATGCGCTCGGTAGTCAGCGGCACGAAGGGTACGAAGTCCTCGGTGTTGCCGGCCACGGTCAGGCCCTGGGGCGCCGGCGGCTCCGACCGCTGCCGTGCCTGAGCGATCTCGGAGACGTTCTCGGCGATGGTGAAATCGGTGCTGGCGGTCAGCGGTGTGGTCACCGCGTCGACACCGTTCACCTGGAGGATGTGCGCGGTGATCTGCAGATAGTCCTCGCTGTTCAGGTCACCGGCGCCGCCCGGCGGCATGTTGGACTGAATGTTGCCCAGCAGCAGGGCCGGAGTCTGCTCGCCCCAGCGCTGCAGGAAGGTGTAGCCGGACAGCAACGGCCCGAGGCGCGTGCCTTCGAGATTGGTACCGTGACAGGCGGCGCAATTGGTGGCGTACAGCCCAGCGCCAGTTTCGGCCTGGCTGGCGAAGTTCGGGCCCGCGCCCGCGGTCCCGCTAGCGGCAGGTGTCCCACTATCGTTGCTGTCACAGGCGGCGAGCGCGGTCGCCAGCAGGATGCCCAGGCTCAGGGGTTTCAGGGTGTACTTGACTGTATTGATCATGGACTTGCCTCTTTGACTCAGCGGCCTCGCAGGCGCTGTAAATTCTGTTCCAGGTTCTCGAAGTGGCTGCGCAGGAAGATCCAGCCGCGTAGCTCGCCGGGGGGGTTGTTCTCGCTGTGCACCTGTACATAGAGGGCGTTGGCACGCAGCATCTCGACCTGTTCGTCAGTCAGCTCGATGACGCCGCCGATCTCCCCGCCCGGGGCCATGTCGATCTCGAGCGCGTGTACCACCGGCCCGGGCTGGGCCGGCGGGCCATTGTGCAGGTGCACCCCGGCGGCGGCGGAGCTCATGCCGGAGAAGTTGCCCTCGACGGTGAGGGTATTGTCCGACAGCGTCAGGATCACCTCGCCCTCGCCGGTGATGTCGTTCACCGTCTGCGGCGTGGTGGGCATGGGCGACAGGCGGGCGCGGTAAACTTCCGTCTGCGCCAGCGCGCCATGGGCGAACGCCAGCAACAGGCTGAAAATCACAGTGGAGGAAAAGGTCGAGGAAAAAGTGGAGGAAAATAGGCCAGGTTTCTTCATCTAATTCGGGCTCGGTTGGTAAGCGGAGTGAAAAGCTAACAGCAATCTTCAGGACATTGCAATTCTACCGGGTTCGTCGTCAGCGGCACTGGAAGTTCTCTGCCACCCAGTTGGACGGTTCCTCGGCGCCGCCGGCGGGGCCGACGTAACGTGCCTGCTGTGGGTAGGTGCACAGCGGCCGCTCGTTATCCACCCGGCCGTTGGCCTCATGGGTGGCGACGATGCTGGCCGGGGCGCGGCCGTTCTCCACCCAGTCCACCAGCGGTGCGAGCTTGTCCCAGGTGTCCGGGCCCGGCCCGCCGCGACAGTGGCCCATGCCCGGCGCCAGGTACAGGCGTGCGTGCTCCTGCGCCTCGGCCATGCTGCCGGCGAAGGTGGTGTTCACCATCTCGTTGTAATAATTGATGGTGTCGGTGGCCACGATCAGTGTGTCCACCAGGCCGTGGTAGACGATCATCTTGCCGCCGCGCTCGACGAAGCGGTGCAGGTCCGGGTCGTTGGCGTCGGTGATTGCCTTCATCACGTCGCCGGCGCCGGAGTAGAAGTCGTTGATGTCCCAATGGAACCAGTGGAACTCGGGGATGACGGCGTCGGTGTCCGGCTCGTAATGAATATCGCGTACGTCGGGCACGGCCATGCCAGGGTCTTCATCGTAGAACAGGTAGTTCATGTGGTCCCCGGCCACGCCCGTGAGCTTGCCCGGGCCCATGTCATTGCCGGCCCAGGGAATGTAGTAGCCGGCCCAGCGCAGTTCGGACCCGAACATCTTGCCCGGGTACACCTGGCGCCCGGTGTCGTCGCGCGGCCCTTCGTAGAGATCACTGATGGTCTGCACCTGGGCGGGGGTGAAGCAGCTATCCGAGGCGCCGCCGGCCGGGCACATGAGATCGCCCAGATCGGACTGGGGATCGAAATTGCAGGACAGCGGGTCGCTCACCAGGCCGTCGCGCACTCCGTCCATCGCGTCACACTTGTTCAGCACCCGCTCGTGCAGCACGTCCATGAGCGCCAGGCTGTCGAAGCTGCCATCGCCGTTGGTGTCCACCGCCAGATTGCCGACGAGATCGTCGCGGAACATGCGCTGCAGGTTCCAGGTGCCGGCGGCATTCAGGCCCTGGTAGTTGAAGGCCGGCGCGCCGGCGACGATGCCGTCGAAGTCGCCCGGAAAGCGCTGCGCCGACATGAAGCCCTGGCGGCCGCCCTGACTGCAGCCCTCGAAATAGGAATAGGCCGGTGACTGGCTGTAATACTCCGCCACCAGGCGCTTGCCCGCCGCGACCGTCAGGTGCACGGCCCGGTAGCCGAAGTCGATCTCTGCCTGGCGGTTATTAAAGCCAAAGGAAGCGCCCGGCTCGACGCCGTTGTCATGGCCGAGATTGCTGTTGGCCACGGCGTAGCCTTCCGCCACTCGCTCCGGGGCGAAGTCCAGGTCGCCGTCCTTGCCGCCGTCGCCCCACTGCAGGAAGCGGCCGTTCCAGTTCTGCTGCAGGGGCAGTTGCACATGAAAATGAATCGCCGGCGAGATGATGCCGCGCACGTAGCAGTAATCGGTGCCGTCCTGGGGGTTTGAGCGGATACCGGCGCGGGTGATGGTGAGGTTGCGCAGGTCC
>JBBDSI010000033.1:4388-12340 GCA_040905005.1 Pseudohongiellaceae bacterium
GTCCTGGGGGTTTGAGCGGATACCGGCGCGGGTGATGGTGAGGTTGCGCAGGTCCAGCAGCGCCTCGCACTGCGCCGCTTCGGTCATGGTGACCTGGGCCCGGGCGGGCAGGGCGGTCAGCAGCAACAGGGGCGCGGCAAGGGCAACGAGTCGAGCGGATCGAAACCAGCGGGGGGCTTTCATGGTGCTTCCTTTAATATGTTGTTCTTGTATGAGACGTTAACGACAAAGAGACTGGGACTTTACCACCACGGAATGTAAAAGCAATGTGCGGCCGCTTCAACCTCATCGACAGCCCCGAGATCCAGTGGCTCTGCGAGACCCTGGGCATCAGCCTGTTTCCCCGCCATGGCAGCCCCGACTGCGCCCCCGGCTCCACCATCGCCATCATCCATGACAAGGACGGCGAGCGAACAGTCTCCGAGGCCATCTGGTGGCTGCTTTTGGACCACGAGACCCTGAAGCCAAACTACAAGTACGCCAGCTTCAACTCCCGCTCGGACAAGCTCGACAACCCCCGCGGCATCGCCTACAGGCCCTACCGCGAGTCACGCTGCCTCATCCCGGCCAGCGCCTTCGTCGAGGGTCTGGGCGACAAGCAGACCTACCACAAGGTGGAGCTGGAAGACTCCGCCATCGCCTTCGGCGGCCTGTACAAGGAACACTTCAGACCCGACACCGGCGAGCTGGTCTACTCCGCCTCCCTCATCACCCTGCCGCCGCTGTCGCCCCAGTGGGACAACATCCACCCAAAGTCCATGCCGTTGATGCTGGACTTCGAGGATCAGGCGTTGATCGACAAGTGGTTGGACCCGAACTTCCATAATGTGGCGGAATTCGAGCCGTTGCTGCAACCGAAAATCACGAAGTCGATGCGGGTAACGAAAATAGACAAGCCCAGCAAGTGGAATCAGATCGAGGATAGTTTTCTGATTGTAGCCTGAGGGTGCGCCGGGCAGCGCGTTGAGTTAAGCGTAAAGAATTCACATTCAATAACTTAGAGTTTAGACTGTCGGAGCCTTCAAAATAATAGGGAGAAAGCTCCCTGCAAAATGTCAGGTGTCTCAAGTGTGGCGCAGTGCAATATCAATATTGGTTGCAACTCTGGTTGCTGGGTGTAGTGACCAACTGCCCGAATATAGCGCCTTAGTTGACGCCGCAACACGGCAAGAGCTGAGGAATAGGTTTGGAGAGCCAGATTTAATCCGCTCGGGCAGATACCAACCCGATGTAGTCTCGTTCAATGACCCGCCACTCAAATATACTGAATTTGAGTATTGGGAATATATATCGACTAACGACGGAGAGATGGGTAAGGCGTTCTTTTCGTTTTACGTTAATGAACAAAACTCTGAAGAACTGTTAGCTGACAAGAACTGGTTGAGTGAAGAGCAACTAAATTTCAGAGTTCAGAGATAATGATACCTGGCACGCAATTCAATCGACTGCTGCGAATCTTGGGGCTAACTCCTGTGCAGCTACACAAGGGCGCAATCTGTCCTGGCGACCCATGAAAGGAGTTTCTATGAGTAATTCCAGTTTACTACTACTTGTTGTTCTGCTATTGCGGACTTCTTTTTCTAACGCGCATCATGGAGCTTCAGGCGATGTGGACCTGGCAACTTACCAGGACCTGGAAGGAATGATCGAAGCGGTAGAGTGGATCAATCCTCATGTGGTAATCCACGTGAGCGTGGTAGACCAAAATGGCTTCAATCGAGTGTGGCTGGTCCAGGCTGACTCGCCCAATTCTCTATTACGCAGGGGCATTAGCAGGAGGACTCTCGAGTATATGGATTTAATTCAGCTTAGGGTGTACCCATCTATCTCTTCGCCATGCAACAACGAATGCATGGGGTATGGATACGAGCTAATTACAAGTAACGGCGTAAATCACATATTACACACAAATATGTACGGACTGGTTCAGCAATTAACTGTGAGACCAAATTGAAGCTCACATCTGAAAATATTTCAGCCGTCCGCTGGAGGGGGCTAGAGGGCGTCACTCAGGTTGACGGATCTCCATCAGACCTATGAATCCGAAGATCATAATAAGAACCGAAAGCGCTGCCGATGCGAATCAAATAGCCGAGCTGACCATCGCTGCATTCGAGACACTGGCAATCAGCAAGCACACGGAGCAATTCATCATCGAGGCGCTGCGTGCCGCAGGGGCGCTCACATTGTCATTCGTCGCCGAGCTCGATGGCCGCGTAATAGGGCATATCGCATTCTCCCCCGTGGTCATGTCGGATGGCACACCAGGCTAGTATGGCCTCGGGCCCGTGTCGGTGGCGCCACCGTATCAGCACCAGGGTGTCGGCAAGGCGCTGATACAGGAGGGCCTGTCACGGCTGCAGGCTATGAATGCGCGGGGTTGCTGTCTCGTTGGACATCCGGAGTACTGCAAACAATTCGGCTTTCAGAACGTCGCGAGTCTGGCGCATGAGGGAGTGCCGCCGGAATTCTTCTTCGCGCTAGCTTTCGCTGGGTCGGTTCCCCAGGGGACAGTCACTTTCCACGAAGGATTCAAGGCCAATGGTGCGTCTGCCGTCTGACGTTGCAGCCTTCCATGCCTTCACGAGACAACTTTGCCTCTGTTCGTTTGTATCTCCCGGCATCCGGGCGTCGGCATACAAAGGAGCTCTCTCAAGCCTGCGTCGATGTCCCCCTTTTTGTTATTCCACCTTCACGACCCGAATCAGATCCGTACCGCCCTGGCCAGGCCGGGTGCCGTGGGTCACCACCACGGTATCGCCCGGCGCCAGGTAGCCCAGCTCCAGCCCCTTGCTGCAGCCGAAGGCGCTACGAGCGTCGTCGGACTGAGCCGCGTCGGCCTCGTACAGCAGCGGCATCACACCCCAGTTCAGGGCCAGTCGGCGCGCCACGTGCACGGCGTCGGTGACTGCGAGGATCGGGCACTCCGGGCGATGCTTGGAGATGAGTCGGGCGGTGAAGCCGGTATCGGTGAGGGTGATGATGGCGGTGGCCTGGAGCTGTTCCGCCAGTCTCGCCGCGGCCTGGCCCACGGCCTCGGCGATCTTGTCCGGCTCGCTCAGGCGGATCGCCTGCAGGTAGCCATACTCTTTCAGCGAGGCCTCGGCACGACGGGCGATGGTGGCCATGGTAGATACGGCCTCAACCGGGTACTTGCCCACGGCGGTCTCGCCAGAGAGCATAATCGCCGAGGTACCGTCGAGGATGGCGTTGGCCACGTCGCTTGCCTCGGCTCGGGTCGGACGCGGGTTGTTCTCCATGGAGGCCAGCATCTGAGTAGCGGTGATCACTGGCTTGCCGTTCATGACAGTGTTACGGATGATCTTCTTCTGGGCACCGGGCACGTCCGCCAGCGGCAGTTCCACGCCGAGGTCGCCGCGCGCCACCATGATGCCGGCTGCGGTGGCGACTATGGCGTCAAGGTTGTCCAGGCCGGCGCGGTTCTCGATCTTGGCGATGATGGGAATGTCGCTGCCGCAGTCCAGGAGGCGTTGGCGGATATACAGCACCTCCTCGCCGGACTGCACGAAGGATGCCGCCAGGTAGTCCACCTCGTTGCTAACCGCGAAGCTGATCTCCCGATTGAGATTGTCGACGAACTCAGGGCTGGTGGCGTTGATGCTGAGCACGGTGCCAGGCAGGTTGACGCCCTTGCGTTCGCCGAGGCGGCCGCCGTGTATTACCTGGCAAGCGATGCTCTGTCCCTCGATGCCTGAGACCTGCAGTTCGATAGCGGCGTCGTCCAGCAGGATAATGTCGCCGGTCTTCACCTCCGCCGGCAGGCGGGCGTAGCTGATGCTAACGCCTTCGGTATTGCCAGGGATGTCGTCGGTATACAGGTGAAATGTCTGGCCCGCGGTCAGTTCTACCGGCCCGTTCTCGAGCCTGCCGGTGCGTACCTCGATGCCGCGAGTGTCCACCATGATGGCTACGTACGCACCGGCGCAGGCGGCGGCGGCACGCACCTGCTCCACTCGTTGCTGATGCTCAGCGAAGCTGCCGTGGGACAGGTTCAGTCGCACCACGTTCATTCCTGCCTCGATCATTTTCACCAGGGTGTCGATACTGTCGCAGGCAGGCCCGACGGTGGCGACGATCTTGGTCTTGCGCAGGGGCGAGGAGGTGGACATGATGGTTGCCTGTACGACATTAGTAGTTTCCCTAAGATACTCGACATGGTGTCCGCTGCGTAGAGCCGGATGAACCGAATTAATGTTCCGCATCAATTCCTCGCCGGAATATCGCTATGGCCGCAGAACGTTGTGGATCAATTAAGTAGCTCAGGAATTGTCAATCCTTGCAATATTCGACGGATGGTTCGAAACAATTGGTACATGCGTGTGTGAATTCGCTACGATTGGAATGCAGACTGGGTGCTGTGTTCCACATGACTGATAGCTGCTGGCGAGAAATCGTGCTGACCTGAGTCGGGCGCGTAACAGCGCCTCCGGGAGACCATTATGACCATGGAAGTCTGGCTGCTCTATGTGGGCACGTTGCTGCTGTTCATGAGTACCCCTGGCCCCAGTCACTTACTGATGATCTCAGTCAGTCTGGCCAACGGCTTTCGCCGCTCGCTGGCCACGGCCGCCGGTGACCTGTCCGCCAACACCATCCAGATCCTGCTGGCGGGGATGGGCCTGGCGGTGCTCGTGACCGGCTCCCGCTATGGTTTCGCCCTGGTGAAGTGGGCCGGCGTCGCCTACCTGGTGTGGATCGGCCTGCGCACGTTGCGGGCGTCCTTCGGTGACCGGACAGAATCGCGGCCATTGCCGACGGCGTCCCTGAAGCTCCTGTGGCTGCGAGGCTTCATTACTTCGGCTGCCAATCCCAAGGCGGTGGTCTTCTTCGCAGCGCTGTTTCCCCAGTTCCTCGATCCCGCTACCATGCTGGCGCCGCAAATAGCCATCCTCGGGGCGACCTACATCGTCATCGACGGACTGTTCCTGATGACGTATGGTCGCGGCGCCAGTTGGCTGGCGGCGGCCGTGGCCGACCGGCACAGGGCCTGGCTGGACCGCGGTGCCGGCTGCGGACTCATCGCCGCCGCCGTGCTACTGGGATTGCGCAGCGCCGGTCGCTAGCCCCTGAATCCTCTTTTGCTCCCGCCCCGCCGGCTCTATACTGCGCGCCGTTTCTAATCCAGTGCCAGGGGGCGCTACACCGTGAACCCGATCGCCGCCACTATCGGACTGCTCCTCTGCAGCAACGTCTTTATGACCTTCGCCTGGTATGCCCATCTGAAGGAGCTCAACGACAAACCCTGGCTGATCGCCGCCCTGGTGAGCTGGGGTATCGCCCTGTTCGAGTACCTGTTCCAGGTGCCGGCCAACCGCATCGGCTACACTATGCTCAGCATTGGCGAGTTGAAGATCATCCAGGAGGTGATCACGCTCAGCGTGTTCGTGCCCTTCTCCCTCTTCTACCTGCGCGAGCCGCTGAAGCTCGACTACCTGTGGGCGGCGCTGTGTCTGGTGGGCGCCGTATTCTTCATGTTTCGTGGTCGACTGGCTTGAGAGAGCCAGTTTCCCTCTGCCTTGAGCCGACCTCCTCGACTGCTCCCACCGACATTCGCTTGATCAGAGCGCTCGCTGTGTAATCGAGGACGACCGTGCGCTGGCATAGGCGAACCCGAGGAAGGCGGACCCTCCTCAAACCCCCTGGCATTGGCGTCCTGGTAAAACATCCAAGCGAGTATCCAATAATAAAGGCGACGCGCCGACATCATTAGAAGGAAGGCAAAACAAACGCAGAGGAGCCGAATATGTCCGATTCTTCCATCCTGCCCAGACGCCTGGTGGCTGCCGGTGTCGTGCTGTTCCTGCTGGGCCTGCTTACCGGCTTCGTGATTCCCGCTTTCCTCAATCCGCGCATGGGGCTGGCCAGTCACCTGGAAGGCGTGATGAACGGGACCTTCCTGATCGCCCTGGGCGTGGCCTGGCATTATGCGCGACTGACACCTGGGCAGGCGACGCTGGCGAGCTGGCTGCTGCTTTACGGGTCTTATGCGAACTGGCTGTTCGTTACCCTGGCGGCGGTTTTTGGTACCAGCGGCATCACACCCATCGCCGGTGAGGGATATGGCGGCACGAAATGGCAGGAGCAATTGATCAGTGCCGGTCTGCTGAGCGTGGGCCTTGCCATGGTGGCTGGTGTGGGTATGTTCGTCTTTGGGCTGTTCAGGAAGGGCGCATCAAACGGTGAACCGGCACAAGAGGCCGGCGACATCGATTAACAGGAGTCGAACGGCGGCGGCTGTGATGGTGGCCGGCCTCGGGTACCGGTCTGCCCTCGCGCTCGCCGTAGTCGGAATCGCCTACGCGGCGATCACGATCTTCGGCATGATTCAGGCCGGGTCCAGGCGCAGAAAGTAGCGCGGCGGAAAGCCGGTGCGGAAGCGGAAATCGAAGCTGACGGCGTATTCCTCGCGCAGCATCGCGTCTTCCTCGCCTTCCAGTGGCACAGCGATGTAGGGCTCAAACGTGTCTTCCATCTGCACTTCCACGTTGGGATTCGCCAGAGCCTGGTTGTACCAGGCGCGGGGCCAGTGATTGGCGGCGACATAGGCGTTGCCGTCGATCTCCCTCAGGCTCAGCACGCGCTCGTGGCGATTGCCGTCGTCATCGAAGGTGGCGATGACGATGGTGGACTGGCCTTGAGGCTGATTGATGCCGAGGCGCACCTCGAACAGCACGACCTGGCCGATGTAAATAAGCACTAGTACAGCGACCGCGATACCCGCCCATTTGCCGACTTTTTTCTTATTCCACTCCATGATGTACTTCCCATTGTCCAAATGTCAGTAGACAACTTACGGATTTTCATAAAAAAATAAAGTCCTGCTCGGTTCGGTTACCTGACTCTTTCGGCAAGTGGCTGGATACAGGCGACAGCCGATGCAGGAAGCGACAGGAAAGACGGAGAGACCCAACTGTGCACCCTCCGCCTTTTATTTGGGATATTCGCGCGAGTGGGCCACAATGGTCCTATGAACGGCGATCTCTATGACGACCTGCCGGATGTGCGCGATGGCCTCAACCGCAAGGAGCGCATCATCCTCTATTGCCTGCACCAGACCCAGGCCGAGTTCAACGACCGTAACGTCCCCACCATCACCCTGTACGGCCGCGTGGTGGAGCATATCGAAATTTCCCAGGAAGAGTTCCAACACATCCTCTCCCGCCTCACCGGCCTGACCCGCGACACCCACCTCGGAGAATCCTGAGAAGCTGACCCGGCGTCGCCGTCACGGTTAAGTGAGCTCCGCCTGATACGGTGGGACTCGCTGCTCAGGCGTTTTCGAATAGCTCGTGCGTAAGGCTATGCCGGGCAGGCCCGGCTCTGGGAATGGGGTTGAATCTAATGTGTAATCAGAAAAATGAAAGAAGTGAGTGCAGGGATGTGCGACCCGGCGTCGCCGTCGTGGTTGGGTGAGTTCCGCTTGATTCGGTGGGACTCGTTGCTCAGGTGTTTTCGAATAGCTCGTGCGTAAGGCTATGCCGGGCAGGCCCGGCTCTGGGAATTCCGGGGTTGAATCCACTCTGTAATCAGAAAAATGAAAGAAGTGAGCGCAGGGATGCGCGACCCGGCGTCGCCGTCTTGGTTGGGTGAGTTCCGCCTGATTCGGTGGGAATTGTTGCTCAGATGTTTTCGAATAGCTCTTGCGTAAGGCTATGCCGGGCAGGCGCGAGCTTCCATGAAGAGCGGCTTGCCCGGCGAAGCCGCAGGCGTAGTCGGGGCGTGGGTCAGAATATTCAGAGATGAATATTCTGACCCAGTAGGTTAAGAGCAGGTTTGCTACAGGCACTGACCATCAAGGCGGCACGAAGTGAGCGCAGGGATGCGCGACGCGAGGCGTAGCCGAAGCGCGAGCCCGCCGATCACCAGCAGAATCGCACTTCTGCGCCGCTGATCGGCGGGCGTGGGTTGGAAAATTCAGGGATGAATTTTCC
>JBBDSI010000034.1:0-2543 GCA_040905005.1 Pseudohongiellaceae bacterium
TTGTCATCGCGCCCGGAAGGCAGCCACGCGCGTGTCGGCACCGTCGGGGAACGAGCGCTCCTGCTCCAGCGCCGCGGCGACGCGATCCAGCTCCAGCAGTCGCCGAACCTCCGGTACCAGCTCCAGGACGACGACGTCACCGGGCCGTGTCGCCAGCAGGGACTCCACCGTGGGCACCCTCTCTACCTCGTCATAGGCCGGAACCCGGCCGCTGAACCAGGCGATCGTGTGGTTGTTGGTCAGCACCGTGCCCGCTGGTGCAGCCGTCTCGGCCGCAAAGGTGGCGGCATCCAGCAGATAGTCGCGGGAGCGGCCGAAACTGACGTGGGCATCGAAGGCGCAATAGACGAAGAACAGCACGACGAGGCTATTCCCCAGTCGCCTCCAGTTACTGCCCTCGAGGTAATCGAGAAGATGCGCAACGACGACCGGAATCTGTGTCGCCAGCAGCAGGCACAACAGCATCGCGTAACGGGTGGTCAGGTAGCGGGTAACGTAGAGGAACACGAGGAGGATGGCGGTATTGGTCAGGATCGCCAGCAGCAGCGGCGGCCGGGTGAGCTGAGCCGGCCTGGCGTAGCCCTTGAATAGGCCGAAGGCCAGCATCCAGAAAAAGGCGCCACTAAGCCCATACAGCAGGGTCATCAGCAGCACGACCAGCAGGCCGAGCGCGATGACACCGCCCAGGTAGTCACCGGAGAAACTCGCGCCGTGTTCGCCGAATAGCAGACGGCTCAGTTCGGTGCTGCGTTCCGCCCCGGGAGCGAACGTCGCCTGAAGGAAGGGCAGGTAGACGGAGAGGAAATCGGTCAACTGTTGCCAGAGATTGGTCCCCGCGAGCAGCAGCAGCAAGTACAGGAGCAACAGCGAAACCCAGGCTGACAGCGCCAGGCGAACAAACGCTGCGCGCCGCTGTGGCACGGTGCGCGAAGAGTCGGCCAGGGGCGCCAGGGGCAGGGCCAGGAGGTAGAGCAGGGCTTCGGGTCGGAACGCCGAGGCGGCCAGAAATACGCCCGTGAAGCCGGCCGCAAGGCCCCAATCCGGCTGCCGGCAGAAGCGCAGCAACAGCCACACACCCGTCAGGGAGAAAGCCCAGAAGCCAATATCGCGTATGATGAACCAGCGAAATTCGTTGAGTTCTGGATACAGCAGTACGGTCAGGGCGCCGAGGATCAGGACCAGCCGACGCGCGTTCAACTCGGCGATGAGGCTGACGAAGGCAAAGACCAGCAGCGCGAAAAACAGGGCATTGAGCAGATAGGCCGCCGTAAACAGGTCCGGCCCGAGGCGGCTCACCAGGGCGATCAGGATGGAATAGCCTGCCCAGCCATAGTGTGCGAAGGCGGCCGCCAGTCCCTGGTCCAGGTAGATTTCGGCCGTGCGGATATAGACATAGGCATCGTCGTTCGGTAGTTCGGGAAAGGCGAAGCTGTAGACGGAGAGCAACAGGCTGGCCAGCACCGCCGCCAGGCGGATATCGGATTCTGACCAGTCAGGTGTCTTCATTTGCCGTAAGGATCTCTGTTCTGCCCGGGGGGCGAGGTCTTGAAGCGCTTGTGTAGCCACAGGTACTGCGCCGGCTGTTTGCGGATCGCCTCCTCCACCAGGCCGTTGATGATGCGCGCGTCTTCCTCGTCGTCACCGCTGGGATAACCGGTAATCTCCTCGCTGAAATACAGATCATAACCGCTATTATCCGGGCGCCGGTAATGGGAGAAGAACAGGACCGGTGAATTGTTGAAGCGCGCGAAGCGGCTGGAGGCGGTAATGGTTGCCGCCTCGACTCCGAAGAATGGCACGAAAACGGAATGCCGGGGGCCATAATCCTGGTCCGGCGCATGCCAGAGCATGCGGTTTTCTTTCAGGCAGCGCATGGCGCCGCGAATGTCTTTGCGTTCAAAGACCCCGCGATAGAGGCGACGGCGACCGTTATACATGAAGGCATTGAACAGGGGGTTCTTCTCATTGGCCCGGTAGGTGGCACTGACGTCGCCGTGCATGCTGAAGAGGAAGCCAGCGATCTCGAAGCAGGTGAGGTGCAGTCCGAGCAGGAGAATGCCGCGACCCTGCTCAAACGCCGCGTCGATGTTCTCCCGGCCGTGAATCGTCACCCTGTCGCGATAGCGATCGCGGCGGCCACACCAGGAGATGGCGATCTCGACGAAGCCGATGCCGTTGTTGGCGAAGGTCTCGCGCACCAGGCGCCGATGCTCGTCCTCACTCAGTTCGGGAAAACACAGGCGCAGGTTGACCTCACAGACATGCCGGCGTCCCCGGGCAAGGTGGTAGGAGAGCCAACCGATGCCGCGGCCCAGCCGTAGCTGCACGAAATAGGGCAGTTGCGCCAGCAACCACATACAGCCGATGCCCAGCCACGTGGGCCAGTAGCGGGGTGACTTGAACTGCAACAGTGGAATGTAATCAGACTGAGAGTCGGGCACGGATCGGGCAACCAGGGAACGATGCTGACGGATTCTAGCAAAAGGCGGCAGCGGGCTCACTGCATGTCTGCACAGAAGCGAATTCGTCCCGCAATCAACAGC